>CADAZW010000012.1 GCA_902792555.1 uncultured Bacteroidales bacterium | reverse complement strand
TTGAGGGCAAAGCCTGAGATGGTCAGCTTATATACCTTGCTAAGAGCGACAGGAGAAGGGGTCTCCCCGTTGCGAATGATGCAATACCAACTTATGGCATTGAAGAAATATATCACTACCCAGACTCCCACAACGGCGGCGAACCACCATCCTGCACGACGGATATGGGCCCACAATTCAGAGTAGTCCATATCGAAGGTCAGCAGCATTATCACCACAGCTATGGCACCAAGCAGAAAAAAGATGTTACGGTATAGAGGTTTCATGGAGTGAGGAGTAAGAAGTAAGGAGTGAGGGAAGCCCCCTCTGACTCCCCCCCAGGGGGGAGGACTCCCTCCCATGAGGGGAAGGATGGGGGATGGGTTCGGTTATTGATTATTGGTTATTACTCAGACCTTTACTGTCAGGCCTTCATTGGCGGCTATGGTATCAGGAAAAACCTCGCGAGCCTGACTTAGCAAAAGTGATGTGTCATCATAGCTGGCGGAATAGTGGCCAATCATAAGGCGGCGCACTCCAGCCTGCTTAGCAATGCTTGCAGCCTGACCGGCTGTGGAATGACCATGAATAGCAGCCTTTTTCTCCTTGCTATTGTCATATGTGGCTTCGTGGTATAGGAGATCCACACCTTCTATTAGCTGAACAATCTTAGGATAGTAGGCCGTGTCGGAACAATAGGCATAGGTGCGTGGCGGAGCGGCAGGCGTGGTAAGGCGTGAATTAGGAATGACGCGACCGTCGGGCATCACCCAGTCTTCGCCCGCCTTGATATTGTTAAGATAGCAAACGGGTATCCCGTAGGCATCAGTCATCTCGCGATTGATATGTGGCAGGGCAGGCTTTTCGCGGAAGAGGAATCCATTGCATGGCATACTATGCTTAAGCGGCAGGCTCCATACCTCCATGCTGCGGTCTTCGTAGATAAGAGCGTGACTCTTGGGGTCCACAGGATGGAACACCACCTCAAAGTCAAGGCTGTGACAGAACAGATTGAGTTGAGCATCCAGCAAGGGCTGGAGCTCTGCGTGAGCATAGACATGAAAATCCATCGTGCGTCCCAGCAGCCCATATGAAGAGATGAGCCCTACAAGGCCAAGGCAATGGTCGCCGTGAAGATGGGAAATAAACACATTACGCAGAGCCATGAATTTCTGCCTGCATGTGCGCATCTGCAACTGTGTGCCCTCACCGCAGTCAACAAGCGACAGCTTGTCGTGAATGTTGACAATCTGCGCCGACGGATTGTGGCGCGGAGTGGGTGTGGCACTGCCGCAGCCCAGAACTGTAACCTCAAACTTTGTCTTCGGAGTCTTTTCCATTCTTACGCGCGTACCTTATTATATAATTAGGAAAGGGTAATGGAGAGAGAGGGGAAATTATTAAAGTCCCTAAGGACCTTAAGGACCCTAAGGACTTTAATAATCTTTATAGAGTTCAGAGAACAGTCTTTACTCTGCACCGCCCTGCTCAGCAAGCTTTGCCTTGAGTTCGGCAAGAGCATCGTTGTCGGCCAGGGAGTTAGCAGCAGCCTGATTCTGAATCTCGGGAGTCTCTTCCTGCGGCTTGCGCGGGGCAGTAGCCTTGCGCTCAGCGCGCTGCTCATCCTCAAATACGCGGCTGTGGCTGAGGATGATGCGGCGAGTCATCTTGTTGAACTCAAGCACCTTGAAGGGAAGCTTCTCGTTGAGCTGAGCCTTGGTCTTGTCCTCCTTAACAAGGTGTTTAGGAGTGGCGAAGCCCTCGATGCCGTACTCCAGCTGGATTACGTCACCCTTGTCATGCTCCTCGATAATGGTACCCTCGTGGATGGAGCCAACAGTGAAGATGGTCTCGAATACATCCCAGGGATTCTCCTCGGTCTGCTTGTGACCAAGGCTGAGGCGGCGGCTCTCCTTGTCAATCTCCAGCACTACAACCTCGATGTCAGCACCGATCTTGGTAATCTCAGAAGGATGCTTAACCTTCTTGGTCCAGGAAAGGTCGGAGATATGGATGAGGCCGTCAACTCCCTCCTCCAGCTCTACAAACACGCCGAAGTTGGTAAAGTTGCGAACCCTTGCAGTATGCTTGCTGCCCACGGGATAGCGCTCCTCGATATTCTGCCAAGGATCGTCCTTAAGCTGCTTGATGCCAAGCGACATCTTGCGCTCTGCGCGATCGAGGTTGAGCACTACAGCCTCCACCTCGTCACCTACCTTGAGGAAGTCCTGAGCAGAGCGGAGGTGAGTGCTCCAGCTCATCTCGCTGACGTGGATGAGACCTTCAACGCCGGGAGCTACCTCAACGAATGCACCGTAGTCGGCCATCACTACAACCTTACCCTTAATCTTGTCGCCAACCTGTATGTTGGGATCAAGAGCCTCCCAAGGATGCGGGGTGAGCTGCTTCAGACCGAGGGCTATACGCTGCTTCTCCTCGTCGAAGTCAATGATTACCACGTTGAGCTTCTGGCCAAGCTGCACGATATCGTGGGGGTCTCCCACGCGGCCCCATGAGAGGTCGGTGATATGAATCAGACCGTCAACGCCGCCAAGGTCGATGAATACGCCATAGCTGGTGATATTCTTGACTTCGCCCTCAAGTACCTGGCCCTTCTCCAGTTTGGAGATAATCTCCTTCTTCTGGCTTTCGAGCTCAGCCTTAACAAGAGCCTTGTGGCTAACCACCACATTGCGATACTCTTGGTTGATCTTGATTACGAGGAACTCCATGGTCTTGCCCACGAAGATGTCGTAGTCGCGGATGGGCTTCACGTCAATCTGGCTGCCGGGCAGGAAGGCCTCGATGCCAAACACATCAACGATCATGCCACCCTTGGTGCGAGCCTTAACAAAGCCCTTGACGACTTCCTTGTCCTCCATGGCCTTGTTAACACGGTCCCAACCCTGCTTGGCACGTGCCTTGCGGTGGGAGAGAATCAGCTGTCCTTTTTTGTCTTCGCCTTTCTCGATGTAAACCTCTACCTTGTCGCCGGGCTTGAGGTCAGGGTCATAACGGAACTCGTTGGCCGAGATTACTCCGTCAGACTTGTAGCCTATGTCAACCATCACTTCGCGCTTGTTGACCGAGATTACGGTACCCTCCACCACTTCGTGGTCGTTCACCTGATTGAGGGTCTTGTCGTAGGCCTGTTCAATCTCTTTCTTTTCTGTTTCCGCCACGGCTGCACTGTCGGCATAGGACTCCCAGTTGAAATCCTCAAGTGGCTGAATTTCCTTTAAATTGTTCATTAATTAGTTAGTTAAAAAAGTTAGATAAGTTAGACATTATGTTGTAAAAACACGCTGTTTCGCTTTTTCGCGCGGCGAAGTTACAACAATCTGCCGACACGGCAAAGATATCAGCACCTGTTTTTTCCTTTTTCATCCAAAAGAGATGCTCCACCCCTCTATTTTTACAAAACTTACCATCTTTTTGCCTACAATATAGATTATTCTTACTAACTTTGGCACAATTTGAATTGAAGAACTGAAGAATTGAAGAACTGAAGAATTGAAATTAAACTTTTCAATTTTTATAACGGTAAACCATCACCCATAAACTTTATACTATCAACTATAAAATAAAAATGAAGAAGACTTTACTCCTCCTGGCGCTGGCCTTAGTGGTCAACGGCCAATGGTCAACGGTCAACGGCCAGAACTGGCAGAGCCAGACCGACAAGATGTGGGGCAACTACTGCTACCGCGAGAAAGGCGACCGCTACCTCGACGCCCTCACCAACCAGGGCTTCATGTCCGTCATGCCTGCCACCGACGACATCCTGCTTGCCTACTACTGGCGCATCCCCAAGGGCAAAGTCAGGGCCGACATCGTATGGGCCAACAATTTTGCCCGCCTTGCCGCCATGGACATCGTGCTCACCTATCCCCAGACAGGCGACACCCTGGCCGTCAACCGCGTGAGCAACACCACCATCAAATCGGAGACCCACACCGATGACCTCTTCGGCGGCGTGGTGGACTTTCCCGAAGACGACTTCTACCGCGTGGAGATACGCTCGCCCAAGTGGAGCTACATAAAGAATATCCAGTATTTCACCTTCCAGCGCGAGAGCACCGACCCCGTCATGATACCGCGCAACTTCGGCGGCACCTCGGCCCATATGTTCGGCTTCCGCACCACCGACCCCGACGCCCCCACCGGAGGCTCCTTCGACTGGGGCTATGTGGAGTGCATGGCGCCATCCCGCTACCTATGCCCCGGCACCTACTTCATGACCATGGGCCCCATGAACGCCTACATGGGCATGCAGACCTCCAGCCCCTACGGCGACAACGATTTCAACAAGAGCGTGCTCTTCTCCGTCTGGGACAATGGCAACACCGATGAAGACCCCAACCTGTCGCTCTATCTGCAGAGCCGCGTGATGGACGGCAACAGCGACGCCGTCCACACCCATGCCGGCGGCGAGGGCTCCAGCGCCTCCGTCATGTTCAAGGACAAGCCCTACTGGTGGACAGCCGACCACTGGGTGCAGTTTCTGCTCAACACCCGCCCCGAGACCGTCACCGTAACCGTCAAGGGCAGCAAGGGACAGGACTCCACCTTCTTCTACGACAATATCCTCATGTCCACATGGTATAAGGTTGACACCATGCCCGACTGGCGCTATATGGCCACCATCCGCTCCTCAGGCCAGAGCGACCTCCTCTCCAGCTGGTACTGCTTCATAGAGCCCTTCACCTCCTATGCCGGCCAGAAGCTCCACCGCGTCTTCTACCGCAACGCCATGGGGCGCTCCGCCAACTCCGGCCGCTGGTACAGCCGCAACCGCGTAGACCTCGTCAACAGCTACTATGAGCGCGACTTCCACTACGACTTCGGCCGCGGAGCCAGCCAGGAGCATCCGGGCTCCTTCTTCCTCGACATGGGAGCCTACGTCCACCAGCACGACAGCGCCTCCGTCATACCCCTCGTCACCGACATGACCTGCGTCGACACCATCGACACCGACCGCCTCATGCGCCGAGTGGAGGAGGCTGTGCTGCGCGACAGCAAGCTCGACAAGAACTGGGCCCTCAACCTCACCGCCGACCCCATACCGTCATCCACATGGGCAGTGCTCAAGGATCAGTCCTACCAGACCAATGTCTACGGCAGCCTCGAAGCCCTCTTCGACGACAACGACGACACCCACTGCTCCTCATCCAAGGGCTCGCCCTACAGGCTCTCACTCCGCGCCGCCACCGAGCAGACCATAAGCTCCTTCGACATCTACTGGGCCTACAAATACTCCTGGCGCACCAAGTACGCCGACATCTATACCTCCACCGACGGCCAGGATTGGACTCTCGCCTTCGACAGCCTGCTCATACGCTGCGAAGACTACACCAAGGTCTCCTTCCCCCACCCCGTCAAGACACAGTACCTCCAGGTGCGCTTCTATCAGGGCTACGACACCGACCAGCTCTCCATGAACACCCTCACCTTCCGCGGAGCCTACAACCTCGACCGCGTCAAGGCCATAGCCAAGGAGCAGATTGACAATGCCGGCACATTCACCTACTTCCCCGATGCAGCCCTCAAGACCGTCAAGACCATCTACAACGACGGCCGCTGCACCAATGCCGACCTGCTCGTCACCTCGCTGCGCGCACTCTACAACGGCACACAGCCCCTCAACTACTCCCGCCTCCACAATGTGCGCCACATCAGCCCCCAGCGCGCCTACAACCTGCAGAACATGAACGGCCACGGCACCCTTACCGCCGCCAACAGCGGCCAATGGAAGCTCACCACCCGCTCAGCCACAGCCAGCGGAGCCCTCACCGCCTTCACCCAGCAGCAAGACGTCACCGACCCCCTCGCCAACTGGGTAATCATCCACGACGAGCGCTACGCGGGCTACTACCTCTATAACATCGGCGCCCAGCGCTTCCTCAACCTCAGCGCCGACGGTTTCCTCTCCACCACCCCGCAGAGCCTCAGCATGCGAGCCTACGGCCAAGGCTTCACCTTCACCGCCGGCAGCGACGCCATAGGAGTCAACGCCACCAATCCCGACGGAGCCGTCAAGACCACCGCCAACGCAGCCTACGGACAGTTCTTCGTTTACGACAACTACGGCCTCAACCAGCCCGTCACCCTCCGCGACAGCCTCACAGCCATCGTGGAACCGGCCGGCAAGGCAGCCCTCTATAAGAAGAACATCAACAATATGCTATCCGCACCCATAGGAGTGGTCGGCGGCTTCGCATCCCAGCAGGCACGCGACGACCTCCAGGCAGCCTACGACAAGGTGAAAGACCTCGACGACACCCAAATTCCTAATTCCTCATCGCTAATTTCTAATTTCATCGATGCCGTCGAGCATGCCGACCTCGTACCCTTCGACCCCGACCACACCGTCTATCGCATACGCTCCACCTATAGCGGCCTCGAGGCAACCCCCTACCTCACCGCCGACCCCACGCTGCGCTACTACGCCAAGGCAGCCGACAACAACTATGACCAGATCTTCCGCCTCCAGACCCGCGGCTACGGCTACTCCCTCCACTCGCAGGGCCTAATGCCGCAGCCCGTAGAGGCCAAGACGGGCCAGGCCATCAACCTTACCGCCGACCCCGCCAAGCAGGGCACCTACATCCTTGAGCAGCGCGAGTGGGGCAAGCACTACATAGGCCCCGCACAGAACGTCAGCGCCATGCTATGCGGCACCACCTCGCCCGTCAAGACCGCCCTGCTCTCCGCCGAGGGCGTGCAGTGGTACCTCGAGCCCTGCACCACCACCTCCGTCACCCTCAACTCGGCAGGCATCACCGGCCTCTACGTCGATTTCGCCATCCGGCTGCCCGAGGGCCTCAAGGCCTACGCCGTCAACCATGTCACCTCCGACGGAGTCATCAAACTCACCGAGCTGCAGGGCACCATCCCCGCCGGCACGCCCGTCATACTGCGCGCCTCAGCCTACGAACACTTCGACCTGCCCATCCTCAACACCGGCAATGCTGAAATCTCAAGTTTCAACACACAATATTCAAATAAGTTGCTCGGTGTCTACAACCGTACCACCTCGCTGCCCAAGGGCACCTTCTACACCCTCAACACCTCCGCAGGCAAGCCCATCATGAAGCGCCCCGCCATCTCCCTGGTGGCAGCCAACAACATCTACCTGCCCTACGAGCAAGGCTTCATGCCTGACCTCGACACCTACACCTTCGACTTCGATGACCTCGTGGACGCCATCCGCGATGTGGAGAACAGAGGACAGGGAACAGAGGTCAAAACTCAAACCTCAAACCTCAAACCTCAAAACAATTACGACCTCCAGGGCCGACCCACACAGGCAACGCCCAAAGGACAAATCTACATCCACGACCACCGGAAAGTCATTGAGAAGTAAGGCGCGCACCCTCAGGAAACACATCAGGTAAAGACAAAATCTAATCGCGCCGAAACGAAATCTAATCGCGCCAATATCAAATCTAATCGCGCCAATATCAAATCTAATCGCGCCGAAACCGAAAGGCTCTGCGCGATTAGATTTTTTCTTCACGCAATACCATAGAATTTCCTCGCGATAAAAAGGCGTGTCCTCGCGACATGATTTTCCTGTCGGGCGATTTTTTCCCTTTAAGTCTGCATTTCTCTTTGATATCTAGAATTGCCCTATAACAGCCTTAGCAAAAGACAGAGGCTTTGCGATGCCTGAGGCATTACCGCCCCACTTTTTACGAACCTGTTCAGAAGACAAGGCTTTTATCAAAATTTTTTAGAAATATGCGACTTTTCCCTACGTCTTACAGATTGTTTTTGTACCTTTGTGCGGTTTATGAATAAATGACAGAATACATATTCAAGGAACTATAACCAATAACTGTTAAAACATATATTACATGAAAAAATTCTTTACCCTTTTGGCTCTCGCCACCATGGCCGCCTCATGGACAGGTATGAGCGCCCGCTGGATTGTGGGCGAGCGCAAGAATGCCAGCCAGATTCACGCGGGCGACACGGTGGTGCTGCAGCTGGCTTACAGGCAACTTTACTCAGACCGCTATCTGCAGATAGCTGACGAGAACTACCCCGACCTTGACCTTATGATTGCCCCGGGCCTCGGCGTGGGCAGCGCAGCAGTCATCACCTTTGAGGAAGGTCCCAACGACATCCGCACCGATGCCCCCACCTTATATATAAAGATGGTTGCCAACGGCAAGTACATTGCCAACAAGTACTACAACTGGTACGACAAAGGCATGGAGCTTACCGACAACATTGACCAGGCAGCCCCCTTCCAGGTGCTCAACTGCGGCGAGGAGATTCCGTGGTACGACGAAACGGCCGACAATCCCGAACGCAGAAGATGGAACAGGGAAGATGACGCCATCTGGGACGACAACTCCGTGGGGTTCTCCGTATCGCCCAGCGAGACAACCTTCGCCTATCTGTCGTTTTGGAACTACAGCAAGACCATTCCTCGCGCTATCACATGGAGCTACAGCAGCGGCAACCAATGGAACGCCTACGCCGTAACCTACGAGGAAGACCTGCGCGAGGACCTGCAGAAACTTATCGATGCCTACACTGCTGACGCTGAATATATCGGCGGCACCGACCCGGGCTTCTATACCCAGGACAAGGTGGAAGCCTATGAGGGAGTTCTGGAGAACGCACTGCTCATCAGCTATGACCCCAGCTCGTCAGACGAACTGCTGCGCAGCACCTACGACGACCTCAAGGCTGCCCGACTGGACATGATGGCCTCGCTCATCCCCATGCAGGAGGGATACTACTACATCATCAACGATGATGAGAACATCGCCAACAACGGCGTTACGCCAAAGGCGATGTTCATCAACGAGATATCCAACAACTATTACTATGGCCCCTTCGACGAGAATGACATCAAGTTTGTCTATAAGGTTTCGCCGAGAGAGGACGGATTCTGGGACGTGCAGAACCTCAAGTCTGACTATATGCTCGGCATTGCGACCGAATTCACCGGTCTCTTTACCGCCACCAACGACCGCTCCTACTACACCAAGCTCACCTGCTGGCAGGGCTCCGGCTCATGGTATATCGAGACCCACAACGGCACCCGATTCTGGGCGATGACCGCCCGCAACAATCCTGCCGAAGCCGATGAGACCGTTGGCCAGGTTTACGCCTACAATGGCGCAGAGGTAACCAACGCGCCTCACCTGCGCTGGGGCTGGCGCTTCCAGCGCCTCACTGACGAGCAGATGGCCAAGTTCCAGAACGAGAAGGAGCAAGTGGACCGCACCGCTGAGCTGAGAGAACTGGTAAGCGAGGCCAACGACATCTACGCCAAGCTGTTCAACTACACCGTGGGCGACGAAGGCCTAGTCAAGGTTGTCAACGGCGGTGCCTACGAGGCACCCACCGATGAGAGCCAGATAAGGTTTGGCACTGCCAGGGGAGACGGCACAAACTATCTCTACATGGCCGGCAAGTATGAATACCTCATCGACGAGTATGACTCCACCTACATCAAGTGCGGCGACTATATTGACATCGACGTCAAGACTCCCGTGCAGACCGTCACCTTCAAGTGGGAGACTCGCTGCGCCAGCATGAAGTACGGCACAGCCAACCAGCACAAGTGGGGAGTGGAGGAACGCCCCAACCAGATTGAAATCTACGCATCCAACGACACCGTGGGCGGCAACTGGACCAAGGTGGGCGGCAACACCTTCGGCGGAGTAACCGACGAGGAGCGCACCAATCCTTTCCCGCCCGTAGTCTATACCCTCGACATGGGCGAGCCATACAGGTACATACGCTACGCCGTCATCAGCAATGCCAGCGGCGGCACCAGCGCAACGCTGGCCGCCTTCCAGGTTTACGGCTCCGTCATCGACGAGACCACCTCGCAGTACTACACCACCGAGGGACTTAAGGACAAGGCCGACGCCCTGGACGCCCAGGCAAAGGCCAGCGCCGCCATAGTGGAGGCCAACACCGCCACCGACGAGGACATCCAGACGATGAAGTCTGCCCTGGCAGCAGTGAAGGAGCTCTACGCCGACACCACGGCCCTGGCAGCCCTCATCAGCGAGTGCGAGGTGCTGCTTGACGGCGTGCAGGTGGGCGACGGCATGGGCCAGCTCAGCGACGAGAGCCTCAAGACCAACCTTGAGCAGGCCATCAGCGACGCACGCAACAATGCCTTCGCAATACCCGTGTCTGCCAGTGCGGTCAAGGCCGCCGAGGCTGCCATCAAGGAGGCCAAGACAGCCTTCATGGCCGGACTCAAGACTTTTGAGGAGGGTAAGTGGTACTTCATCACCAACCTTGACACCGAGCGCACCGGCGCCGAGACAGACGACGACGCATACTGCTATGGCTCAGCCATCTATCTCAACAGCAAGCGCCCGGGCAGCAGCGTGACCAAGTGGGGCCTCTTCGACATGGGCAGCATGTCGCTCAACGCCGACGGCAACCCCAAGGCCATGTGGAGGTTCGTTCCCGTGGAGGGCACCGGCTACTACGCCATCCAGAATATGTACAACGCCTACTACCTGGGCGACTTCGCAGGCGAAAATATCAACCTGCCCATCAGCGAGACGCCCGTGCCCTACAACATTGCCTACGTTGGCAACGCTAAGTTCACCCTCACGCCCATGACCGCCAGCAATAAGACCGGCGCCAACCTGTGGCCCGAGGGAGCAGCCAACGACGTGGTGTGCCACGCACCCGGCACTCCCGCCTCGGCATGGACCTTCGTGGAGGCTGTACCCGAGGAGCAGCAGGCCATCTCCATCAGCGACTTCCCAATGAACTACATTGACGTGATGGCACTGCCCTACAACATCAGCGACATTGCCACCTACAACGACGACGTCCACACCTATGCCGTCCGCAAGATTACCCAGGAGATGGACGGCGAGGAAACAGTGACCACCGTTGAGCTGTACGAAAAGAATGAGTTCGCCGCCGGCGAGCCCTGCATCATCGTGCTTGGCGACACCGCCACTGACAAGGAGATGGAGGACTTCGACCTCATCATCCCCTTCCCCAGCGAGATGCTCGACCACAGCAGCACATTCGTCAGCAACGGTATCCTCGGCGCACTCCACGACCTCAAGTGCGGCGACGGCACAGCCATATGCTCTGACGGCAAGCACTTCACCGCAGTGGTCGGCGAGGGACACGGCTTCGGCGCACAGACCGGCGTCATCGACCTCTCCACCTACAAGGGTGAGGTGGCCGGCCAGGAAACGGCCTACACCCTCGTCATCCGCGGCATGGCCCAGCTGAGCAATGCCACTGGCGACGTTGACGGCGACGGCAACGTCAACACCGCCGACGTAGTGGCTGTCTATGCATTCATCATCCAGGGCGAGGAATCCGGCTTCACCGACAAGGCTGCCGACGTCAACGGCGACGGCGATGTCAACTCCGCCGACGTGGTGGCCATCTATGCTGCCATCATCGGTCCCGTCAGCACAGTTCTGGAGACGGCCGACGTAATGCCCGAGTACCCAGGCGGAGGAGAAGCGTGCGCAAAATTCGTCTCCAAGAACCTGCGCTACCCCATCGAAAGCGTAAACAACAATGCTACGGGCCTGGAGCTCGTCCGCTTCGTTGTAAATGAAGACGGCACCATCGGCAACATAGAGATTCTGGAAAGCGTAGATCAGTATTGCGACGCCGAAATAATCCGCATTGTCAAGCTGCTGCCCAACTTCACCCCCGGTCAGCAGGACGGCAAACCTGTCAAAGTTTGGTACACAATCCCCGTCAACTTCAACATAGAAGCCATGCCTCAATAGCCACCACCCATTCATATATCCAGTCCCCGCAGGTTCTCAATCTGCGGGGACTGTTTCTTTTATCCCCATCCGACAGAAATAATAACCCTCGCCGCAGAAATTTACTCCGAGCTCACGCCAAGAAAACCCCATCTTGCGTTAGGTTTCCCGTTCTCGCGGGAGTTTTAAATTTCTCCCGCGAGCCCCCCCCTCTCCCCGTTTTTTTTGTGTGCGTTGAGCGTTGTATTCTCGTTTTTTCTCGTTTTGTTTCGCTCTTGTCGGCTTAATTTTTGTGTTTTTCGTTATTGTTGCAGTAATTGTTGGTTCTTTTATAGAAAAAGGCAGTGTGATTGCTTTGCGGTTGCGAAGTTATTCGTAACTTTGGTGGCTGAAAAAGCGGTTAGCGGTCAAGAGTAGCAGAGCCATTTTAATTTGACGATTGGACAATTTCACAATTAGACAATTTAGCAGGCCGTTGGGCATAAATTTTTAAATAATTTCTGTGCCGCTTCGCTCTCAAATTTCAAACCTCAAATAATTGATAATTGAATAACTTTAACTTTAATGAAAATGAAAAAATTCTTTACCCTTTTGGCTCTCGCCGCCATGGCCGCCTCATGGACCACCATGAGCGCACGCTGGATTGTGGGCGAGCGCAAGAGTGCCGACCAACTGAAGGTGGGCGACACTGTGGTGATTGAGCCTGCCAGCCAGGAGCGCTGGGCAGGATGGTATCTGCAAGCTGCCGACGATACCCACAAAGGCTACGGCGTAATGGTCAGCGAAGGCCTCGGTATCGGCGATGCCGCCATCATCACCCTAGAGCAGGGACCTAACGACATCCGCACGGATGCCCCCACAGTGCTCCTTAAACTGGTAGGCAGCGACCAGTATGTTGACAACCACTACTGGGACTGGCCCGGCGGCGGATTCCACGCCACACCTAATATCGAGAAGGCTGCGCCCTTCCAGCTGCTCACCTGCGCCGAGCCCGCACCGTGGTACGACCCCACGGCAGGCGACGACTTCATCAACTGGAGCAACGCCCCCTGGGTGGCCAAGGACGACGCCGCATGGGACGACAAGTCAGTGGTGCTCAGCGTTTCGCCCAGCGAGACGGACTTCGGCTACGTCAGCTTCAGCAGCGACTCGCAGGGCTGGGGTGGCGGCGACCATATCATCCTCAGCCACTGGACCCACTCCTGCCAGTTTAACTTCTATGAGGTGAAGTATGAGAAAGAGGTGCGCCAGGATCTGGAGGAGCTGATCAATGCCTACACGTCCTCGGCCATGGACTATGCCGGTGGCACCGACCCGGGCTACTATTCCCAGGAGGCTATCGACGCTTATGAAAGCCTACTGGAACAGGCGATGATTATCTGCTACGACGGCTCTGCAACCGACGAGCAGGTGATAAGCATCGGCCAGCAGCTCAAGGCTGCACGCGAGACAATGCTGGCGTCGAGCAACCCGATGAGCGAGGGCTACTACTATATTATAAATGATATGGAAGAAGCCATCAACCAAGGCGTGACGGAGAAGGCCATGTATGTCAACGAGGACCGCAACCAGATCTGGTGGGGCCCCTTCAAGGATGGCGACATAAGCTTCGTGTTCTACGTATCGCAGTATAAGGACGGCGAGAACTGGCTGGTGCAGAACCTCAAGACCAACCAGTACTTCGGTCCCACCGACGGCTACACCAAGCCCTTCACTCCCGCAGTGGAGAACACCTTCTACACCAAGTTCGTCCCCTACGAGGGCACCGGCTCATGGTATATGACCACCCACAACGGCAGCAGATTCTGGGGTATGGGCGCCAACGGCGACCCCAGCGCTTCCGATGATTCCAACGGCCCGGTGTATGGCTATAACGGTGTGGAGATCCGCAACAAGCCCCACCAGAAGTGGACATGGCGCATGAGGAAAATCACCGACCAGGAGACTATCGACAAATTCATGGAATACAAGGAGCAGGCCGACCGCACCAGCGAGCTCAACAATCTGGTGAAGGAGGGCAGCAGCCTCTATGCCAAGCTCTTCAACTTTACCACCGACACCAGCGAGGGCCTCATCAAGGTGGCCACCGGTGGAGCGGACGAGGAGCCTACGGCTGACAACCAGGTGACCTTCGCCTCCATAATCAAGGAGGGTCCCGAATGGGCCGACAGGTATCAGTTCCTCATCGATGAGAGCGACACCACCTACATGAAGGGACGCGGCTATATCCAGATTGACATCAGCCAGACCCCGCAGAGCATGGTAAGCTTCTTCTACCAGCGCCGCGGCGCCAATCAGAAATATCCCAACGCCGGCGAATGGGGCGAGCAGGAGCGTCCGGCCCAGACCACCATATATGCCGCCAACACTCTGGAGGGCGACGGCGACTGGACCGTCATCGGCACCCTCGACATGAGCGAGCTCACCGACCCCATCATAGCCTCCATCAACATGGGCAAGGAATATAAGTATCTGCGCTATCAGGTAGAGGCCAACAAGTCGGGCGGCAACTTCTTCACCCTCGGCGGATTCCAGGTGTATAAGGCCAGCATCGACGAGGCTACCTCGCAGTACTCTACTACCGAGGGTCTTAAGGACAAGGCCGACGCCCTGGCCGTCAAGCTCGACGAGAGCAAAGCCATCGTGGCTGCCGACAACGCCACCGAAGCCGACATCCAGGCTCTGCGCCAGGCCATCGACGCCGTGAGCGAGCTGTATGCCGACACCACCGACCTTACCAACCTCATCAGCGAATGCGAAGTGCTGCTCAACGGCGTGCAGGTGGGCGACGGCATGGGACAGCTCAGCGACGAGGCCCTGGCCACCACCCTCAGGCAAGTGATTGACGTGGCTCGCGAGACAGCCTTCACCAGCCCCATCGACGTGCAGGTGGTCAAGGCCAGCACCGCAGCCATCAAGGAAGCCAAGGAAGCCTTCATGGCCGGACTCAACACCTTTGAGGTGGGCAAGTGGTACTTCATCACCAACCTCGACGATGAGCGCTTCGGCGACGAAGGCGCCGAGGATGCCTTCTGCAGCGGCTCAGCCATCTATCTCGACAAGAACACTCCCAACGCCTCCATTACCAAGTGGGGCCTCTTCGACCGCGCAAGCATGAGCCTCAATGCCAACAACAATCCTAAGGCCATGTGGCGATTCGTTCCCGTGGAGGGCACCAGCTACTATGCCATCCAGAACATGTACAACGGCTACTACCTCGGCGACTTCGCAGGCAACAATATCAACCTGCCAATCAGCGAGACCCCTGTGGCCTACGACGTGGCCTATGTAGGCAATGCCAAGTTCAACCTCATACCCAAAACCCGCTCCAACAAGGAGAA
The DNA here is from genome assembly GCA_902792555.1 of uncultured Bacteroidales bacterium. Taxonomy (GTDB): domain Bacteria; phylum Bacteroidota; class Bacteroidia; order Bacteroidales; family Bacteroidaceae; genus UBA6382. The sequence goes on along the minus strand of CADAZW010000012.1, from coordinate 20,976 downwards.
CCTCGTACTCTGGCCCGAGGGCTATGAGGCCGACGTGGTTTGCCACGTGGCCGACAACGCCGCAGCATGGACCTTCGTAGAGGTAGTTCCCGAGGAGCAGGAGTCTATCGTGCTCTCCGACTTTGCCTTCAACCTCATCGACGTGATGGCCGTGCCCTACAACATCAGGGACATTGCCGAATATAACGACGACGTCCATACCTACGCCGTGAAGAAGGTAACACAGGAGGAGAACGGCGAAGGCGAACTTATCACCGCCATCGAGTTCTACGAGAAGAATGAGTTCGCAGCCGGCGAGCCCTGCCTCATCGTGCTGGGCGACACCGCCAAGGCCAGCGAGTTTGAAGACTACGACATGGTTATCCCCTTCCCCACCGAGTTTGTGGAAGATGCCCATGGCCATGAGTTCGTAAGCAACGGCATCGTGGGTGGCCTTCACTCATTCTCCGCTGCCGAAGGTACCGCCATCTCCAGCGGCAAGAACTTCTTTGCCGTTGACGCCAAGGGCAATGCCTACGGCGCACAGACCGGTATCCTTGACCTCTCCACCTACAAGCATGCCATCGAGGATCAGGAGACTGCCTATACCCTCGTCATACCCGGCATGGCCAAGATGACCGCTGCTGCCGATGTTGACGCTGACGGCAATATCAACACTGCCGACGTAGTGGCTGTCTATGCATTCATCATCCAAGGCGAGGCCTCCGGCTTCACTGCCAAGGCTGCTGACGTCAATGGCGACGGCGACGTCAACTCTGCCGACGTGGTGGCCATCTATACCGCCATCGTAGGCCCCGACGGAGCTGGCAGCCCCATCTTCAAGGCCCAGATGCTCAAGAACTAAATCTATACACAGAGCCCCCTATGCCTCTCACCCTGCGCATAGGGGGTTCATTGTTTTTCTAAGACAAAAACAAAACCCTCTCTGACTCCCCTTCAAGGGGAGGACTAACAATAACCAATAACCGTTAAACGTTAACGAAAACGAAAACTCTTGACTCACGACTGAACAAGATCAAATTGTGAGATAGTAAATAGTGAAAGCGTCTTCGCTGTGAATTTACTTGGTTCCTAATTCCTAATTGCCGCTTCGCTCTCACAGCTCTTTTATGCCAGCCCGCGCCGTGGCGCGACCACTGGCGAGCTGCTCGCGATGCCTTCGGCATTCCTAACTCCTAATTCCTAATTTCTAATTCCTAATTCCTAATTCCTAACTCCTATGAAACACCGTATCTTTATCCTCGCAGTGCTGGCCGCCTTCATGCTGGCAGGCACAGTATCGGCCCAGGTGCCGTCGATTCCGCGCAAGACCACCACAGCCAAGCGCACCACCGCTACAACACAGCGCAACCCCAACGTAGCATGGGGCACACAGTACGACTGGCTCTCCACTCGCTACGCCACCTACGATGACATCCGCAATTATGACAGCGGCCAGATTCGCGTGCTCAAAAACTCTATCTATGCTCGCCACGGCCGCAGGTTTAAGGATGCCAACCTGCGCAAATACTTCAACTCACAGCCGTGGTACAATCCGCGCTACGACGAAGTGCCCGCCAAACAGTTCAACAAGTATGAGAACGCCAATATCGCGTTCCTGAAAAAATACGAGAAATAATCACTCATGATTAGGCTCATAGCCGTAGTCGCTTCACTCATTGCGCTGCTTGCCGCCTGCGGCAAGCCTGCCCCTGTCTACAAAGAGAAAACTCAGCAAGAACGTAGCGAGAGCTACCATCGCGACCTCAAAACGCCCGACCTGCAGCTCTTCAGCCTGCGTGGCAACGTGCAGTCAGCTGAGACCACGCTCAGCAAGGGCCCTGCCAAGGGACAGAGCCTTTACCTTTGTTTTATGCCTAACGGAATGCTGGAGAGCGTCATCTTCGGTGGCGACAGCCTGGAGATTGTGCGCAACAATTCCGGCGAAGTGCTGCAGATGCTCTCGCCCTCCGGCCAAAATGTCTTATCCGAGATAGTCAACGGCTACGACTCCCTGAGCCACGTCATTTACTATTAAACCCAGAGCCCCCTCTGAATATTCAGAGGGGGCTCTGTTCTCCTTCCCTTTAGGGAGAGGATTAGGGGGACTTTATTCCTTCATCAGTTGGTCAAGGAAATTGTCAAGGTCTTGGTCAAGGCCTTGCATCAGTTGCTGAGAATCAAGTACCATCAGATGGTCGTCAACCAGATAGAGTTCTGCCACCGTCTCCTTGTCTTCATCAACAAGGATGAAGCTATACGGCTTTAGCAGCGAGAGACTCTCCAGCTGCTCCTTGTGATCAGACAGATATGAGGTAAGCACATTGACTATTTCAGCATCGTCGGCCGACTCTTTGCCAACCCACTCCTCTACCACAGCAGAGTACACCTCATTGTCATCGTCGTCATAAACGGCCAACTGGCCCGTGTCGGCATTCACCTGCATAAGCACATCGGTCATCACGGGGTCGTCAGCACCGGCAGGATAACGTTTGGCCAATGCGCTGAAGGCATCATCAAGAATTTGCAATATCTGATTGTTCTGAGCCATAGCAAGGTTATTTGGTACTTAATTACTCTCCTTCGGGGGTGGGAGCTGGGGCTGGTGCAGGAGCCGGTGCAGGCTCCACGGAGGCAGGAGCTGAGGCTGGCGCAGGAGCTTCAATCTCTATCTCCTCGCTCTCTGCCGGTATCTCCTCAGGCACCGCAGTGCGAATCACGGGCTTTACCACGGGCTCTTCCTCCACCTTGGCCGGCGTAGTGTCCGGGGGCAGCATTTGCATGGTAGCTACGGAGTCAGCCTCCTCAGCCTCGTCGCTGTTTAGCACTCCCGAGGTGGTGAAGACGAGGGCTATGCACACTATGGCCAGCACAATCACAGCCACTATCAGGACATATGTCAACAGGTTACGCTGCTTCTTGGGCTCTACACTGCGCTCCTCATAGCGCGGCGGATAATAAGGCGGCTGAACGGGTTCAAGTGTAGGCGCAGAAGTCCCTCCACTGGGAGCCTCACTTCCCCCAGAGGGAGAAGATACACCTTCAGGGGAGTTGGACGGTGCTGCAGCTCCAGTGTTTGCGGTAGGATTCTCTCCCTCCAGGGGAGTTGATGAAGCCGGAGCGGCCATTATCATCTCCAGCGCATCGCTGGTTGGCAGTCCGCACTGCGGGCAGTGAGCGGCACGGTCGGAAAATACCTTGCCGCATTCAGGGCATTTAATAAGAGACATCTTTTATTTACTGTTTCACTATTTACCATTTCAAGCCGTCCAAGCCTAGAAAAACCTGCGACTTTAAGTATTTCGGTGCGAAGATATGATTTTTTTGTGTAAAAGACTTAAACTTTGCCTTATTTTATTATCAGAAAAAGCATTTTTACCTTTTTCTACACCGATTTGCGGCATTTTAGCGAGTAATGAAATGGCGCATAATGCCCTCTGCACTGCGCAGTGAGCCAACAGTGCGCAGCGTTTCCTTCGTCACCACTACCTTGCGGTCTTCCACCACACCGGCTGTAGCATCAGCAAAGACGGTGCTATTGCTGATATTAAGAATTCTGTTACTTTTGTTCACCACATTGGTCCGCATACCCCTAAGCACCGGGGATGTGGCAGTCTTAAGCCTGACATTGCTTCCGAGCCGACACCCGTTGTCGCTACCCTCGCGCCCCTCGAAGCGTATGGGGCCGTCAATCACGTTGTCAAAAATTCTATTGTTGACATTCACTATGGCCGTTTTGCTCTCCTGACTTTTCTCTATATTGGGCGTATAGCGTGAGTCTATCGAATAGCTGTTGGGCGTATTGACAATCAGATTTCCGTATATCTGGAAATTATAGGCGCCGTCATCGCAATAGATACCGTTGTTGTCGCATGCACCGTTGTAATCGTGAATGAAGTTATGGCGCACGGTCACGTCGTCGTTCTGTGTATAGATATATATGGCGCCAGTATCCATGGTGGAATGGCTTAGCCAGTCGGCCATATAGGAGGGAGTATAGTAAAGCTCGTTATTCTCCACTATGCCCGTCTCCTCAGTGCGCTTGTCGGCCTTCCACCATGTGCCCACGGCAATACCGCATGAACCGAAGTTGCGCAACTCATTGTCGGCTATATAGTAGTCCTTGCCAGAGCAGCGTATGCAAAAGGAATTGGTGCTGGACAGGCTCATATCCTCAAACTTGCAAGCGGCTACCCTCGTATTGAAGGAATAGGCGGAATTGACACCATAGTTGTAGCACCTGTTGAAATGACAGCGCTCAACATTAACATTCTCGCTGCCTCTCACCTCCACCACCCTGCTGCGTATGCCAGTAAAGCGGCATCCGCTCAGAGTGATGCTTTTGCCCTTGGCCTCATTTATATATATAAGGAAGCCGGCTTCCACCGTCGGTTTCTCTCCATTTCCTCCAAACTTGACGCCGCTCAGTTCAAACGTGCCGAAGGTGCTCCTGTCAATCGTCAAAAAGCGCGTAGGCACCACCTCGTCACCGTCAGTAGCGTTCGGATGCTCCAACCTGAAGCGCGGCATCACCTCCTGACCGGGGATTCTCTTATGGGTGTAGCCGTAGTCCAGATTTACATTGTAGCAGTTATAGCCCTTGTTGAAAGCCAGGTCTTTAGCCGTAAAGTATATCCAGCTCTTGCTTATGCGCTCCACCCTGTATGTAAGCGACTTAAACCACTGGACAATGCGGATTGACCACTGACCGCCGACTTCCGAACTCTCGAACTCTCGCACTCTCGCACTTCCCTGGCCCTTGGGCACATGCACCCGACAGAGCTTGCTCTCCTCATCCACCACCTCTATGAGCCGGTCTGTCTCAATAAGGCCACCGGGCAGGAGTGTATCAGTTTCCACTATCGGCAGGAGCAGACAGCCGTCACCCTTTATACTGACATTTACGTTATCCCATTGCTTGCCAGAGAACGTAAGGTGCTTCTCCCGAAATCGGAATGTGTTGCTGCCAAGGTCTGCCACCACACTCTTGGCGCCGCCCTTGACGGCTGCATCAATCTTTCGGCCCAGCACGTTAAAGTCTTCCTGCGTATTAATGAGCAGGGTATCTGCCGATGCGGCCCACGTCGGTATAGCCAACAGAAAGAAAACAAACGAAGCGAGATATAAGATTAGAGATTTCATTGGTTATTCTTTTGATAGTTCAGCCATTCGTTGCAGCATCTCGCGGTAGTGGGCAAGAGTATTCCAAATTCCGTCTTCGGAAAGCACTCCGCGCTTTAGGTTGCGGGGCAGCAGCCCGGACTCGTCAGCCTCCAGATCCTCGCGCCAATCCTGTCCATAATAGTATTCTGTCAGTTGGCGCACGGCTTCCTTGGCACCTTCAAGCCTATCGAGAGCACCGTCCGCTTCGCGGAGCGCAGACTGCACCTCATCCAGCAACTGCTCCATGGCCTTGATGCGACTAATCATCCGATTCTTTTGACTACACAACATAATAATGCAGCGCAAAATTACACTTTTTTTGTAAAACTGCCCACAAACGCGACAACAGTTAATAAAAAGCTACACTCAATTTCTCCTCAGCGTAAATACAAAGCGCAGTCCGCCTTCCTGCGGAGCCTCAGCCCTGATTGTTCCGCCATGCAGAAGCACGGCATTCGTGAAATAAAAAGGCTATTTTCCAAATCGGGCCTCTACGACATTCACAACATAATCGCCCAGCTTCTCAAGATGACTGATAATATCGGCATAAACGGTGCCCAGCACATAGCCATACTCGTGATTGTTGACCGCCAGCACATTGTCATTCTTCAGTTGCCTGGCCAGAGCATTGATGCTATTCTCCAGGCGGAAGGACTCGCGTATGTCGTTCTCCTCCCTCGGATTGCCCATCACCGTGTTCATCTGGCTGAGCGCATCGTCACACAGCTGCATCAAGTCATGGAGGTTGGCATACTGGCTCTCAGTCAGGTCATAGCCCTTCTCCTTGTTGGCCGCCGTGCTGTGCAGTCTGTCAATGGTGCGTGCCACATTGTAGCATGCATCACCGATGCTCTCCAGCTCGCTCACCTCGCGCATCATCTGGCGGATCTTAGTCTTGGTCTCAGCCGAGAGGTGGTCGTCGCTCACCTGCGCCAGGTAATTGGCGATAGCCAGCTCCGTCTGGTCAGTGGCGTCCTCCTCGCTCTCTATCTGGATGAAAAGGCGTGAGAAATGCTTGCGATTGTCGTCATCCAGCAATTCGCGCACCATACCGAACATCTTGCGTACCGTCTGGGCGAACAGCACAGTCTCCTTCTGGGCCTGCAGCACGGCAATCTCAGGGGTCTGCACCAGTCCGTGGCCGATGTACTGCAGGCGGTTGCTGATATTATCGGCCTGCTTCCTATCCTTGATCACCCAGCAGACAATCCTCTCTATCTGCGGGATAAAGCCGATGAGCAGCGCCGTATTGGCCACGTTGAAGCATGTGTGGAATGTGGCGAGTACCACGCTGAGCTTGGCAGCGTTCTGCATGAAGACGGCATTGCCCACAGCCTCACGGGTCATGGCAGAGTCATAGCCCACCATGCCGCAGGCCATATCAACAAACGGATGAAACACCGCCAGCATCCAGCACACGCCGAACACATTGAAGAACATGTGGGCAAAGGCAGCCCTGCGGGCCTGAGTGGAGGCCGACAGCGCCGCCAGGTTGGAGGTGACCGTGGTGCCGATATTCTCACCCATCACCAGCGCAATGCCCTGATAGATAGGCAGCGCTCCCGACGAGCAGAGAATCATCGTGATGGCCATCACCGCAGCCGACGACTGCACGCACATCGTCAGCACGCCGCCGATGAGCAGGAACAATAGCGTGGTGCCCATGCTGTTGGGGTCAAAGGAGCTGAAGAATCCCAGCACCGCCTCATTCTCGCCCAGGTTCATGTCAGCGCCCGTCTGGCGCAGGGTGCCGAGGCCGAGCAGCAGGAAAGCCATGCCAAAGAGGAAATAGCCGCCCGTTTCATGCCTTTTCTTGTAGATGAGAAACATGGCAATGATAAACAGGGGCCACACGAAGTCAGTGATGTTAAACGACAGTCCGGCCGACATGATCCAGGCCGTCAGCGTAGTACCGATATTGGCACCCATGATGATGCTGATGGCCTGTGCCAGGGTCAGCAGCGCCGCATTGACGAAGCTCACCGTCATCACCGTAGTGGCCGTGGAGCTCTGCACGGCAGCCGTCACCGCCACGCCCGTCAGCATGCCGGTGAAGCGGTTGGTGGTCATCCTCGCCAGCACGTGCCTGAGCTTGGGGCCCGCCATCTTCTGGAGAGCCTCGCTCATCATCTTCATACCGAAAATCAGCAATCCCAGCGAGCCCAGAAGCTTAAGGGCAGCGCTCATGTAGTCAATGTTAGAGTCCATCGTAGGTTAGCGGTTATTAGAATTGAAGAATTTAAGGATTTAATAATTGAAGTAACACTTCCATTTTTCAACTTTTCAATTCTTCTCCCCAGTTAGGGGGAAGGGGCGTCTAATTGCCTTTTAATTGGCAAAGTTAAGCAAATTTTTTTTCTCAGCGCATCTTTAGACATTACAATATTATTACAGAATGCAGAGGAAACGTCAAAAGGCATACATCGAGATGAAGATTCGCCGTTTTTACGGTAGCGATATTTTGCCATCTCAAAAAGAAATCATACATTTGTCGCAGAGAAAGAAAAACGAATTTTTCAAACGCAAAACCGAAGGAAATATGAAGATGAGAACAATCATGCTGATGCTCCTGCTTCTCTCCGTGTTCACATCGTGGGCCGACGACGAGACGCAGCGCCTCGTGGTCTGGCAAAAGAGCGGACAGAAGGTCTTTTTCGACTTGACCGAGGAGCCGGAGACCACCTTTGAGGGCGGCAAGCTCGTAATCCGCACCAGCCGCACCACGGTAAGCTATCCGCTGACCAGCGTGCTGCGCTACACCTACGAGGGCGGCACCATCACCGACGTGGGCGAAGCCAAGATGCGCCCAGGCGAGATGCGCTTCATGCAGAATGACAACACGATGGCCTTCGACGGACTGCCCGAGGGTATGCGCCTCGACGTCTACACCCTCGACGGACTGAAGGTCAAGACCGTGCAGGCCCAGGATGGGCAGCGCACCGTAATCTCCCTCGCCGACCAACCGGCCGGCACCTACATTGTCAAGGCAGGCGACACAACCTTTAAATTCCTGAAGCGATGAAGACTCTACATTATATATATAGGTGTACTCTCGGCAACAGGAATGCCTGGCTGCTGCTGGTGCTCAACGTGCTGTTCTCCGTGTTCAGCGAACTGAAGGCCCAGGAAGCATTCTACATCTACCGCAACGACGGCGACTTCAACGGATTCTTCTTCGACGAGGTGCTAAGGATGGGCTATTCCAGGATTGACCTCGACTCCATTGAACACGACGTCTACGTGGTACAGGAGATAGAGCTGGCCGACACCACCTACCGCATACCCCTGGCCGTCATCGACAGCATCGGCTTCCAGCAGCCTGAGATAAAGATGAATCCCAAGCTCAAGATTCTCAACGGCAGCAATCTCGAGCCTTACATCCGGTGGTCAGACAACGACCAGGGCACCATTGCCTTCCTCGGCATACCCGCCAACCTCAAGCCGAAGGTGGGCGATGTCCTCGTAGGCTACGACGATGACTCCGACCAGGCCTGGAAACTCTATCGCAGCGGCTTTGGCGGCGTGGTGGAGAATTTGGAAGAGCGCTCGGACGATGTCACGGTGGCCTATTGCCGCGCCATCGAAAATATGGGCGAGGTGTTTGAACAGTTTATCACTGTAGAGAAGCTGACCGTTGACCAGCACGGCAACATGAGCCGCCGTCTCGCCGGAGTGAAGCCCGACGGCAAGAACTACCCGGAGGCCTCAGGCTCAGCAGAAGTTAACCTCATCGACTTCACCGCCAACCTGACGCGCGAGTGGCACCCCAGCGAAGGATCCAACATCAACCTCTCGGCGGAAGTGGGCGTCAAGTTCCGCGTACGCGTCACCTACGACATAGGCTGGACCAAGATGTTCGTCAAGCTCACCCGCGACCTGATTATTGACGCCAAGCCCTCGCTGGGCATGGCTGTGTCGAGCAGCTTCAACGTTGATGTCAGCGACCTCATACCCCTGCCCCGAATAATCTTCCCCGCCACATGCCCCATCTTCGAGACCGAGCCCTTGCCCACGTGGTTCATCCGCGGCGAGGGCAAGGTGGAGGCCAACCTCAACTTCCCCAAGGTGCACCTGGGCCTGGGCGAAGACATCATCATCGACACGCGACGCCTCTTCCCCATCGACTACGACCTCCACTGGGTGCCCGAAGAGAACAAGGGCAACGACCAGGTGATAGACATCGGCTCCACCAACGTAGTCTTCTCCGGCTACCTGCAGACAGGCATCAAGTTCTCGGCCAATATCTATACCGCCAGCTGGTACAAGAAGCTGCTCACCGGCGACATCAGCCTCGACCTCTACGCCGGCCCCAAGGTCAACGCAAGGCTGGAGTTCAGCACCGACTGGCTCAACGAGCCCAGCTCCACGTACTATTGGCTCCGCGACCAGGTGCTCACCGCCAGCTGGCTCTCGCTGGACCTTGAGGCCTCGGCCAGCGCCGCCGTGCTGTGGAAAGACCCCGATCGGAAGACCTTCTTCTCAAAGAACTGGTCATTCTTCTGCGACACCCTGCGTCAGGTGCCAAGGATATTGTCGCTTGACGTGAACGTCAAAAACAGCAAAGCGAAGTTCACCATCAAGACAGAGCGAGACCTCGTACCCGCCCACGACGTGCTGTACATCGACCTCTATCGAGACGACAAGAAGGTAAAGACCGTGGAGGTAGGCCCCTACAAACGCGACGGTGCGCCCTTCACCACCACCATCTCCACCGACGGCATGCTGGGCGGCAAATACACTGCCATGGTCTGCGTCTCGTGGGGAAGCTTCGGTACATATCCCACCAGTGTACGGACAGGATTCCAAATCCCATACACCATAGAAGTCAACAAAAACAAGCTCCACTTCGCCAACTCCGGCGCAGGGCTGGTGCAGAGAGTGCGTTTTACTACCAACGCCCCCAAGGAGGAAATAGGAGTTTGGAACGGAAGCAATTTCCCCGTCGATGTTGAAATAAAGACCATCACCCCTTAAGGCCGAGCTGGTGCTGTACGCAGGAAACAGCCCTTCCGCATCTGAAACTATAACCTGCACGCAGGACGCCACTCTCGGAAATATGGTGACAACCACAGCTCATGCCTGGTTTGAGAACAGCAAGGGTGAACGGCACGGTAACGTTGCGCCCTTCTGGACCGGTCTCCCGGATAATCCGGCTGTCCCGCTGACTCTGACAAGGGACGGTAGCGGCAACGTCACTGTCACCGGCGTCCTGACAGAGGAAAAGGATAACCACACACGCACCACAAACATCAGCATTACCCTTGTACCTTACCATAGCGAGGAAAGCGGTGCCCGCTATACCCTTAAAAGCGGAACCTTCTATTCTCACACACGCTATAATGATAGAGAATATTACACCTTCACAGCCAACCTTGTTCCCTCAGACTACGGGGAAGAGGGTTCAAGTATTTCGAATAATGGCTACTCCAGTTGGGGCTTAGACGATCTTTCATGTTTCACTGAGCGCGACAAGCTGTTATGGCATTGGTATTTCGATCTGGAGGGTGCGAACTACCATTACCATCACATATATGGCAATAGTGATAAAAGCGAGAACTACACCCAGCAGCCGGGACAGAAATCCAGTTGCATCATAAGAATTACATATCCCGAATAACGCCGAGGGGCAGCAGCACACCGCCTCCCTCTTCCCCAGCACCAGCGCGGAGGGCCCAACCAAGGTCCTCCGCGCTAATGTTTCAGTTACTTTCTTTCGTCCGCGGGGAAGTTAGAGTTACCTTCATACGCTCCCGGCTTTGTTGAAGTTACTCTCATACGCCCCCGGCCCTACGGACCCTTCTCTATCTTAGAGGGGGAGCCGTCTCCCTGCAATTTTAAAGGCAGAACGGCGTGTCAGGTATATTCGCAGAACGGCGTGTCAGGCTCCCCAACTAAGATAGAGTGGGTGGCTGCGGAGCTGCGAAGCTCGCGACGCAGACGGGGGCGTATGATGGTAACTTTTACCCGTCAGCAATTAATCTAAATACGAGGGAGTCAAATCTAAATGCGAGGAAGACAAATCTAAGCGCGAGAAGCCCGATTTTTATTGCGAGAAGAAAAATTTTAATCGCGCAGAGATAGTCAGTTTCGGCGCGATTAGATTTGACTTCAGCGCGATTAGATTTGACTTCGACGCGATTAGATTCAGGCTCGTCGGCATCGGCCGCTACAGGGTGGCAGAATGACGGGCGTAATGGTTTTTTTCGCCCCATTATGTATAAAAAGGTATAGTTGCACCCTATATTCGGAAATATTTTTGTAACTTCGCGCCCAATAATAAGGCGGGGCATCCCGTAAACCCGCCGATTTGTAAAACATGTGTCATGAGCAAGAATAAATTCTCTGAATATAAGGGTCTCAGCCTGCCCGACGTGAACCGCGAGGTGCTGGCCCAATGGATGAAGGAAGACCTGTTTGGCGCCAGCCTCAGCAAGAGCGAGGGTAAGCCTACCTTCGTGTTCTTTGAAGGTCCTCCCTCTGCCAACGGCCACCCGGGCATCCACCATGTGCTGGCGCGCACCATCAAGGACACGGTGTGCCGCTACAAGAGCATGAAGGGCTACCATGTGCCCCGCAAGGCGGGATGGGACACCCACGGGCTGCCCGTGGAGCTCAGCGTGGAGAAGACGCTGGGCATCAGCAAGGAGGACATTGGCAAGAAAATCAGCGTTGACGACTACAACAACCAGTGCCGCGCCGACGTGATGAAATATACCGCCGAGTGGCGCAAGCTCAGCGAGGAGATGGGCTACTGGGTGGACCTCGACCATCCGTACGTTACCTACGAGAACTCCTACATCGAGTCGCTGTGGTGGCTGCTGCAGCAGCTCTACAGGAAGGGCCTCCTCTACAAGGGCTACACCATCCAGCCCTACAGCCCCGCCGCCGGCACGGGCCTCTCCAGCCATGAGCTCAACCAGCCGGGCTGCTACCGCGACGTGAAGGACACCACCGTGACGGCGCAGTTCAGGGTGAAGGAAGCTCCCTTCATCTCTCAGCCCCTCTCTGACTCCCCCCTCAAGGGGGAGGACTCTGACGCCAGGACTCCCCTCCCCTTGGGAGGGGTTGGGGGTAGGCTCCGGGTTGGGGATAGGCTCCCAATCTATATCCTGGCATGGACGACCACGCCGTGGACCCTGCCCAGCAACACCGCCCTCTGCGTGGGCCCGAAGATTGACTACGTGGCCGTGAGGGGCAAGAACCCCTACACCGGCGAGGAGGCTATCTACATCGTGGCCAAGGCCCGCAAGGATGTCTATTTCCCAGAGCCCAAGGAGGAGGGCGACTACAAGCCCGAAGTGGTGGGCGAGTGGAAGGGCTCCGAGCTGGTGGGCCTCCATTATGAGCAGCTCTTCCCCTGGGTTAAGCCCTGCGCACTGGAGGACGGCCGCGCCGTTGACAAGAGCGCCGACGCCTTCCGCGTCATTCCGGGCGACTACGTGACCACCGAGGACGGTACGGGCATCGTACACATCGCACCCACCTTCGGCGCCGACGATGCCAAGGTGGCCAAGGATGCCGGCATCCCCTCACTGTTCATCATCGACAAGGCCGGCGACACCCGCCCGATGGTGGACTTCACAGGCAAATATTTCGTGAAGGACGACATGGACGACGCCTTTATGCAGACCTGCGTCAACGACAGCTACTGGCACCACGCCGGCGACTTCGTGAAGAACGCCTACGACCCCAAGTATGCCGACCTCGACGAAAAGGCCCTGCAGAAGACCGAGGACCTCAACATAGTGCTGTGCATGGAGATGAAGCAGGAGGGCACAGCCTTCCGCATTGAGAAGCACGTACACAACTACCCCCACTGCTGGCGCACCGACAAGCCTGTGCTCTACTATCCGCTCGACAGCTGGTTTATCCGCTCCACGGCCATGAAGGAGCGCATGATGGAACTCAACAGGACCATCCTGTGGAAACCCGACTCGACGGGCACCGGCCGCTTCGGCAAATGGCTGGAGAACCTCAACGACTGGAACCTCAGCCGCTCGCGCTACTGGGGCACGCCGCTGCCCATCTGGCGCAACCGCGACACCCGCGAGGAGATTTGCATCGGCAGCATACAGGAGCTCTACGACGAGATTGAGAAGAGCGTCAAGGCCGGCCTCATGCAGAGCAACCCCCTGAAGGACAAGGGCTTCGTGCCCGGCGACTATAGCCAGGAGAACTATCACAAGATTGACCTGCACCGCCCCTACGTGGACCAGATTGTACTCTGCAGCCCCACCGGCCAGCCGATGAAGAGGGAGCTCGACCTTATCGACGTATGGTTTGACAGCGGCGCCATGCCCTACGCACAGATTCACTACCCCTTTGAGAATAAGGATGCCCTCGACCGGGGACTCTGCTACCCCGCCGACTTCATTGCCGAGGGCGTTGACCAGACGCGCGGATGGTTCTTCACCCTCCACGCCATAGCCACCATGGTGTTTGACAGTGTGGCCTACAAGGCCGTCATCTCCAACGGACTGGTGCTCGACAAGAACGGCAACAAGATGTCGAAGCGCCTGGGCAATGCCGTGGACCCCTTTGAGGCTATCAGCAAGTATGGCAGCGACCCCCTCAGATGGTATATGATTACCAACTCGCAGCCCTGGGACAACCTCCGCTTCGACGAGACGGGCGTGCAGGAGACGGCCCGCGGCCTCTTCAGCAAGCTATACCAGACCTACAGCTTCTTCGCCATGTATGCCAACGTGGACGGCTGGGGCTCTCCCCTCCTTTTGGGAGGGGCTGGGGATAGGCCTCTTACTCCCCGCATCGACCGCTGGATAGTCTCAGCCCTCAACACCCTGGTCAAGAAGGTAACCGCCTGCTACGAGGACTACGACCTCACCACCGCCGGCCGACTGATAGAGGCCTTCGTCATCGACGACCTCTCCAACTGGTATGTGCGCCTCAACCGCAAGCGCTTCTGGCGCAGCAGCCTTGACGACGACAAGCTCAGCGCCTACCGCTCGCTCTACACCTGCCTTGAAACCGTGGCACGCCTGATGGCTCCGCTGGCGCCCTTCTACTCCGACAAACTATACCGCGACCTCTGCGGCCAGGAGCAGAGCGTACACCTGCAGGCCTACCCCGAGGCCGACGAGAGCCTGATAGACGAGGCCCTGGAGGCACAGATGCTCAAGGCGCAGAAGATTGTGTCGATGGGCCTGTCGCTCCGCAAGAAGGAGAAAATCATCGTGCGCCAGCCCCTGCAGTGCATCATGATACCCGTAGGCAGCGAGGCCGAGCAGCAGAGCATCGACGAGATGAGCCCCATCATCACAAGCGAGCTCAACGTGAAGGAGATACGCTATGTGGCCGGCATCAACCTGGTCAAGACCGTCAAGTGCAACTTCCGCGTGATGGGCAAGAAACTCGGCAAGCTGATGGGCCCCGCCTCCAAGGCCGTGAGCGCCCTCAGCCAGGAGCAGATCAGCCAGCTCGAGGCCGACGGCAAACTGCAGATTGAGGTGGAAGGGCAGAGCGTGGTGGTGGAGCGCGACGACGTGGAGATATTCAATCAGGACATCCCCGGATGGAGCGTTACCAACGAAGGCACACTGACCGTGGCCCTCGACCTCACCGTGACCGACGAACTCCGCAAGGAGGGCATGGCCCGCGAGGTGGTGAAGCGCATCCAGAACTACCGCAAGGAGCAGGGATTCGAAATTACCGACCATATCAGCATCACCCTGGAGGACAATGCCGAAGTGCGCGACGCCGTGGAGGCCCACCGCGACTTCATACTCACCCAGGTGCTTTGCGACAACCTCACCTTTGAGCCCAAGCTGGAGGCCGACAAGCTCGACTTTGAAGACTTCGTGCTCAATGCTAAGATAGAGAAAATATAAAAATAAAAGGTTCTTACCCAACCACTAATCAAATCAATAATTACTATGGCAGAGAAGAAACGCTATAGCGACGAAGAACTCCAGGAGTTCAAGGAGATTATCCTTCAGAAATTGGAAGTGGCCCGCGCAGACTACGATCAGATCCTTGCAGCGCTTACCCACAGAGATTCCAACACCGTAGACGACACATCACCCACCTACAAGGTGATGGAGGAAGGCTACGCCACGCAGAGCAAAGAGGAACTCAACACCCTCGCTGCCCGTCAGAAGAAATTTATCGACAATCTGCAGAACGCCCTCATCAGAATAGAGAACAAGACCTACGGCATCTGCCGCGTGACCGGCAAGCTCATCCCCAAGGAGCGCCTGCGCGCCGTGCCGCATGCCACCCTCAGCATCGAGGCCAAGCAGATGAAAAACCGCAAAGACTAACCCGGCGCCACGATGACCATAAGCATTGCGACGAAGAAGAAGCTGGCGGCGCTGACCGTCGTGCTGCTGATTCTGTGCATTGACCAATGGCTGAAGGTGTGGGTAAAGACCACCCTGTGCCCAGGCGAGAGCATTCGCCTGGCCGACTGGGCCTACATAGCCTTTGTGGAAAACAAGGGCATGGCCTTCGGGATGCAGTTCGTAGGCACACTGATGCTCACCGTCTTCCGCCTGCTGGCCGTGGGCCTGCTGGCATGGGCCATGTGGCGCATCACCGCAAAGGAGCACGTCAAATGGGGCTTCGTCCTGCTGCTGGCGATGGTGCTGGCAGGAGCCATGGGCAACATTATCGACAATGTGTTCTACGGCCTCATCTTCACCGACAGCAACGGCCTGACGCCAGCCTCGCTGGTGCCTATAGGTCAGGGCTACGGCAGCCTGATGGAGGGCCGCGTGGTGGACATGTTCTACTTCCCCATCATCGACACCAACTGGCCCCAATGGGTGCCCATAGTGGGCGGCGACCACTTCGTCTTCTTCAGCCCGATATTCAACTTCGCCGACGCAGCCATCTCCACGGGAGGTGCACTGCTGGTGATTTGCTACTACAAAACCCTCAACCAACTGTTCGCTCGCAAGAAGACAGACACCGACTAGCCCCATGCGCCATCTGCTCTACATATTAGTCGTTATCCTATTGGCGGCCTGCAAGGTCGGCAAACCGAGCGGCATTCTGAGCGAGGGCAAGATGGAGAAAATCCTCTACCAATACCACCTGGCCATAGCCATGGCCAAGGATGGCGACAGCGCTGAGATTAAGGGCCGTGCCTATGTCCTGGCATGTCTGCGCGACAATGGGGTGAGCGAGGCCGAGTTCGACAGCTCACTCGTATGGTACTACCAGCACATGGAGGTGCTGCAGAAAGTCTACAAGCGCATTAGCGACCGCCTGCATGCCGAGCTGGGCGACGTGGGCGAGGAAACCAACGACGTCAACCGCTATTCAACCCTTGCCGCCACGGGCGACACGGCCAACGTGTGGAACGGCCACAATTTCTACCTACTCAGCGGCAACGGATTCAACAACCGTATAACCTTCGAGGTCAAGGGCGACACCACCTTTAAGCCCAACGACCAGATTATGCTTAACTTCCGCGCACAGTTTGTGCAGAAGGAGGGCACGCGCCATGCCGTGGCAGCACTAGCCGTGCAGTATGAGGGTGACAGCGTTTCCCACAGCGAGCGCCATGTCTATGGCAGCAGCGATATCTCCCTTACCATCGAAGCCGCCAACAGCCCCATCAAGCGAGTGTACGGCTATATCTATATGATTAGCGAGTGGAATGTCAATCCCCGCCTGCTCTTTATCTTCAATCCCTCCCTCGTCAGAATGCACAGGGAGATAAAGCCACCCGCCCCGCTCACCACAGAGAAGGACAGTGGCAACCAAGCCCCCATCAACACGGGAGCAACCGCTCCCATACCTGCCGGAGAGGGACAGGCGACAGGGCCCGCCCTCGACCCCTCACAGATGCACTCCCGCCCCATACCCAAAGCAGCCAAGGGCAAGCTGCTGCAAAAATAGAAACAACAAGAAAAAACTCCATACAACGATGAAATCCAATCTCAAGAAAGTGCTCGTGCTTGGCAGCGGCGCACTCAAAATCGGTCAGGCCGGCGAGTTTGACTACTCCGGCTCACAGGCTCTCAAGGCTCTGCGTGAAGAGGGCATCAGCTCCGTGCTCATCAATCCCAACGTGGCAACCATCCAGACCAGCGAAGGCATTGCCGACAAGGTCTACTTCCTGCCCGTCAACACCCATTTCGTTACCGAGGTAATCAAGAAGGAGCGCCCCGACGGCATCCTGCTGGCCTTTGGCGGACAGACTGCCCTCAACTGCGGCACTGAGCTCTACCAGAGCGGAGTGCTCAAGGAGTATGACGTGGAGGTGCTCGGCACCGGCGTGGAGGCCATCATGGACACCGAAGACCGCGACCGCTTTGTCAAGCGGCTTAACGAGGCCGACCTCAAGGTGCCCGTCAGCCAGGCATGCGAGACCATGGACGATGCCCTGGCCGCTGCGCGCCGCATAGGCTACCCCATCATGATTCGCTCGGCCTATGCACTGGGCGGACTGGGCAGCGGCGTATGTCCTGACGAGCATACCTTCCGCGAAATAGCCGAGAGCGCCTTTACCTTCGCCCCGCAGGTGCTGGTGGAGGAATGCCTCAAGGGCTGGAAGGAGATTGAGTTTGAGGTTATCCGCGACAGCAACGACCGCTGCTTCACCGTGGCATCTATGGAGAATTTCGACCCCCTCGGCATCCACACCGGCGAGAGTATCGTGGTAGCCCCCACCTGCTCGCTCACCGACGAGCAGGTCAAGTATCTGCAGGACCTCGCCATCAAGTGCGTACGCCACCTCAACATTGTGGGCGAGTGCAACATTCAGTACGCCTTCAATGCCGAGACCAACGACTACCGCATCATCGAGATCAACGCCCGCCTCTCGCGCAGCTCCGCCCTCGCCAGCAAGGCCACCGGCTACCCCCTGGCTTTCGTGGCTGCCAAGATTGCGCTGGGCTACACCCTCGACCAGATAGGTGAGATGGGCACCACCAACTCAGCCTACGTGGCACCCTCACTCGACTACCTCATCTGCAAGATTCCCCGCTGGGACCTCACCAAATTCCAGGGCGTCAGTCGCAAGATCGGTTCCAGCATGAAGTCTGTGGGCGAGATCATGAGCATAGGCCGCAGCTTTGAGGAAGTTATCCAGAAAGGTCTGCGCATGATTGGTCAGGGCATGCACGGATTCGTAGGCAACCGCCACATGCACTTCGACAATCTCGACGACGAGCTCGCCAACCCCACCGACCTCCGCATCTTCGCCATTGCCCAGGCGCTGGAGGAAGGCTACACCATCGACCGAATCTACCAGCTCACCAAGATAGACCCCTGGTTTATCGAACGCATGAAGAATATTGTTGACTGGGAGCACAAGCTGCAGACCTACAACAGTCTCGACGACATCGATGCCGCCACTATGCATCAGGCCAAATCCCTCGGCTTCAGCGATTTCCAGATAGCACGCTTCGTGCTCGGCAACAACGGCCCCGTGGGCGAGAAAGACAACCTTGCCGTGCGCAGCCGCCGCAAGCAGCTCGGCGTGGAGCCCGCCGTCAAACGCATACCTACCGTGGCCAGCGAGCACCCCGACCTTACCAACTACCTCTACGTCACCTACGCAGTCCAGGGCCATGACGTCAACTACTTCAAGAATGAGAAGTCAGTGGTCGTGCTCGGCTCCGGAGCCTACCGCATCGGCAGCAGTGTGGAGTTCGACTGGTGTTCCGTCAATGCCGTACAGACCGCACGCAAGCTTGGCTACAAGAGCATCATGATCAACTATAACCCCGAGACTGTCTCCACCGACTATGACATGTGCGACCGTCTCTACTTCGACGAGCTCACCTTCGAGCGCGTGCTTGACGTCATCGAGCTTGAGCAGCCGCGCGGCGTCATTGTCAGTGTCGGTGGTCAGATACCCAACAACCTCGCCATGAAGCTCCACCGCCAGTCGGTACCCATCCTCGGCACCTCGCCCGTCAGCATCGACCGCGCCGAAAACCGCAATAAGTTCTCCGCCATGCTCGATCAGCTCGGCATCGACCAGCCCCGATGGAGCGCCCTGACCTCCGTTGACGACATCAAGAAGTTTGTTGACGAGGTAGGTTACCCCGTGCTCGTGCGCCCCAGCTATGTGCTCAGCGGTGCTGCCATGAATGTCTGCCACACCGACGAGCAACTGCGCCGCTGCCTTGAGCTCGCCGCCGAGGTCAGCCAGGACTACCCCGTAGTGGTCAGCCAGTTTATGCAGGAGACAAAGGAGATTGAATTCGACGCCGTGGCCGACCACGGCGAGATAGTGGAGTACGCCATCAGTGAGCATATCGAATATGCCGGCGTACACTCCGGCGACGCCACCATGGTGTTCCCCGCACAGCAGATCTACTTCTCCACCGCACGTCAAATCAAGAAGATAAGCCGCGCCATAGCCAAGGAGCTCAACATCAGCGGCCCTTTCAACATACAGTACCTTGCCAAGAGCGGCAGCGTCAAGGTCATCGAGTGTAACCTGCGCTCAAGCCGCTCCTTCCCCTTTGTCAGCAAGGTGCTCAAGCGCAACCTTATCGACACCGCCACACGCATCATGCTCGATGCACCCTACCAACGGCCCGATAAATCGGCCTTCGACATCGATCGCATCGGTGTCAAGGCCAGCCAATTCAGCTTCGCACGCCTGCAGAATGCCGACCCCATCCTTGGCGTTGACATGAGCTCAACCGGCGAGGTGGGATGCATGGCCGATGACTATAGCGAGGCCCTGCTGCTCGCCATGCTCGCCACAGGCTACAAGGTGCCCTCCAAGGACAAGGCCGTCATGATCTCCTCCGGCGAGGCCAAGTCGAAGGTCGAGCTGCTCGACGCCGCACGCCTCCTCTACAAGAGCGGCTACGCCATCTACGCATCAGCCGGCACCGCCAAGTTCCTACGCGACAACGGCATCGAGGCCACCGCCACACTATGGCCCGACGAGGACACCCAGAGCCCCCTCAACGTGCTCACCCTCATCGCCCAGCACCGCTTCGACCTCATCATCAACATTCCCAAGAACCATACCAACCGCGAGCTCACCAACGGCTACCGTATACGCCGAGCAGCCATCGACCACAACACACCGCTCATTACCAACGCTCGCCTTGCGTCAGCATTCATCAACGCCTTCTGCACCGTGCCCATAAGCGAAGTGCACATCAAGAGCTGGCAAGAGTTTGAATGATTCGATTAAGCCATAGACAGAAAGCTTGCTTTATGTTATGGCGGAGAAAAATGGTTGCGAAGAAACCAATGATTACCCGCGCCTGATGATTAAATAATGATAACATCTGCCCAATCTGCGATGATCTGCGTGTCGCGAAGCGGCAAAATCTAAGGCAAGGATTTAGCAGTTGGCACAAATTACTCATAGAATGCAGTCAGGAATGGCTGCATTCTTTGTATGCTTATCGTAAAACCGCATTAATCAGAATAAACTTAAAAGTTTTATTCCGAGGCTTTTACTTAATCCTCGCCTTATTATTTATCTTTTGTCGCACCTCACCCTTGCCTGCATTATCCTGCATACGGAGCAATCTCTTTACCAACCCTTTAAACGGAAAAATGCAGGAATGCAGGCAAAAAAACGTTTTATTTTTTTATATATCAAAAAACGCTTCTGTGCGCCCTCGCAAAAGCAACATCCCCCAGTGGCGTAGCCGAAGAAATGAATCATTGTCTTTCTTTGTATATCAGTACGTTGCATCCGCGTGCGCTCTGAGCATATATACCCTACGTGGCCAACGAGACAGCATTCATATATATTATATAAATAATGTACGCGCGAAGAAATCGCCATAAATTTCTGAATAATTTCTGGTAATTTCTTTCAGTGTATGCCACTGAGCCTGCACCGCAAGAGGCCCTTTTTGTAATCTGGGAGGGCTGTTTTTG
>CADAZW010000011.1 GCA_902792555.1 uncultured Bacteroidales bacterium | reverse complement strand
GGCGGCCATCGGTGCAAATTTCCGATGGCCGCCTCTTCTCGTAAGAAAGACTGAAAACAAGACTGTTTATAGCAACAATCAGCAAT
Source organism: uncultured Bacteroidales bacterium (assembly GCA_902792555.1). GTDB lineage: Bacteria > Bacteroidota > Bacteroidia > Bacteroidales > Bacteroidaceae > UBA6382. The sequence goes on along the minus strand of CADAZW010000011.1, from coordinate 31,204 downwards.
GCAATATTATAAATAAGGTGGATAATTTGCGACATTATAAGAAAAATGGATTATCTTTGCCACAGAAAACCTCCACAGTCATGAAAAAAGGTATATTGCTATTGCTGTGTGCAGTGACGCTGACTGCCACAGCGCAGAAGGAAGTGGACGCCATACGCAAGCGCTACGGCGAGATGCAGCAGATGATCTCCCTTATGGGCGAGGGGCCCGACTGGCAAGACAGAGCAATCGACGCAGACAGCCCCGGCGGTTGGCCACCGGAGTATTTCCAAGTGAAAGTGGTGCAGAACCTGCCTGCCACGGGCTACCACGAGGAGAACGTGAAGATGTTCTTCGAGGAGGTGCGCACCTCCGAGGAAGAGATCTACCCTCCCCTGCGGCTTGCCTTTGCCTCCAGCAAGTATAACTTTGCGGCACGTGAGTTTTACGAGGAATATCTCTACGACGAGCAGGGCAAACTGATATTCATCTACGCTATGTCGCCCGACATAGTAGACGACAAGATGTGCGAACTGCGCTTCTACCTCAAAGGCAAACTGGTGATAAAGACTATTGTCAAGACACGCCGCCATGACGAGGAGCAATTCCAGGAGGAGTATTCCGGCGAGATGGTGCCCGACGAGTACACGGAATGGCTTGACCAGTACATCATTTCCTCGCAAAATATTCAAAAAATGTTTGATGCCGTCAATGCAGGAAAACACCTCTAAAAGAACAAGAATATGAAAACAAAATCTCTATCCGCTAATCTCAAAGCGATATTTGCCCTGCTGGCAATGATGATGCTTGCCGGCTGCACCGACGGCTCTTACAAAGTGATGGGCGACAAAGTGTATTTCACATGGTGGACATTCAGTTTCGGTCACCAACAGCAAGAACTGGTGGGTGCCGATGCTGCCACCTTTGAGGAGGTGAACGAATGGCTGGGCAAGGACAAAGACCACGTTTGGTACAAAGAACGCCTGGCAGAGGGGTGCGACCCACAGACCCTGCAAGTCAAGGAGAGAGACCTCTTCTGCGACAGCAAGGACTATTACTATAAAGGCGCAGCTCTGCATGTTGCCGACATGGGCTCCTTCGAAGTGCTCAGCATCAACGAAGACTGCCTATGGGCCAAGGACAGCAAGTTCGCCTACCACGACAGCACACGCATTGACAGCGTAGATGCCGCCACATTTGAGGTAATCAATGATTTCTACGCCCGCGACAGCAAGCATGTCTTCCACTCCATACACATGCTGCCAGAGGCCGACCCCAACACGTTCCAAGACCTGGAGTTTCTCTACCAGAAGGACAAAAACCATGTATGGTACTCCGACAGCATAATGCCTGAAGCCGAACCCAACGATTTCCAAACAAAATGGTTCTATGGCTGGGACAGCAAGCGCGTTTGGTACAACGGCCAGATGCTCAAGGACGCCGACCCCAAGACATTTGAGGTGCTCGAGAGCGGATATTATGCCAAAGACAAGAACCGCGTATGGTTCCACGACGAGATTGTAAAAGGAGCCGACGCCGCCTCATTCAAGGACGACGGCCAAATGATTGGCCATGATAAAAACCAGAAATATGTTTGCGAACGTCTATATGACCTCGATGACTAAACTTCCGCTTCGCACCACGCTATTAGTGATCGTGCTGTTGATAGGCAGCACGACAGTTGCGCAAAAACGCTCCGAGTTACTGCGCACTCGTATCGACAGCCTTCTTGACAAGAATTATAATAAGGTCAACTTCGACACCGCCTACATTGGCAGGCCCAAAACCAATCTCACGCTTAAGGCCAGGGCCAGCGTGGCAGGCAGCAACCTGTACATAAGGGAAAAGTCCAATGGCGAGCGCACCAAGGCTGACCTCGAGACAAGCCACATGGTAAAACTCAGCCTGGGAGCCAACTACAAAGGCCTTGCTGCTGCCATTTCGCTCAACCCTACCAGGCTAAGTGGGAAAAACAATGATTTCGAGTTTAATCTCAACTATTATAGCAACCGCTTCTGCGTGGAAGCGAGCTATCAGATGTCAAAAACGATGGCCGGCGACGTGTCGAGAGGCAATGAGTCGGATTATCTGGACCGCGGATCGCTGAAAACAAAGTTGCTCAACATAACAGGCTACTATGTGTTCAACAACAAGCGTTTCTCCTTCCCCGCAGCATTCAGCCAAACCTACATACAGAAACGCTCTGCGGGTTCATGGTTGGTAGGGGTCTCCTATCAGGGCGGAACCCTCAAGACAACCGACAAGGCTCCCGAAGGAATGCCGGTTACCCGCTTCTATGTGGGCCATTTCGGCATTGGCGGCGGCTACGCCTACAATCTTGTTCTCCACCGCAAGTGGCTGCTGCACCTCTCTACCATGCCTACGATAGTGATAGGCGATTATAACAACATTACCTACAACGGAGAGAAATACAAGGTACACGGCAACTTCCCCGAACTGATATTCAACGAGCGTGCCGCCGTGGTATATAATATGGGGGCCAATAAATTTGCCGGTCTGTCCTTCAACATGAACAACCTAGTCCTCGGCCACGGCCATAACCGCAGCTATCAGTCAAAGTGGCTATCTCGCGTCTTCTTCGGAATAAGGCTGTAGCCAGAAAAGATTAATCTGTAATTCTTTTTACCTTGCCATTTCTATTAATGTACTTCTCTTCTGTTTCGTCTTCATTAGAACAAATAATTATACTATCATCATAATACACACTAACATACTTTATTGGAATTACTTCCTTTCCCAGCTTGTTTATAAAACCCACCTTATCTTTCTTAGAGACTTCTGCCAATCCTTTTTCAAAAGGCTTTGCAGAAGTGAATGTTGGAGGTATCACAATTTTTCCACTCTTGTCAATATACCCTTTCTCTATACCATAAATATTATTTGAAGACATGCCTATAACTGCCAAACCTTCACTAAAAACCGGATCATTGCCGACTTGTGTATTATATTGAAAAGGGATTACTTGATTTCCATATTTGTTGATAAATCCAGTCTTTCTCTCGGGAGTAAGTCCCATTTGCGTGTAAACAAATTTACCTGTGTATCTTTCAACAGCAGCTAGTCCCTCTGAAAAATCATAAGCTTTATCATACTTCAATCTCACAACGAATTTATTGTTTATATCAACATACCCGTACTTTGAATTTTTTTTTACCCATACAAGACCCTCAGAATATGAACCCATATCATCATATACAAAAGGAATAGAAACAGTTCCCGTTTCACAATTAACCATACCACATAATACAGGATTTGAAGCACTCGGCTTGTATATTTCTAGTTTTATATATCCATTTTTTGGAATATCTACCATTGGCAAAGCACCATCCAATAGGAAATCACAATTATAAATACATTCCGTCACCAACTGCCCTTTAGAATTTGCTATTCCTATATTACTCTCTTTCTTTACAAGTGATATTCCTGAGTTTTCATAGTTAAGAAATATTGTATCGTAGCCAATTGCTATTTTTATGTTTCCCAGCGAATCAACGATTCCATATTTTCGATTCTTTCCACAGACAACATATCCGTTTTCAACATTTGCAATTACATCATATTCAAAAGGAATTACGATTTTTCCATCTGACAAAATTGCTCCCCATCTATCTCCTTTTTTAAGGACAATCAAGGTTCTATTTGGAACATATGACAAATAATCAGAGTCGTCCAAAAAATCATCATATTCCAATCCTGTTACTCTATCTCCATTGTATTGAATTACACCAAATCTATTATCTTCCTTTACTATTTTTGCATCATCATTGAATGTAAATATCGTATCGTATATACATTTTACTATTTCTTTACCTGAACTATCTATCATACCGTACTTTTCACGTTTCACAATTGCATACCCAAATTCAAAATCCAAAACCACATCATAAGCCTTCGAGACCTGCATATAGATTTCACTAGCAAGTACATCTTTTGGAGAGCCAGATGGCATCTCTGACTTGTTTTCCGCACAGGCACAAAAAAGGAACAAGCTTAAACTGAAAAATAAAAATGATTTCATGTTGTAATATATTTATATGTTAACGATTTAGTCTATCTTTTTCTAAGTTACCAGCACGAATCTTATATATAAAAGAAAAGCGCAAGCATTCATCATACGCACATCAGGTCTAGGACAAACCTTCAACACATTATGGAACACTTGCGCTATTAAGCACAAGCTCACATGTGTTGGATGATAGGGACATTCGTCATTACGAGCCCCTACACAATTGCTCATATTACCTTCGAGGTCCTAGTTCGATGTGCATTGAGCAATAATATTGCATTCCCTTCGGAATACGCTGCAAAAGTACAACTATTCTTTAATTCCCTGCATATTGTTTACCTAAATCTTTTACTTTCGCAACAAAGAATCCCCCGAATGCTGCTAAACTGGCATTCGGAGGATTTGCTATATCTGTTTCCGCGGGATTAGAAGAAGTATCCTACGTGCACCTGAAAGGTGTTGCTCCTAAGAGAGCCTTTCTGCGTGCCGGTGTATTTGGCAAACTTTGAGAGGGCAATATTATAGGTCAGGCCTGCCTCAATATGCTTAAGCAGCTTTACGCCGGCACCAATGTTCCAAGTAAGAACAGAGTTCTTTACCTTGAAGTAACTAAGGTCATCGGCAAGTTCCTTAATCTTCTTGCTGCCTACATTAAAGCCGAACTGCGGACCAGTGGCGATATAGGCTGCAGCGAGGGAAGAGAAACCAAACTGGTAGCGCAGGTTGATGGGGATTTCGATGGTGTTCAAGTGATTGGTCTTCTCGCCTGCAGCATCCTCAATATTAATGTTACGCTGCGAATACAGCAAGCTGGCATCTACGCCAATGCCTGCCATGGGGACAGTAAACTCAACCTTGGGGCCTAAAAACCAGCCGCAACGATTGCCTGACTTGACATTGTTGGTTACATTTTTGAAGTCTGCCTTGTTGACATTCAAGCCAGCCACAACTCCAAAGTCAATCTGTGCCTTTGCCTGCTGTGCACCAACTCCGATGAGGGCCACAAGCATAATAACAAGTGTCTTTTTCATTGTCTATTTTGTTTTTAAGGTTATTTTACGAATGCAAAAATAACTATTTTCTATCTAATGCCAAGTTTTATGACGATTTTATATGATTTTTCTATAAGATTTCAGCATTTTCAATTATTTTCGCGTATCAAACAGAAGTAGCAAGATGCAGAAACAAGTAATCAGAGAGAAGCAAACCTTGGCGCAGGTGGAGGAGCAGGTACAGGTAATGAAGCCGCTGCTGCAAGCCGAGATACGAGTGCTGCGAATGTCCCAGCAGGAGTTTGAGCAGGATGTGCGTACACAGCTTGACACCAATCCCGCCCTGGAGGAAGATACCGACGACTTCAGCGAAGCCGATGGCACCGCTGACTCTGAACACGACAATTCTGCCGCAGATGCAGAGCAAAACGACAAGACGGAATACTCGCAGGAAGATTACGACAAAGAGCGCATCGACGACTACTCGCCCGACGACATTCCCACCTATTATGATCCCGACCGCACGCGTGAACGCGTGATAGCCGACCAGACCTCCTTCTACGAAAGTCTGAGAGACCAAGCCGCCAGCTGCGACCTGACCCCTAAGCAGGAGAGCATCATGGAATATCTGATCGGCTCGCTTGACGAGGATGGTTTCCTGCGCAAGTCTATACGGATTCTCCGCGATGAAATGGAGATTTATGACGGTATAGAAGCCAGCGTGCAAGAGGTTGGCGAAGTGGTAAGCATCCTGCAAGGTTTCGAGCCTGTAGGCATTGGTGCGAAGGACCTTCAGGAGAGCCTCATCATACAGTTGCGCAACATAAAACGCGACCACCCCTACCGGGACCTGGCAATAGACATCCTCAGCCGAGGCTTTGACGACTATAAGAATAAGCGCTACGACAAGCTCTGTACCCGATTCAAGATTACCCGAGAGGAGCTAGACCGCATCTATTCCATGGTACGCCACCTCAATCCCCGCCCCGGAGGTTCGATGGCTGCATCCGACAATGTAGCCATGCCCATATCACCAGACTTCTATGTAGAGGAAACAGACGACGGCTTCACCATTGGACTGAACAACGGCCACATTCCCAAGGTGAAAGTCAGCTCTGCCTATTCTGATTTCCTCTCATCCTCCTCCGGCTCCACGGCTACGGAGCAGGAAGCCGTGCGCCGCCAAGTCAGCGAGGCCAAGCTCTACGTGGCGGCAGTGCGCCAGCGACAGCACACCATGCTCGAGACCATGCGAGCCATAGTGCACTTGCAGCCAAAGTATTTCCGCGACGGCGACCGCTCGCTCCTACACCCCATGACACAGAAAGACGTGGCTGACATAATCCACCGCGACCCAAGCACCGTGTCAGGCGTCGTTTCCAACAAATATGCCGACACCCCATTCGGGATAGTGGCACTGGCCAGCCTTTTCACCCAAAGCTTCATCAACCAGCAAGGTGAAGAAGTGTCGCGCGAGGCTGTGCGCATCAAGATGCGTGAACTGATTAAAAGCGAAGATCCTCTACATCCTCTGTCGGACGACGAACTGGCCGAGAAACTCGGCATTGCCCGTCGCACGGTGGCAAAATATCGCAAGCAGATGCGGATACCAGTAGCAAGATTGCGCCGATGATGACCAACAAACAAATCCTGGTGTTGGCAAAAATGTTCACACTGCTTTTTGCTCCGCACTATTTTACCCTTCTGTGCCTATTGGTGCTGATGGGATTCAGCTATATGCGCATCTTTCCCCTCAACTATAAGATTTTCCTGTTGGTGCTGGTCTATATCTTCACCATTGCAGTGCCAATGCTCTCAATAGCGCTGCAAAACAAGCTGACAGGCGTCACTCGCCACCAGATGGGTCAGCGCGAAAAGCGCACCATGCCCTACATAATCAGTATCTTGTGCTATTACATCTGCTACCAGGTGCTCATTTCCATCGCAGTCCCTCACTTTGTAATCAGCGTGGTGCTGGCCTCGCTGTTTGTGCAGATGGCCTGTGCCCTGGTGAACTGCTGGTATAGGGTAAGCACGCACTCAGCCGCCGCCGGCGCCATCAACGGGGCTCTCATAGCTTTTTCCTTTATCTTCAATTTCAATCCTATATGGTGGCTCTGCGCCACCCTTATCATAGCAGGCTGCGTAGGCAGCAGCCGACTCATACTGCGCCGCCACACTCTGGCAGAAGTCAACACCGGCATCTTCCTGGGCTTTGTGGTGGGCTTGCTATCAATACTCTTCACCTGACACGACATCAACAAAACCAACTTTACCATGCAACCAATCGTAAGCATTATCATGGGCAGCACCTCCGATCTGCCCGTGATGGAGAAAGCAGCCAAATTCTTCGATGAAATGGGCATTTATTTTGAGATGAACGCCCTCTCCGCCCACCGCACTCCTGCCGAGGTGGAAACTTTTGCCCGCGAAGCGAAGAGCCGCGGCATCAAGGTCATCATTGCCGGAGCCGGCATGGCAGCCGCCTTGCCCGGAGTGATTGCCGCCAGCACTACGGTGCCGGTGATCGGCGTGCCTATCAAGGGTATGCTTGACGGGCTGGACGCCCTGCTGTCAATCGTTCAGATGCCCCCCGGCATACCCGTTGCCACAGTGGGCGTTAACGGAGCACTCAATGCCGCCATCCTGGCCGCCGAGATGCTTGCCCTGGCCGACCCGCAGCTTGCCGCAGCCCTCAATGAATATAAAGTGGGGCTGAAGAATAAGATCGTGAACGCTAATGCGGAACTTGCCAAGGTAGAATACAAATTCAAGACCAACTAGCAGCATATGCAGCGAAGAAAGACACACGAGGTGCGCGTAGGCAACATCGGCATCGGCGGAGATAATCCTGTGCGCGTGCAGTCGATGTGTACCACCTCCACGATGGACACCGACGGCTGCGTGCAGCAGATTCTGGCCATTGCCAAGGCTGGCGGCGAACTGGTGCGCCTTACCACCCAGGGCATCCGTGAAGCTGAGAACATGCGCATTATCCGCGACCGTGTCAGAGCCGCCGGCTGCGATGTGCCGCTGGTGGCTGACGTACATTTCAATCCTGCCGTGGCCGACGTGGCGGCATTGTACTGCGACAAAGTGCGCATCAACCCAGGCAACTACGTGGATGCAGCACGAAAATTCAAGAAGCTGGAGTACACTGACGAAGAATATGCCGCCGAACTGCAGAAGATTGAACAACGCCTCGTTCCGTTTCTCAACATTTGCCGCGAACACGGCACCGCGATACGCATTGGCGTGAACCACGGTTCACTCAGCGACCGCATCATGTCGCACTACGGCGACACGCCGGCAGGCATTGTGGAATCGTGCATGGAATTTCTGCGCATTTGCATGAAGGAGCACTTCATGGACGTGGTGGTCAGCATCAAGGCGTCCAACACCGTCATCATGGTGGAGAGTGTCCGGCTGCTGGTAGAGCGTATGGAGGCCGAGGGCATGACCTTCCCCCTGCACCTCGGCGTAACGGAGGCCGGTGAGGGTGAGGACGGACGCCTGAAAAGCGCCGTCGGCATTGGCGCACTGCTCATTGACGGCATTGGCGACACTATCCGCGTAAGCCTGAGCGAACCTCCCGAAAACGAGATTCCCGTTGCCTATTCGCTGCTGCAATCGGCACGCATGAGAATGACAAAGACGGAGTATATCTCTTGCCCAGGGTGCGGCCGCACGCTATACAACCTGCAGGAAACCATCCATCGCATCAAGGAAGCCACGGCAGACATACGCCCCATGAAGATTGCCATCATGGGCTGCATTGTCAACGGCCCAGGCGAAATGGCCGATGCCGACTACGGCTATGTAGGCGCCGCACGCGGCAAAGTCAGTCTCTACCGCGGCAAACAGTGCGTAGAAATGAACATCCCCGAGGATCAGGCGGTAGACAAGCTACTCGCACTTATCCGCGAGGATGAAGGGAATGATTAAACTCTACAGTTAGTCTTCCTCGTCAAAATCGAGGTCTTCGTCAGAGCTGTCAGCATCGCTGGCAGTGGCTTCGGTCGTGTTGGGCGCGTCCCACGTGGCTGCATTGCAGAGCGTCCACGCTCCGGTAATATTGGGAATGCGGGCATAGCTCTGCCCCTTTTTATGGCCTTCGAGGTCCAGGTCCTGCTGACTGTCGAAGGCGTCAGCCACGTCACCATCAGAATTAAGCAGTTCGATGATTGCAGGCTTTTTGTTGGGAATGCGAGCCTTGAGCTGCTCCGCATTGACAGTCATTATGGCACCTGGGGCAAGCAGGGTGTCGGGGAACTTATAGAGAGTCTTGTCCAGACCATCCTCGTCCATCTTCACCAGTTTATAGCCGCTCAGATTGACAGCCTCCTTGGAGGCATTGGCCACCTCCACCCACTCAAGGTCGTCATTATCCTTGCCACAAATTTCATTTAGCACGATTCCATCGGAGAGTTTCTTCTGCTGGCAAGCACTCAGCGCAGCAATGGCCGCAAGGGCAAAAATCAATTTTTTCATAGTTTATTTCATTAAAGTATTCTCAAGAAAAAGCTCAATCCTTGCGGCGCAGGGACTTGAGGGGGAGGTCATGCCAGATGATATGCGCCACGAAGAGGATGATGAGCGCGGTGTTGACAGAGAGTCGCAGCCACGCAGGCCATGACTTGGGCATGAGCATCATAACGGCGGTGAACAGCGCAGCGATGAGTACGTAGATTGCGATGGAGCGCAGGGGATAACTGATCGGGAACTTCCTCTGCCCCACGAAATAAGAGAGGAGCGTGGCAGTGCCGTAGCCGGCAACGCCGCCCCAGGCGCAGGCCATGTAGCCATACTTGGGAATAAATATGATATTCACCGCGATGAGCACGGCACATCCTGCCAGCGAGAACCAAAGACCCCAGACAGTGCGGTCGATCAGCTTATACCAGAACGAGAGGTTGAAGTAAACGCCCATCAGAATCTCTGCCGCCATCACTATGGGCACCACGCGGAGACCCTCCCAGTAGTCGTGGCCGATGATATACTTCAGCACGTCTAGCCAGCCCACCACCACGAGGAAAGCCAGCAGGGTAAAGATGATGAAGTACTTCATTGCCTTGGCGTAGGTCTCACGGCTATCGCTATCCTTAGCCTTGCCGAAGACAAAAGGCTCGTAGGCATAGCGGAAGGCCTGGGTAATCATGGCCATCACCATGGCTATCTTGACGCACGCACCATAGATGCCCAGCTCCACCTCACCCTGCAGTCCGGAGCGGACATAGGGATAGATAATCTTGTCGGCGGTCTGATTGAGAATGCCGGCAATGCCGAGCACCAGTATCGGCCAGGAATATTTGAGCATCTGGCGGAGCAGTCGCGCGTCGAACACCCAGCGGATGCGCAGGAGGTCGGGAATGAAGAAGAGAGTGATGAACGAGGTGCAGACAAGATTGATACTGAAGACATAGAAAACGTCAGTCTTACCCAGCACTATGAAATAGAGCACGTTGATGCCGATATTAAGGACGATAAACAGCAGCTTGAGCGAGGCAAAGCGGATAGCCCTGTTCTTAAAACGCAGGAAAGAGAAGGGGATAGCCTGCAGAGCATCAAGAGCAACGACCGTAGCCATCATCAGCACAAATTCGGGGCGGTCAGCATAGCCGATAAGCTGGCTAATCTCCCCGATGAAACCGAAGATTATTGCAAGGAAGACGGCGGTGAGGGCACCCACCACCAGCATAGCTGTGGAGAATACCGTGTCGGGCTTCTCGCTCTCCTTGTTGGCAAAGCGGAAGAGGGTGGTCTCCATGCCGAAAGTGAGCAGCACCAGGAATATCGCGGTGTAGGCATACATGTTGGTGACCACGCCGTAGCCACCCGAGGCTGCAGAGATCTTGGCGGTGTAGAGCGGCACAAGCAGATAGTTGAGGAAGCGCCCCACTATGCTGCTCAGCCCATAGATAGCCGTATCTTTGACCAGCGACTTGAGATTAGCCATTTTTCAGAAGTTCTTACAGCGTATAATCCTAATTTGCAAGGCAAAGATAATCACTTCGGCCGAATTGTGCGCCATATCACACCCTTTTTCCCTCATCTCACAGTTTTTTTGCCTGTCAGCACCCATTTTAACCCCGAGGGCACTGACTTTTGTCGCGAGGTCACGGCAAATAAAACTGAGAATATTGAATTTTGTCGCGAGGAAATTGAATTTAGAACCGAGGAAGTTGAAATCTAATCGCGAATTAATTTTAATTTAATCGCGATTTAACGGAAATTTAATCGCGATTTAACGGAAATTCAATCGCGATTAAATTTCAATCTCTGCGCGACTAAATTCAGACTTTGCGCAACAAAATTCACTCCGCTCGCGACAAAAACCAACGAGCACGGCACCAAGATACGAGAGCTATGCACTGGAACACATGAGTTGCGCACTAAGATCCGCAAGCTGTACACCAGAACACATGAGCACGGCCTCGGCAGGCATAGCCAGGCAATCAAAAAAACACGGATGGCAATATGCCGATGGCTGCGCAGGTCAGAACGTGCATAACAGGGTGGTTTTACCCCTCTTCGCGCGCGAACAATATATAATTATATATAGAAACGGGATTTTGGGGCAGCAATATTTTGCCGTGTCGCAGAAAAGGTGTACTTTTGCGGAATGACAATAAACAACCTACATATGGAAAAGAAAATAACCAAGATTATAGGCGGACGCGTCTTCACCCCGCAGGGCTGGGTGAAGGACGGCACCGTAGTGGTGAAGGACGGCAAGATTGCCGAGGTAAGCAGCAGCAACGTAGAGATTGCTGACGGCGCTGACGGCTACAGCGTGGATACCATTGACGCCAAGGGGCTCTGCGTAGTGCCCGGCGGCATTGAGCTGCACATACACGGCGGTGGCAACCGCGACTTTATGGAAGGCACCGAGGATGCCTTCCGCACAGCCATCGACGCTCACATGAAGCACGGCACCACCAGCATCTACCCCACCCTCTCGTCATCGTCAGTACCGATGATCAAGGAGGCCCTGGCCACCTGCGAGAAGCTGATGGCCGAAGAGGGCTCACCCGTGCTCGGCCTGCACCTGGAAGGCCCGTACTTCAATCCCAAGAAGGCCGGTGCCCAGATGCCCGAATACATCACCCCGCCGATACCCGAGGATTACGAGCCCATCATCAGCAGCACCCATGCCCTGAAGCGCTGGGACGAGGCTCCCGAACTGCCGGGCACCACGGAGTTCGGCCGCTACTGCACTGACCACGGTGTGCTGGCCGCCATAGGTCACACCAACGCGGAATACGTTGACGTGAAGCGTGCATGGGACGCCGGCTTCCGCCATGTCACCCACTTCTACAACGCCATGCCCGGCTTCCACAACGTGCGCGAGTTCAAGCACGAGGGCACGGTGGAGAGTGTATACACCTTCCCCGAGATGAGCGTGGAGATGATTGCCGACGGCATCCATGTGCCGCCCACGATACTGAGGATGATCTGGATGGTGAAGGGCGTGGAGCACACTGCGCTGATCACCGATGCCCTGGCCTGCTCCGCCAGCGACAGCGACAAGGGCGCCTTCGACCCCCGCGTGATACTGGAGGACGGAGTGTGCAAGCTGGCCGACCGCTCAGCCCTGGCTGGCAGCATAGCCACCATGGACCGCCTCATCCGCACCTGTGTGCAGATGGCCGACATACCCCTGGAGGACGCCATCCGGATGTCGAGCGAGACTCCTGCCCGAATAATGGGCGAACTTGGCCGCAAAGGCACGCTGGAGAAAGGCAAGGATGCCGACATCTGCTTCTACGACCAGGATGTGCAGCTTCACTTCGTGATGCAGCAAGGCAAAATCATTGTGGGATAAAGCGAAAGAAACTATAGGAACCATTGATACTATAGGAACTATAGGGACTATAGTAACTATAAACGCCCTAGCAACTCCAGCAACCGTCAAGCCATGCCTCACCTGCTAATAGACATAGGCAACAGCTCTGCCAAGGTGGCCCTGGCCGCCGGCGGAGTAATTGGCGAGAGCCGGCGCATGGCACACGGCGAGATGACCGACGGCATATGCCGCCTTGCCAAGGAGTACGGCGCCGACAAGGCCGCCATAAGCTCCGTGGCTACCGACCCCGGGGAACTATGCAAGGCCCTGAGGGCAATGGGCGTGGAGGTGATATGCCTCAGTGCCGACACCCCGCTGCCGTTCAGGCTGGACTACTGCTCACCCGACACCCTGGGAGCCGACCGCATGGCAGCGGTAGCGGGCGCGATGGCTCTCCACCCGCACCGAAACATACTGATAGCCGACGCCGGCAGCTGCATAACCTATGAGTTTCTGACTGCCGACGGCATCTACCTGGGCGGCAATATTGCCCCCGGTCTCAGCATGCGCCTGCGCGCCATGCATGAGCATACCGCCCGGCTGCCCATGGTCAAGCTGGAGGGCGAGGTGCCGCCGATAGGCTATACCACCGACACCGCCCTGCGCACAGGCGCACTGATGGGCATAAGGCACGAAGTGGAGGGCTACCTGCACTATATGCAGGCTCACTATGACGGCACCCTGGTGTTGCTCACCGGCGGCGATGCCAAATACATAGCCCCACTGCTGGACGTGGAGGCAGAGACTGACGAAAGGCTCGTGATGCGCGGGCTTGAATATATAATAATGTATAATGAGAAGAATCGCGATGGAGAAAAGAAATAAAGGAGTAAGTATCAAGGAGCAGACACGCAGGGGAGCAAGGATTCTGCTCATCCTGCTGGCCCTGACGCTGAGCGGCCAGTGGGGAACGTTCTGCGTGACGGCCAGCGCCCAGAGCAGCGGCACCAACTCGCCCTACTCGCGCTACGGATGGGGTGTGCTCAACGACGAGGCCATGGGATTCAACAAAGGCATGGCCGGCGTGGCCCTCGGCATGCGCGACCCCAACATCATCAACCGGCAGAACCCTGCCTCCTACTCGGAAATGGACTCGCTGCGATTCCTGTTTGACATAGGAGTGTCGCTGCAAAACTGCTGGATGCGCGAGGGTGACATCAAGAAAAACGTCCACAACTCCACCCTCGACTACGCCGTTGCCGCCTTCCGCTTCGGAAAAGGCCTGGGCTTCTCACTCGGACTGAGGCCCTTCAGCACCATAGGCTACAACTTCAGCTCCACCACCGAGATGCCCGACGTTGACGGCCTCGGCGTGAAGACCACCACCTCCACCTACAGCGGCGACGGCGGCCTCCACGAAATATTCGGCGGCATCGGCTGGCAGCCGCTCAAGCCAGTGTCCATCGGCACCAACATCAAGTATGTATGGGGCGACTATAACCACTACTCAGCAGTAACCTACAGCGACGCAAACATACAAACCCTCACCCGCAAATACACAGGCCGCCTCAACGCAGTGGCCTTCGACTTCGGACTGCAGGTCCAGCACAACTTCAGCAAGAAAGACCGCGTGGTGCTCGGCCTGACCTATAGCCCAGGGCAAAGGATCAGCCAAAAAGCCACCTTCATCAATCAGCAGACCAACAACCTGACCGGTTCCAGCGCCGACACCACCAATATCGGCAATGCCTACGAGCTGCCTACCAATCTGGGCGTGGGCTTGAGCTGGTGTCACGACTATCAGTGGACCGTAGGCCTGGACTACACCCTGCAGGCATGGGAGAAATGCCGTTTCCCCGCGTTGCGTGAGCGTGGCGGCAACACCGTATTCTCCCGCAGCTGGAAGGTCTTCCAAAACCGCCACCGCCTGGCAGCCGGCGTAGAGTTTGTGCCCAATCCGCGAGGCATGAGGGTGAGAGACCACATCTGCTATCGCGCCGGTTTAGCCTACTCCACCCCTTATGCCAAGGTGAACGGCGAAAACGGGCCCAAGTCATTCATGGTCAGCGCAGGCGCAGCCATACCCATCGTCAACAGATACACCAGCCACTCGGTATTGAACATCTCTGCCCAGTGGGAACACATGCAGGCCTCATCTACGGGCAAGCTCAAGGAGGACTACCTGCGCCTTTGCCTCGGCCTGACCTTCAGCGCACGGTGGTTTGAGAAGTGGAAAGTGAAATAGGCAGCGTATCCAAGACTAAGGAGTAAGCAATAAGGAGTAAGGATTTGGCAGCGATGAGATATTTTGCCCTGTTGACGGTGATGGCAGGCCTGCTGCTGGCATGCAGCGACGGCCAGCCCCCCTCAGCCAATGCCATAAGACAGCGAGACTCCGCCTCGGTGATGACCACCTACGGGGTGAGCAAGCTCATCTCCGACTCCGGGCTCATACGCTATAAGGTGGTGGCCGAAGAATGGCGTATCTACGACCGCACCAACCCTCCGCGCCACTCCTTCCCCAAGGGTCTGCTGCTGGAGCGCTTTGACCAGAAATTCCACATCGAGATGTACGTGACCGCCGACACAGCCTACTGGTATAACCAAAACCTGTGGGAGCTGAGGGGGCGCGTCAAGGTGTGGAACATGGACGGCACCATATTCAACTCCGAACTCCTCTACTGGGACATGCGCACCCACGAGTTCTACTCCAACGTCTACTCCCACCTGAAGACGCCCGACAAGGAAGTGGAAGGCACCAGCTTCCGTTCCGACGAGCAGATGCGCCACTACATCATCAACAACTCCCGCGCCGTATTCCCCATACCGTCGGAAGCCAACGACGAGACCACCGACTCCATCAAGACTGCGGAGCAAAACGAAGCGCCAGAGCCTTCTGCAGTGATACCGCCGCGCTCGCCGCAAAGAGCCACGGCTCCGCCATCCACCAACCTGCCTCCGGGCGGACATTTCAAGTAATACTGATTTGCAAGAATGCTATTTAAACGTATTTTTACTGAGAATTAGCAAAAAGTGGAGCGAAAACAATAATTATATTCAATATTTTTTCTAATTTTGTCGCTCGAAATACGAAAATGCGCCCCAAGGCCACTGTCCGCAGTGCCAAAAAGCCCAGGCTAAGAGCCATTTTTCGCATATACAGAACACATAAGACAAGTAAAACGAAATAAACAAAAAAAACACATAAACATGGCAGCTATTCAAGGAATTAGAAAGCACGGTAAGTTGCTGATTGCAGTAATTGGTATTGCACTCCTCGCCTTTATCACCGAGGAGTTCTTCCGCGCTACCGAAGCTCAGAGAAACCAAAACAGTGGTGTGGTAGGCACCATCTACGGCAAGAAGATTCACTCCCAGGAGTACAGCCAGCTGATTGAAGCCTACAAGTCCTACATCCAGATGACGCAGGGCAAGACCACATTTACCGACGACGAGGATGCAGCCCTGAAGGAGCAGGTATGGCAGAGCTTCGTCACCAACAAGCTCATAGAGGCCGAAGCCTCTAAACTGGGCCTGACCGTTACCGACCAGGAGATGCGCAACGTGCTGGCAGAGGGCAACAACCCCATGCTGGCCCAGAGCCCCTTCGTCAACCAGCAGACCGGCCGCTTCGATGCCGCAATGCTCAAGAACTTCCTCGACGAGTATAAGAAGATGCAGGCAGGCAACTCCCAGGTGCCCGAGCAGTACCGCGAGCAGTACGACAAGATATACAACTACTGGCAGTTTGTGGAGAAGACCCTAAAGGAAACCATCCTCCAGCAGAAATACAATGCCCTGCTGCAGATGTCGGTAACCTCCAACCCCATTGAGGGCAAGATGGCTTTCGAAGGCACCGCAACAACCAAGGACCTCCTGCTGGCAGCCGTGCCCTATACCTCCATCAACGACAATGAGGTGAAGGTAAGCGACGACGAGCTCAAGGCCAAGTACGATGAGCTGAAGGAAACCTTCAAGCTCCCCACCGACGCCAAGGACATCAAGTATGTGGCCGTAACAGTGAAGGCCAGCGTCGCCGACAAGGCCGCCCTCGATAAAAAGATGGCCGGCTTTGCCCAGGAGATCGCCAGCACCGATGACGTAGCCAGCCTGGTACGCCGCGCACAGTCGTCAGTAAGCTACATCGACATCCCCCGCACAGCCGACGCATTCCCCGCCGACATCAGCGCAATGCTCGACTCCATGGGCGTAGGCAGTGTGAAGGGGCCCTTCTACACCGTAGCCGACAACACCCAGAACATCATCCGTCTCCTCGCCAAGACTCAGGCCCCCGACTCCATCCAGATTCGTCAGATTCAGGTGGGCGGCAAGGACCTCGACGATGCACGCAAGCGTGCTGACTCCATCTATACAGCCATCAAGGGCGGCGCAAACTTTGCCGACCTGGCCAAGAAGTATCAGCAGACCGGCGACTCCACCTGGCTCGTAAGCAACATGTATGAGAATGCCAGCATGGACGACGACAACCTTGCCTTCATCAACAAGGCCCAGAATATGGCAGTAGGCGAGATTACAAACCTTGAGTTTACACAGGGCAACATCATCCTGCAGGTCACCGACCGCAAGAAAATGGTGACCAAGTACAATGCTGCAGTCATCAAGTGCCCGCTCAACTACAGCGCCGAGACCAGCAAGGCTGAGTACAACAAGTTCAGCAAGTTTATTGCCGAGAACAAGACCATCGAGTCGATGGAGAAGAATGCCGCCAAGGCCGGCTACAATGTGCAGACCCTCACCGGCATCACCACCGAGGACTTCTTCTCAATGCAGTATTTCAGCCAGCCCGGCATGGACCGCCACATGATGCGCTGGATCAGCAACGACGCCAAGAAGTGGATATTCGACGAGGCTGAGGACGGCCAGGTATCACCTCTCTATGTTTGCGACAACGGCAACCATCTGCTCGTGGTAGGCGTGACCAAGTCCCACAAGCAGGGCTACATGCCGCTGGAGGACGTCAAGGATTTTGTCAAGGCTGAGGTTCTTCGCGACAAGAAAGCCGACATCCTGATGGGCAAGCTCAAGGGTGCAAAGAGCATCGACCAGGTTATGGCTCAGAAGGGCGCCGTTACCGATTCCGTCAAGAATGTAAACTTCTTTGCCGACAATCAGTTTGACCCCGTCATCCTCGGTTCCGTAAGCAAGGCTAAGGCCAACCAGTTTGTAGGCCCGCTGAAGGGCAAGGATGCAGTCTTCGCCTTCCAGGTTACCGCTGAAAATAAGAACGCCGAAGCCAAGTACGACGAGCAGCAGTATATGACTGGTGCCGCCCGCACCCACGCAGGCATGGCCCTCAATCCGCGCCAGTACTATGGCGAAAGCCCCATCATCACCTACCTCAAGCAGAAGGCTAAGGTAAGCGACAGCCGCTACTTATTCTATTAATATCGTCACCACCATATTAATAATGTAGCCCCAAGGCAAGTACACGAAAGTTTCTTTCATAATTGTGACCGGCACTACGCTTTTGCGAGTGCCGGTTTTTACTGATATGTTTATCTCAAAAGCATCTAATCTTACAGATACCTGCAAAAAAATGTTATAATCCGTATCTTTTTCCTTATTATTTTCCGCCAAGGTTGACAAAAAGAATTATCTTTGCGAAAAGATTGCGTAACACATCATTCTGCAACATCAAAAGAATATTAACCATTAAACTTATAGAAATATGAAAAAGTTGTTTTTTATAATGTCGGTTGCCCTGGCGGCAACATTCGCTTTCTCCTCCTGCAATAGCGATGACGAGAACGAGGCCCGCGTACTTGCCGGCGAGTGGGAAGGCGACTGGGGCATGTGGTATGAAGACGAAGACGGCTACATCTTTGACGCCGACTACACCTACATCAAACTGGTGCCCGACCACAGCAACGCCACCCACGGCGTAGGATACCAGGAAGACTACTACAGCTGGGACACCAGCGGCAGAGTCCGCAGCTACTACCGCTACCTGTGGTATAAATTTGACTGGGAGATCAAGAATGGCATCATCTACCTCTATTATTACGACGACCTCGACCTTGACAACTTCATCCGCGACTACAGGCTCGACAACACCTACTTCAGCGGCTACTTTGGCGACTCCCCCACCCGCTTCCGCATGAGCAAGCTCACCGACTTCTACTATTGGACTCCCACTGCATACTTTACTAGCAACTGGTACGGCTATGATGTCTATTATGACGACTACTACTCCAAGCAATTTGAGGGCACAGCCAAGTCAAAGAGCGCAAACAAGGCACCCGTTATCGTAAAGCAGGGCCGCAACCGCAGCCACGCCAAGCAGTAACGGCACGACAACACACAACAAAAGTCTAACCCTAAAAACTCTACCATTATGAAGAAGATTGTATTGGCAAGCATGCTTGCCCTGCTCAGCCTCAACATGATGGCTTTGAGCGAATCGAGAATCCGCGACTATGCCCGCTTCCTGAGCGACCGTATGGCATACGAGCTTGACCTCACGCCCATGCAGTATGACGACTGCTATGAGATTAACTACGACTTTCTCTACAGTGTAGAGCGCATAATGGATGACGTAGTCTATGGCTACGTGGATGCTATCGACAGGTACTACGACTATCTGGACTACCGCAACGAGGACCTTCGCCATATCCTGGACTATGTGCAGTATGAGCGTTTCCTCAACGCAGAGTATTTCTTCCGCCCCATCTACACCACGCGCACAGGCTGGCATCTGCGCATCTACAATGTTTACACCAACCACTCGTTCTACTACTACGACCGTCCAAGCGTGTTCTATGTCTATCGTGGAGGCCACGCCCGCGTACATTACCCCTCTGGCTATTACAGCAACCGCTACGCCATCGACCGTCGCTACCGCGCAGAAGTACGCATACGCTCCTCGCGCGACTATGAACATCGCCGCCGCATGGACTTTGGAGCAAACGTGCGTCCGCGCACCCCAGCCGAGAAGCCGCGTCCCAACTACTATCGCAACCGCGACCAGCAGAACCGCGCTGCCGACCCGCGCTACCGTAACGAAAGACACAATGTAAACAGTCCGAAGATTAACTCGCGCAATCAGAGCAGACCCGAGTCGCACACTGCACCGGCTCCGCAGCAACCGCGCTCCAATGCACAACCTCGCTCCAATGCGCAACCGCAGAATAACGCACCGCAGACTTCACGCAGTGGAGGCGGCGGAGTGGTAAGGTCTGGACGCAGATAGACCGCACGACAGAACAATTCATATTAGAAATGGCCATGTTTGGTTAACAAAAGTGCACCAAACACGGCCATTTCTTTATATTTTTGACATTTCCTACCACAAATTACAAACAATATGGAAAGAAATCACGAAATTTGTAGTTCGTTACAAGCAAAAACATCTCTTTCCCCACGGAAACAGAATCAACATTAAGGAAATGACAAAGATTAAACTACGCAGCAGCGTCTGCACCGAAGGTCGCCGCATGGCAGGAGCCCGAGCACTATGGGTAGCTAACGGAATGAAGCGCGAGCAGTTCGGCAAGCCCATCATTGCCATCTGCAATTCATTCACCCAGTTTGTTCCTGGCCACACTCACCTGCACGAGGCTGGCCAGATCATCAAACAGGAGATTGAGCGCCTGGGATGCTACGCTGCCGAGTTCAACACCATAGCCATTGACGACGGTATCGCCATGGGTCACGACGGCATGCTCTACTCTCTGCCCAGCCGCGATATCATTGCCGACTCTGTGGAATATATGGTCAATGGCCATAAGGCCGATGCCATGATTTGCATCTCCAACTGCGACAAGATTACCCCTGGAATGCTCATGGCCGCCATGCGCCTCAACATCCCCGCCGTATTCGTCAGCGGCGGTCCCATGGAGGCCGGCAGCTATAAGGGAGAGAATCTTGACCTCGTAATCGCCATGATCAAGGGAGCCGACCCCACCGTTAGCGACAGCGACCTTGCCGAGATAGAGAACCGTGCCTGCCCCGGCTGCGGCTGCTGCTCCGGTATGTTCACGGCCAATTCCATGAACAACCTTACCGAGGCCATCGGCCTCTCGCTGCCCGGCAACGGCACCATCCTTGCCACCCATGTCAACCGCGTGGAGCTGATGAAGGATGCCGCCCGCCAGATTGTCAAGAATGCGCTGGCTTACTATGAGGACGGCGACACCAGCGTGCTGCCGCGCAGCATTGCCACACGCGCCGCCTTCCTCAACGCCATGACCCTCGACATCGCCATGGGTGCAAGCACCAACACTGTGCTCCACCTGCTGGCCGTAGCCCAGGAGGCCGGCGTTGACTTCACCATGGCCGACATCGACGCGCTCTCACGCAAGACCCCGTTCCTCTGCAAGCTGGCTCCCAACAGCCAGAAGTATTCTGTGCAGGAGTGCGGCCGCGCAGGCGGCATGCTCAACCTGCTCGGCGAGCTCGCCAAGGGCGGCCTGATTGACACCAGCGTGCGCCGCGTCAACGGCCACACCCTGGCTGAAGATATCGAGAAATACTCCATCCTTAAAGACAATATCGACCCCGAAGCCCAGCGCATCTACTCCTCAGCCCCCGGCGGCAAGTTCTGCACGCAGCTCGGCGCCCAGAACTGCACCTACGACACCCTCGACACCGACCGCGCTAACGGCTGCATCCGCTCCATCGACAATGCCTACACCAAGGACGGCGGCATGGCCATCCTCTTCGGCAACATAGCCCAGGACGGCTGCGTGGTCAAGACCGCCGGCGTTGACGAGAGCATCTGGAAATTCTCCGGCCCCGCCGTGGTCTTCGACTCTCAGGAAGATGCCTGCGAGGGCATCCTGGGCGGCAAGGTCAAGAAAGGCGACGTGGTTGTCATCACCCACGAGGGGCCCAAGGGCGGCCCCGGCATGCAGGAGATGCTCTACCCCACCTCTTATATTAAGTCCATGCACATGGGCAAGGAGTGCGCCCTCATCACCGACGGACGCTTCTCCGGCGGTACGAGCGGCCTCAGCATCGGCCACATCTCACCCGAGGCAGCCAACGGCGGCAACATCGGCAAGATTAAGGACGGCGACATCATCGACATCGACATCCCTAACCGCACCATCAATGTGCGCCTCACCCCTGAGGAGCTTGCCGCGCGCCCCATGCAGCCGCTCAAGCGCCAGCGCACCGTCAGCAAAGCCCTGCGCGCCTACGCACAGTCGGTCAGCAGCGCTGACAAGGGAGGAATCAGGATTATAGATTAAAACTCTTTAGTAAACAAAACCTATAGTTCCTATAGTATCTATAGTTTCTATAACCAAAACACAGCAATGCCAACAAATAAGATTACAGGCGCAGAGGCACTGATGCGCAGCCTTGAGCACGAGGGCGTGACCACGCTCTTCGGCTATCCAGGCGGAGCAATCATGCCCTCCTACGATGCCCTCTACGACCATCGCGACACCATCAATCATATCCTTGTGCGTCACGAGCAGGGAGCCGTTCACGCTGCCCAGGGCTATGCCCGAGTGAGCGGCAAGGTGGGATGCGCCATCGTCACCTCCGGCCCCGGCGCCATGAACACCGTTACCGGCGTGGCTGACGCCATGATTGACTCCACCCCCATCGTGGTCATCTGCGGCCAGGTGGGTGCCGCCTTTCTTGGCACCGATGCCTTCCAGGAGGTTGACGTAATCGGCGTAACGCAGCCCATCAGCAAGTGGAATTTCCAGATTCGCCGCGCTGAGGACGTGGCATGGGCCGTAAGCCGCGCCTTCTACATCGCCCGGTCAGGCAGGCCCGGCCCCGTGGTGCTTGACTTTACCAAGAATGCCCAGACCGACCTGACGGAATATCAGCCGAAGCACGTTGACTTCATACGCTCCTACAGGCCAACCCCACAGATAGACGAAGCAGCCATCAAGGCCGCCGCAAAGCTCATCAACCATAGCGAACGCCCCTTCATGCTCATCGGCCAGGGCATCGAGCTGGGCAATGCACGCCAAGAGCTGCTGGCCCTCATTGAGAAGGCCAACATCCCCGTAGGCTGCACCATGCTCGGACTCAGCGCCATACCGTCTGACCATCCCCTCAACAAGGGCATGCTCGGCATGCACGGCAACCTGGGGCCCAACGTGCTCACCAACCAGTGCGACCTGCTCATCGCCGTAGGCATGCGCTTCGACGACCGCGTGACCGGCAACATAGCCACCTACGCCCGCCAAGCCAAGATCATCCACTTCGAGATAGACCCCTCTGAGATAAACAAGAACGTCCATGCCGACCTCGCCGTGCTGGGCGACTGCAAGGAGACCCTTGCCGCCGTGACCAAATATGTGCAAGTCGCTGACAATAGCGAATGGATAGCACGCTTCGGCGTTTATGAGAAAGAAGAGTCATTAAAGGTCATCGAACCCGCCATTCATCCCACCCACGGCCCGCTGCTTATGGGCGAGGTGGTGCGGCGCGTGAGTGAACTCACCCACAACGAGGCAGTGCTCGTGACCGACGTGGGCCAGAATCAGCTCTTCGGCTGCCGCTACTTCCAGTTCACCCAGAGCCGCTCAGTAGTCACCTCGGGCGGTTGCGGCACCATGGGCTTCGGCCTGCCTGCCGCCATCGGCGCCACCTTCGGCGCACCCGACCGCACCGTCTGCCTCTTTGTCGGCGACGGCGGCCTGCAGATGACCATCCAGGAGCTGGGCACCATCATGGAGCAGCACTCACCGGTCAAGATAATCCTGCTCAACAATAATTACCTCGGCAATGTACGCCAGTGGCAGTACCTCTTCTTCCGCAAGCGCTACTCCTTCACCCCCATGCTCAACCCCGACTACGAGAAGATAGCCGAAGGCTACGGCATCAAGGCGCGCACCGTGGTGGAGCGCACCGACCTCGACGATGCCATCCGCGACATGCTGCAGACCGACGGCCCCTTCCTGCTGCAGTGCGCAGTGATGGAGGAGGACAACGTGCTGCCAATGACTCCGCCAGGAGCCAACGTTGACGAGATGATGCTGGAAATCAAGTAAAGACAAACAACCATGGACACGCTCTACACCATCATAACCTACTCTGAGAACTTCGCGGGTATCCTCAACCAGATAACCGCTGTGTTCACTCGCCGGCAGGTAAACATTGAGAGTCTCAACGTGTGCTCCAGCAGCACGCCCGGCGTACACAAATACACCATCACCTGCTACTGTGATGAGGAGACGGTACATCTCATCACCAAGCAGATAGAGAAGAAGATTGACGTCCTGCAGGCGCGCTACTACACCTCCGACCAAATCTTCATTCAGGAGGTTGCGCTCTTCAAGCTCAGCACCCCCAAGATGCTTGAGCAGCCCGACATCTCGCTCACCATACGCCAGCACTCCGCCAAGATTGTAGAGGTCAACGAGACCTACAGCATCGTCAACTTCACCGGCCTGCCCGAGGACATCGACTCGCTCTACACCTCGCTCAACACCCTCGACTGCGTGGTTCAGTTTGTAAGGTGCGGAGCCATCGCCATAACCAAGAACCGGCGCGAACTGCTCGACGAATACCTGGAAAAGATAAACAACCTATAATATTCCCATAATCATGGCAAAAATCAATTTCGGCGGCGTAATCGAAGAAGTCGCCACAAGAGAAGAATTCTCTCTCGAGAAGGCACGCGAAGTGCTCAAGAATGAAACCATCGCCGTACTCGGCTACGGAGTGCAGGGCCCCGGTCAGGCCTGCAACCTCCGTGACAACGGATTCAACGTAATCGTAGGCCAGCGCGAGGGCAAGACCTATCAGAAGGCCGTGGAAGACGGATGGGTACCCGGCAAGACCCTCTTCTCCCTTGAGGAGGCTGCCGAGAAGGGCACCATCGTCTGCATGCTGCTCAGCGACGCCGCCCAGATTGAGGTATGGCCCCGCATCAAGCAGTATCTCACCCCCGGCAAGACCCTCTATTTCTCCCACGGCTTCGCCATCTGCTGGAACGACCGCACCGGCGTAGTGCCCCCCGCCGATATCGACGTAATCATGGTGGCCCCCAAGGGCTCCGGCACCTCGCTGCGCACCATGTTCCTTGAAGGCCGCGGCCTCAACAGCTCCTACGCTGTCTATCAGGACGCCTCCGGCAACGCCAAGGAGAAGGTGCTCGCCTTCGGCATCGGCATCGGCTCGGGCTACCTGTTCGAGACCACCTTCCAGCGCGAGGCCACCTCTGACCTCACCGGCGAGCGCGGCTCACTGATGGGCGCCATCCAGGGACTGCTCCTCGCCCAGTACGAGGTGCTCCGCGAGAACGGCCACACGCCCTCCGAGGCTTTCAACGAGACAGTAGAGGAGCTCACCCAGTCGCTCATGCCGCTGTTTGCAGCCAAGGGCATGGACTGGATGTACGCCAACTGCTCCACCACCGCCCAGCGCGGCGCACTCGACTGGTATCCGCGCTTCCACGACGCCATCAAGCCCGTGATGCAGAAGCTCTACCAGAGCGTCAAGGAGGGCACCGAGGCCCAGATATCCATCGACTCCAACTCCAAGCCCGACTACCGCGCCGGTCTGGAGCAGGAGCTCAAGGCCCTCCGCGAGAGCGAGATGTGGCGCACCGGTGCTGTGGTTCGCCAGCTCCGCCCCGAGAACGACTAACCCCGCCGGCATGATGCCGGAATCTATATCCAAGTCCGGATGACCCGCCGGCATGATGCCGGACACAGTATCCGAGTCCGGATGTCAGGGACAGCCCAAAAGAAATGCCGCCGCGATTCAATCGAATCGCGGCGGCCTCGTTGTATTTTTCCCTAACGTTATTTCTTTATCTGATTATTCTATTCTTTTTCCTTAAGCGTCACCTCGTCAAGCTCCTGCTGCTCCTCTATGGAGAGCGACTTGTTCTTGACATCGCGCTTGTGCTGATCCTTAGCACTGATCTGCTTGGCATCGCGCTTGATGGTGCCGGTATTCTTGTACTTCACTCCTCTCTTCGAGCCCTCCAAATCCCTGAAAGACTCAGCCTCATTGTAATCCTCCGGCTTCTTGCCCGAGGTCTTAACCTTCAGGAAGCTCTTCCAGCCTCCCTGGTACATCTTCTTGAGCTTGGAAGTCCACTTCCGCTCCTTGATTTCTCTTCTTTCTCCTCTGTCCATAACAAATGAGTTTAAGGGTTTAATAAAGAAGTTTACTTTACCGTAGCGCCGCTGCGCTCACGGAATCTTTCATTGCAAATATAGTCAACCTTTTCTTCACCACCAATTTTTTGAGGCGGAATTATGCAAAAAAAATCACACACGCCATTTTTTTCACCGCCCGCAGACGAGAAGAAGGCACATTGCGGCCCCATGACGAGGCGTGAAGGCGACAGCAAAAGCTGGACAAGAACAAAAAATGCGCGTGGAGAAAAAAAGAATCTGCGTGGAGAAAAAAAGAATCCGCATGGGTAAACAATTTTTGTGCACGGGGAAACAATTTTTGCGCATGAAAAAACAAACGAAACGCGAGCAAACGACAACGGAGCCCGTACACACGGAGTTTTTTGCTGTCAAAAAGGAAATTAAAGCCGTCGACGCTGAATTTAATCGCGAGGAAATTAAAATTTAATCGCGATTAAACTTCAGTTTCGGCGCGATTAGATTCAGTTTCGGCGCGATTAAATTCAACTTCTGCGCGACAAAAGTCAGTTTCCTCGCGAAAAAAGCCAGGCTTCTCGCACTTTATTTCATTCCCGGCAGTGTTAAATTGACTCCCGTCAGAGAAAAACAAATTCTGTTCAGAGTTTACCGGCCCCTGATGGCGTTTGCCATCGGACGATAGGACACTGGCCGATGGCCGCAATGGCTCTCGGGAACAGGCGGTAAGTTGAAAAAATATCTAAAAAACTAAGAAAATCACGCACGCAAACCCAGGCACAGATGCAGCATGCGGCTCGGAATTTTCTCCGCCACCTTGCAGACTAACAGCGGAAGAAGAAGGCCTGCAAGGACATTGGCCACATAGAACAGCAACACCAGGGAGTCCGGGCAGCCAAGCCGCCGCCATAATATCAGCTCAACAAAGGCCTGAAATGCCACGCCAAAAATGTAAATCTGATAAACATAACCCCGGAAAGAGGAAAAAAGCATGGGACGGCAGCGGAACAAGGGCGCTTACACACAACAATTCATATGCAAACATACAATATTGCACGGCACTCCACGCACACGGAATAATATATAATGCTAAGGCCAAAGCCCAAGGGACAAACCAACGGCGCAATCTATGATTGGAAGGACCTGCTGCTGGAAAACAAGCATAGTATCACCTACCCGAACGGCGCACAGTGGAGCTCCAACTCTGTCTGCGGCAAAGACGGCCTGCCTGTATGCGACGAATGGGTAATTATTGACGCACCCGACATAAAAGGCGACGTAAATAACGACGGCTCAGTCAACACCACCGACATAGTGGCCATCTACAGCTACATCGAGCAAGGCGACGCCAGCGGATTCTCCAGAAAGCGCGCCAACGTTGATGGCGACGATGATGTCAACACTGCCGACGTCGTAGCCGTGTACAACATCATCATCCTCGGCGACACTGAATAAGAGCTCAGCAACCCACACACCGTAAGCTTCTCTCCTAAATAGAGGGAGAAGCTTATTCTTTTGCTCTGCACTGGATTTTCTAGCGCCTACACTCTGATATGAAAACAGCTGCTATCTGAGAAATAGCAGCTGTTTATGAGTTATTTGCCCTTGGCAAGATTGTCAGTGACGCTTTATGCGCCGTTTCAGCGCGCGGAAGACAAAACCGGCGTGGCGGGCCAGGGCTGTGAGCCAGCCATAGTGAGCGGCCATGATGCGGAGGCGCTCCATGAGCGAGCGGCGGTGATTCTTCACCGTCATGCCACCGTCAAGATAGTCGGCCACGACGATATCGGCATTGACCATAGGAAGGCCGAGGGCATGCCCCTGCTTCATCACGCGGATGCACCAGTCATAGTCGGCGGAGAAGCGATAGCGGAGATTGTAGAGATTCTGACGGGCAATGTCGGTGCGGGCAAAGAATGCCTGATGGCACACCAGCATGCCGTCCTTGAACGACTGCCACGTGAGCTGACGCGGCGGACGCAGATGGCGCTTGCGCAGGAAGCGGCCCTCATCGTCCACAATGTCGGTGTCACCATAGATGACCGCGGGTAAGTTTGAAATTTGAAATTTGAAATTTGAAATTTTATCTGCTATCTTGCTCAGCGTATCGCGCTCGTGAAACTTGTCGCCTGCATTGAGGAAGAGGATATAGTCGCCGTCAGCCATATTGATGGCCTTGTTCATAGCGTCGTAGAGTCCTTTGTCAGACTCGCTGAGCACCTTTATCTCGTGGCGCTCCTCGAGCTCGGTGCTCTCGCGCTCCTGATACTGGCGCAGCAGAGTGAGCGTCTGGTCAGACGAGCAGCCATCCACCACCACGTGCTGCACGCAGGGATAGTCCTGCTCCGCCACGCTGTCAAGCGTGCGCTGCAAAACGGCAGCGGCATTCCACGTCACGGTGGCCACCGTTATCTTAATCTGCGACTGATTTTCCATGGTCTATGAGTTGCTGGTATAATTTAAGGTATCGCTCTGCCACGCGCGCCTCGGAGTACTGCTCCACGGCGGCAGCCCTGTTAAGCTGGCGCATGCTGGCGGCATCGGCCGCAAGAACCCAGCGCAGGCCCTGCGCCAGGTCGGCAGCATCCTTCGGCTCAGCCAGATAGCCGTCGACACGATGGTCAATCATCTGCGGGATACCGCCCACGCGGAAGGCCACCGTAGGCACTCCGCAGGCCTTAGCCTCCATGATGGTGTTGGGCAGATTTTCCTGTAGCGAGGGAAGGCAGAAGGCATCAACAGCATTGTATATCAACGCCATGCGCTTAGGGTCGGTGACGTAGCCCATGGGAATGGCCTCCACGGGCATAGGCTCCGCCATCTGCTCTGCGCCACGGCCGGTGAGCACCACAGCCACCCTGTCGCGCACGCTTGGCTCAGCCTCCGCCATTTGGGCCAGAGCCTCGCGCAGATAGGTCAGTCCCTTGATGGGAGCGTTGACACTGTAGGCGGAGAAGAGAATCAGACTCTTACCCTGCGGCAGCCCGAGCAGCATACGCGCCTGCTCCTTGTCGCCAGGAGTAAAGAGGTGGGTGTCAATAGGATTGGGGATGTCAACCACCGTCCGGTCTGCAAGCAGCGTGCTGCTCCGTGCCATATCGGCCAGCCATCGGCTGCACGCCACGAAGACCAGTCTGCCTGTCCCTTCAAGCAGCGCCTGCTTACGGCGCCATAACCTGTGCGACCAATCGTTCTGCCCTGCCCTGCGCAGCAGCATGCAGTTGCCGCACTCCCGGCGGAAAGCCGTGCACTCCAGCGGTGAATGGCACAATCCGGTGAAAGTCCATGCATCGTGCATGGTCCACACCACCGGCTTACTGCTGTGGAGCACCTTATTCAATATCTTGAACGAGAGAAAGCCCTGGTTCACCCAGTGCAGATGGATAATGTCAGCCTCCTTGAACTCCGGCAGCGCAGTTATGTCAACACCATGGGTGGCGGGGTCAATGTCCCACAGGTGAGCCTTGCTCAGTCCCTGGCGCAGAAATATGCCCAGGCGCTCAAATGCCCAGCAGAGCTTGTAGCGCCACGCAGACTTCAGACCAAAAGTGGTGAAGTCGTTGCCCTCCTTTGTCGCCACGAGCATACGCGGCTTTTCGCCCAGGTTGAGCAAAGCCGTCTTGAGGCGCACTGCAGCTATGGCTGCACCGCCGCCACGGTTGGAGGTATTGACTATAAGTATCTTCATTCTGCTACAGGATGCTCCACCAGCGTGGGCAATATAAGCATTGAGTGAATCTGCTGTTTCTCCTTGGGAGGAATCTGATGCCAGTCGCCATAGAGCGTAGTGAGGTATTCGTCGGGCTTGGCAGGTGCGGAGAATCGCCTGCCCTCAAACTCCACTTCGCCCAACGGAAACAGATTGGTCTTCTTGTGTATTGCGCGGCTCCAGCTGAAGTGGGGATCAATAGCCACATAGTCGCCGTTGGCCCACAGGAGGCAGCCCAGTCGCCACGCCGCCTTGAGCAGCGGACGCTTGATGCCGAAATAGAGCAGCTGCCCCACGGCATGCCACGAATAATGATGGAGTCCGTCGAGGACTATGGTTGCTATCGTGATGCCATGGGCCACATTGCCCATCTGCCTGCGCAGCTTGGAGGGAGCTTCGTCATAAGGAAAGACATCCACGAAGAGGCCCTTTTGATAGTCGGCACCAGTGTCATCACCACCATCGGCGATGAACGAATTGAGATCGCGCACCTTGCACTCACGGTGATGAAAACTGGGATCGGTCTTGCGCGTCTGCAGAAAGAGATGCGGCGGCAACTCCTTGGCTGCCACCTCAATAAAACGATCATAGTCGGAACGCAGCATTGAGATGTCGACATCATCATCCCAGGGAATGAAACCGCCGTGCCTCAGAGCACCGAGCAAAGTGCCGCCCTCTATCCAATAACTGATGTTATGGGCCCTGCACAGCTTGTCTATCTCTTCCAGAATGCCTAGCATCTTCAGCTGAGCCTCGCGCAGCTTATCGCGGCGCATCTGTTCCAAATTCTTATTTTTCATCTATTTATTGTCTTTCTGTGGAAGGTGACTGCGATAGTAGTAGCCGCAGGAATATACAAAGAACATTGCCCTCAGCACCCTGACCACTGATCTGCGCTCCTCGGTGTGGAATATATAATGGGAATGCTTAACAAAGAAGGCTACGCGCCTGAAGAACCATAGCGGTCCCTTGTGCAGATGCAGCTCGCTCATGCGTACACCGGCACTGAGGCTTGGCGTGTCAAACGGCAACTGCTCCAAAAAGGGCTTGACAATGGTAAAGCGCTCCTTCAACTCATTCTGCAAAAATCGGTGGTGGAAGAGGGAGACCTTCACATAGTCCCACGCACCCTTGGAGATAATGCCGCTGCCCACAGGCACAGTAGCCGTGGCCGCATCGCTGTGGCGGCGGAAGTTAACGAGTTTCTTCTCGACAAAAGCTACGCTCTCCGCTGCCGCCGCCACGCAGGCTATCTGCCAGTCATAATAGAGGCGGATTTTCTCGCCTTCCTTGAGGTAGTCCAGCAAATCGCGGCGCATCAGCATGGTATGACCGGGCATCTCGCTGAGATAGCAGTTACGTAGCAAGTGCAGACAGGGGCGCCGCCAATCTACCTGCACGGGGAATCCGTCGGCTGAAAACGGCACGGAGAAACCGGAGCATAGCATCTTGTTGCCAATGGCCTCGGCCTGCAGACGCAGTTTGTCGAGCTCCCAAATATCATCCTGGTCGGAGATGGCAATATAGTCGCCCTTGGCCCTGCGCATGGCGGAAAAGAAATTGGCATTGATGCCGTGCTGACCGCTGTCGTTGCTAAACACTTTAACTAGAGGATTATGCTGTGCATATTCCTCCAGGATTTGCATGGTGCCGTCT
>CADAZW010000010.1 GCA_902792555.1 uncultured Bacteroidales bacterium | reverse complement strand
TCGGGCATCTTCAGAATCGATGCCGATGTCAATGATGATGATGAGATCAATTCCGCCGACGTGGTAGAGATATATAACATCATCATCAACGGTGACACGGAATAAGGAAAGATCCCCTCTTGTCCCCCTAAAGGAAAGATCCCCTCTTATCCCCCTAAAGGGGGAGGATATAGACAGCCGCCGGAGAATTCTTCGGCGGTTATCTTTTTCGAAGGGTAAGTATGAGAGTAACTTTTCGCCTCCTTCAGCTTCGACGAGAAGATCAGCGCGTAGAGTCCGCTCTCGTTGATTAAGATGACCCTTCTCCCCTGACCTGAGTCGGTGATTCGCCGACTCAGCTTGTCCTCAGTGTCCACGTGTCTCTTCATCGCATCGCTGGTGTCCTTGTACCCCAGTGCCTTGACTCGTCGATGTACGTCATGGGCTGAACTGCCGTTGCCCCGTGCCGGTTCCTGGTAGGGGTATTCACGGTAGTTACACCCCTCGCTTTGATAGTTCTTTTCTTTCAAGAATTAGAGAATGCCAAAGGCATCGCGAAGACTTTCGTTGGCTGTCGGCGAAGCCGGTGGCAACATACAAAGAAAGTCTGAGAGCGAAGCGGCAATGCCCAAGGCATCGCGAAGGCTCTGTTGAGCAATGCTCTCTTTGAGATAAGGCTCTGTCAGTGGTCGGCGAAGCCGGGCTGACAAATAAGAGCCTGAGAGCGAAGCGGCAATTAGAGAATTTTGATTATCCGTGTTAATCCGAATAATCCGTGGTTAAAAAAACATAGCTACAGCAATGAAACTAAACTGTGATTTCGGTTTTTCTTTAATCAAGCAACCAGGCAGATTGCATTTAGCTATTGCCGGTTATTTTGGGGTAATATGCAGGTAGCGATGCTGAATAGTGAAAAACGAAAAGCGTAGAGTTAAAAAGTAAAGGGGAAAAGTGAAAAAGGGTGAAAAAATGAGACATTTTAGGCTCTTTTCACATAAAACAACAGTTGAAAGGCTAATAGTTTGAAATATTGTGAGTAATTTTGCAGAATAAATGAGATATTGATTATGAAGAGGATATTATATGCGTTGATGCTTGTTTCTGTCTCCGCTGCATGGCTGTGCAGCTGCGGCAGCGACAGCTCATCATCCTATTCGATGTCGGCCAGCGGCGACTGTGCCATCACGGCTGTCACCATGGGCACCATGACACGCACCGTCTTCACCACCACGGCAGCCGGTGCTGACACAAGCTACAACGTGGCAGTGGCAGGCGCGGCCTATCCCATGTTTGTCGACCAGATAAAGATGGACATCTATAATCCCGACTCACTGCCCGTCAACACCAACGTGAGGAAGGTGGTGCTGTCCAGCATCAGTGCCGACGGCATCATTGCCTACCGCACCCCCTATGGCAACGATAGCCTGTTCTCCACCAGGGACACGCTGGACTTTACCGACCCCGTATTCTTCACGTGTTTTTCATCCGACGGCACGCAGAGCAAGACCTACCGCATGACGGTCAATGTGCATAAGTCTAATTCCGAGGACTTCAGCTGGACCACCGAGGCCGACGGCGTGTCCCTCATGGAGGGAGTCAGCAGCCAGAAGGCCTTCGTCAGCGACGGGCGTCTCATGGTGTTCGCCCTAAGCGGTGGCCAGCCCGTGCTGCTCAAGGCAAGCACCGATAACGCCGGCGAGTGGGAGAGCTCACCCATCAGCGGACTGGAGGATATGCAGCCTGCCGGCGTGCAGATGTTTGGCGGTTGCTTCTACTATGTCGCCGATGGCAGCCTGATGAGGTCTGCCGACGGCGAGACATGGGAGCAGCTGGCTACTGAGCAGCCCCTGCTTAGCCTGGTGGCCGTGGGCCGCGACAAGATGTATGCCCGTGGAGAGGACGGCATCTATTCGTCGGCTGACGGCGAGGAGTGGGAGGCCGAGCAGAATGCAGGAGAAATATCCGGATTTCCTGCGGAGGAGGTGGTCTCCGTATGGGGCGACATGAGCTTCAACAGCAACTTTACGTATGTCCTGGCCTGCGGCAAGACCGATGACGGACAGGTGAGCATATGGAAAAAGATAGATGATGCCAACGGCACCGACTCCGAGCCGTGGCAATCCTTCCCCCAGGGGGAGAGCGGCAGCAATGACTATCCCGCTCTGCCGCAGACAGTGCTGCTGCCGTATGACGGCAAGATAGTCTGTGCAGGCCTCAACGGCGGGGAGGTGAGCAATTTCTACCTCAGCAGCGACGGAGGCCGCAGCTGGGCGGAGCAGACCTCCGGCTTCACTATGCCTCAGGGGCTTGAGGCCGAGAGCTTCAGCATGGCGACAGATGAGGATAACTTTATCTGGATAGTCTGTGCCCCGAGCGGCAGGGTTGTCAAGGGCAGGCTTAACCGCCTGGGCTATGACAAGCAGCAGAGAGTGTTTGAACAGTGAGAAATTATTTGCGGCATTGCCGCTTCGCTCTCAGGCGGACTGAAAGAAATTGCCAGAAATTTAACAGAAATATTTGACTGTCAAATTGCGAAATCTTAAAATTGTCAAATCAAAGAACGGCCTCCCGTTTAACTTAACTCTTAAGAGAATATCGTTAGCAAGTGTTGAAACGCGAAAAGAAGAAGATAATACTGGCAGCCATTCTGCTGATGTGCATCATGCCCCTGACGGCCAGCGGTCAGGAGGATGCCGACTACCGTATGGAGATAGGCGGCGGCGTGGGCGCCAGCTTCTACCTGGGCGACCTCAACAATACGATGTTCTCGCAGCCGAGTGCTGCCGCGAGTGTCTATTGGCGCTACCTCTTTGACCACTACAACTCGCTGAAGGTCAATGTCACCTATGCCGGCGTCAAGGGCTCCACCGAGGACCAGGACAACTTCTATCCCTCCGACCCCAAGACCCAGGAGGTCAGCACCACGCCCCTCAAGACCAAGTTTACCGGCAGCGTGATAGACCTCAGCTGCATGTATGAAATCAATTTCCTCCCCTACGGCTACTATCAGGACTTCTTCGGCCACAAGCGCTTCACCCCCTTCCTCCAGCTGGGGCTCGGCATGGCCTATGCCAGCAAGGGCAAGGAGGTTGCCTTCTGCGTGCCCATGGGAGTGGGAGTGAAATACCGCATAAGCAAGCGGCTCAATGCCTCCTTCGACTGGAGCATGCATTTCACCACCTCCGACAAGATTGACGGACTGCAAGACCCTCTCGGCATAAAGTCGGAGGGATTCAAGAATAAGGACCACTACAGCATCGCGCTGCTCACGCTGACCTACAGCTTCTCGCCGCGATGCCCCAACTGCAACAAGGCAAAATAACCAATTATCAGGATTACCCCTAACCGGGGAGTCAGGGAGACTCCCATAGAGAGCATAATGATACAGGAGCACGAGATAGACAAGAGTAGGATTCCGCAGCACGTGGCCATCATCATGGACGGCAACGGCCGCTGGGCCAGGCAGCGCTCACTGCCGCGCAATGCCGGCCATCAGCAGGGCGTGGAGACAGTGAAGCGCATCACCGAGCTGTCTGCACGCATCGGCATACGCTATCTCACGCTCTACACCTTCTCCACCGAGAATTGGAGCCGCCCCTCCGACGAGGTGGCCGCCTTGATGGCCCTGGTGCTCGACTCGCTGGAGGAGCAGATTTTCATGGCCAACAATGTGCGCTTCCGCATGATAGGCGACGCCAGCCGGCTGCCCGAGGCTGTGCTCAACCGCATCAGGCAGTGTGAGGAGCGCACCGGTCGCAACACCGGGATGACCATGATTATCGCCATGAGCTACTCCTCGCGATGGGAGATTGCCGAGGCAGCGCGCACCATTGCCGCCAGGGTGGCCGACGGCCAAATGGCCGTGGACGACATCACCGAGCAGACGGTGAGCGACTGTCTTACCACGTCGTTCATGCCTGACCCCGACCTGCTCATCCGCACCGGCGGTGAGCTGAGGCTGAGCAACTACCTGCTATGGCAGTGCGCCTACTCGGAGCTGTTCTTCTGCGATACCTACTGGCCCGATTTCACCGAGCAGGAGATGCTCAAGGCCATCAGCAGCTATCAGCAGCGCGAGCGACGCTACGGCAAGACCAGCGAGCAGATAGAAGCCCACCATGATGAGCGATGACCACCACAGAGAGAAACACCCATTCTACGCGACACATACAAAGATAATGAAGAGATTACTCAGCTATATAATATTGCTTTCGACAGCGGCCCTTACGGCTCTTGCCCAGGATGGCAGCAAGAGGTTGTTCCCTGTCATCAATTATTCTGCCGACCCCACGATCTATGTGCTTGGAGGAGTCACTATCGACGGCGTCAGGGATGAGCAGGATGTCAGCACCATCATCTCCATGGCAGGCCTGGTGGTGGGCCAAGAGATCACCTTCCCC
This sequence comes from uncultured Bacteroidales bacterium, assembly GCA_902792555.1. GTDB lineage: Bacteria > Bacteroidota > Bacteroidia > Bacteroidales > Bacteroidaceae > UBA6382. Next base: position 25,793 of record CADAZW010000010.1, on the reverse strand, counting down.
AAGGCAGACAATGAGATTACCCGCGCCATCCAGAGCCTGTGGGAGCAGAGACTCTTCTCCGATGTGTCAATAGCCGCCGATAGCATCGTGGGCAACAAGATTTACCTCCACCTGCAGCTCGCCACCCATCCGCTGCTTACCGAGGTAACCTTCAACGGGGTGAAGAAGACGGAGCGCGAGGACCTGGAGGAGAGAGTCAGGCTGAAGCAGGGCAGCCAGATTTCCGTTGACGTAATCGACCGCGTGAAATACATTATTAAGTCGTATTTCGAGGAGAAAGGATTCAAGAATGTTGACATCGAGGTGCTGCAGCGCGACGACCCCGCCCACGCCAATCAGGTGCTGCTGGACATCAATATCAACAAGAACGAGAAAGTCAAGGTTCATCGCATCTATTTCACCGGCGTGGATAAATCCATGGAAGGCAGCCTCAAGAAGGCCATGAAGAAGACCCGCGAGGTGGGCAAGCTGCGCAATATCTTCTCCTCCAAGAAGTTTATAGCCGAGAAATACGATGCCGACAAGGTGGCAGTGATCGACAAGTATAATTCGTGGGGATACCGCGATGCCTACATTGTGAAGGACAGTGTTGTGCCTTTCGACGAGAAGCATGTGGATGTCTATCTCACCATCGACCAGGGCGGCAAATACTATGTACGCAACATCAGTTGGGTGGGCAACACCGTCTATTCATCCGACGCTCTCAGCAACTCTCTGCAGCTCAGGCGCGGCGACGTCTATAATCAGGAACTGCTCAAGAAGCGCCTCGGCTTCGACATGAGCAAGGCCGATGACGACGCCATTGCCAATGAGTACTACAACCACGGCTATGTGTTTAACCGCATCATACCCGTTGAGACCAATGTGGTGGGAGACTCCGTGGATTTGGAGATACGTATCCGCGAGGGCAAGCAGGCCACGCTCAACAAGGTCAACATCATGGGCAACGACCATGTCTTCGAAGACGTCATACGCCGCGAGCTCCGCACCAAGCCCGGCGACCTCTATAATAAGGAAGCTCTCATGCGCTCATTGCGCGACCTCGCCACCATGGGCCATTTCGATGCCGAGAAGCTGGACCCCTCCGTGGTGCCCGATGAGTCCAACGGCACCGTTGACATTACCTACAACCTTACATCCAAGTCCACCGACCAACTGGAATTCTCCATGGGCTACGGCCCCACGGGAGTCACTGGCCGCGTGGCCGTCAAGTTTAACAACTTCGCCATCCAGAACCTCTTCAAGCGGGAAGGGGCACGCAACTTCTTCCTGCCGCAGGGCGAGGGACAGAGCGTAGAGCTAGCCGCTCAGACCAACGGACGCTACTATCAGCAGTACAGCCTTTCGTTTATGGACCCATGGTTCGGCCGCAAGCGCCCCAACCAGCTGTCCGTCAGCCTGTTCTATAGCAAGCAGACCGATGTAAACAGCAATTACTACAATTCCGCTTACTACAACAACTACTATAGCCGCCTCTACGGCTACGGCTCATCGTCCAACTACTATAACTACGCCGACTACTACGATCCCGACAAGTATGTGCAGGTGCTCGGCGGAAGCATAGGGTGGGGCAAGCGACTCCGCTGGCCAGATGATTACTTCAATTTCTCGGCCATGCTCACCTATCAGCGCTACATCCTCAAGCAGTGGCAGTACTTCATTATGACCGACGGCAACTGCAACAACCTCAACCTCACGCTTTCACTTAGCCGCAACTCTGCCGACCAGCCGTTCTTCCCACGCCGCGGATCTGACTTCTCCTTCAGCGTGTCGGCCACTCCGCCTTTCTCCCTCTGGGATGGTAAGAACTATGCCTCACTGGCCAACAACACCTCTTCCGCCACCTATCTGCAGGAGATGAAGGAGAAATACCGCTGGGTAGAGTACCACAAATGGAAGTTCCGCCTTAAGACCTATACAGCCCTTACCAAGGCCGACAAGTGCCCCGTGCTCATGACCCGTACGGAGTTTGGCCTCCTTGGCTATTACAACAAGCATAAGCCCTCACCCTTTGAGACCTTCTACATGGGCGGCGATGGAATGTCGGGCTACTCCTATAACTATGCTACCGAGACCATCGGACTGCGCGGCTACGACAACGGAGCCCTCACTCCGCAGGGAGCCGAGGGCTATGCCTACAGCCGCCTCTCCATGGAGCTGCGCTATCCCCTGCTGCTGGGCAGCACCAGTATCTATGCCCTCGGATTTTTGGAGGGCGGCAATGCCTGGACCTCATGCTCCCAGTTTAATCCCTTCGACATGAAGCGCTCGGCAGGCGTAGGCCTCCGCCTCTTCCTCCCAATGATAGGTATGATGGGTATCGACTGGGCCTATGGCTTCGACAAGGTGCAAGGCTCCAAGAGATACAGTGGCAGCCAGTTCCACTTCATCATAGGACAGGAGTTCTAAGAGTTGAAGAGTTGAAAAGTTGAAGGATTGAAAAATTGAAGAATTGAAAAGTTAAAGAATTTAAAAGTTATAATAAAGCACACAAAAAAGAGTTTATATTCTAACACACTAAAAAAGCATATCATGAAAAAGACAATCCTTATCGCGCTCCTTACCCTTGGAGCCATGCTCCCCTCAGCAGCACAGAAATTCGCCCTCGTTGACATGGAGTACATCCTTAAGAATATTCCTGCCTACGAGCGTGCCAACGAACAGCTCAACCAGACCTCCAAGAAGTGGCAGGCAGAGGTGGAGGCCCTCAACCAGCAGGCTCAGACCCTCTACAAGAACTACCAGAACGAGGTAGTATTCCTTTCCGCCGAGCAGAAGAAAGCCCGCGAGGAGGACATTCTGAAGAAGGAGAAGGAAGCCTCCGATCTCAAGAAGAAGTATTTCGCTCCCGAGGGTGAGCTTTACAAGAAGCGCGAGAGCCTCATCGGCCCCATCCAGGACGAAATCTACAATGCCGTCAAGGCTATCGCCGAGCAGAAAGGCTACCAGCTGGTGCTCGACCGCGCCAGCGACAACGGCATAGTTTTTGCCTCGCCTACCGCCGACATCTCCAATGATGTCCTCGCAAAATTAGGTTATTCCAAATAAAAGCATTACCTTCGCACACCGAAAATAACCAAACAATATTATAACAATGAAGAAACTGATCATTGCTGCGCTCCTGTTAGCGCCTGTAGCCCTCTTCGCACAGAAGTTCGGCCACTTCAATTCTATGGACCTCATCCAGGCTATGCCTGAGTTTACCACTGCACAGACCGAGCTTAAGACCCTTGGCGACCAGTACCAGAAGGAACTGCAGGCCATGCAGGACGAGTACAAGCGCAAGATTGACAACTACACAGCTCAGCGCGACTCCCTGCCCCCCGTGGTGCAGGAGCGTCGTATGCAGGAGATTCAGGAGCTTGGCCAGCGCTATCAGCAGACCGCTGAGGGCTACCAGCAGGAACTCTCCAAGATGGAGGAGGACAAGATGACCGAAATCCGCCAGAAGGTGCTCGGTGCCGTTAAGCAGATAGGCGATGCCGGAGGCTATGTCTATATCATGGACACCTCGATGGGTATCCCTTACATCTCAGCTACACTTTCTACCGACGTAACCGCTGAAATCAAGAGCAAGCTAGGCATCAAGTAGCATTGCAACATTCCCCTGGGCTCAACTGCACAGACATAGTGCAGTCCGCCCGTTGCCTCGCGCGTATATTTAAACAATGTACGCGCGAGGATTTTTGCTTATCTTCCAAAAAGTCTGGAAAGAGAACAATCCTTAGCCAAGGTGGGCTATCTGTTGGGCAGCTGCCTCAAGGTCGGCGTACCATTCGGGACCGAACATCTGGGTGAGAGGCTCCTTGAGGAAACGATAGACGGGGGTGGAGAGGCGATAGCCTTTCTCCACGGCATCGCGGCAGATAGCCCAGCGGTGATAGTTGAGGCCGTAGAGGGTCTCGCCGTCGATATTGAATTTTTTTACGCGGATGGGGTAGAGGGAGCAGGAGATGGGCTTCCTTATGCTGTGCTTGCCTTGGTTCATGGCGCGCTCAATGGCGCAGAGGCAGTTGCCGTGGTCATCATAGGTGGTGAAGACGCAGTCCTTGCCGTTGACAATGGAGGTGACGAGGTCGCCCTGCTTGTCGATGTAGGCTATGCCTTGCTCCTCGATGACTTGGCGGGCCTCGGGAGAGAGGTCGCCTTCTATGAGGGGAAGGATGTCCTCAATGGCGGCTACCTCGTCCATGGTTATCGGGGCACCGGCGTCACCCTCCACACAGCAGATGCCGCGGCATGCCTTATAGTTGCAGCAGAACATCTCCTTGAAGATGTCTATTGAGCACAGCACATTGCCTACTTGTATGATATTCATAATAGAAATGTTTTTTGCCAGGTCCGGAAGTGGGTACTGAAAGAAATTATCAGAAATTATTCAGAAAGTTGTTTCAGTTACTGACATAGGAAAGATAATTCTCTTTTGTCAAAAGGACGAAATCATCTTCCTCCGGCAGATATAGATAACGTTCGCAACGCAATGATTCTTCTCCATAATTTATCAGCAAGCCGAGCGCGGTGTCAGTTATTCGCATATAGTTGAATAGCTGGGCACGATGTTCAGGCGCAAGTCGCCAAACAGATTTTAATTCGATAAGAACTCCGTCGCTATAGAGGTCGGCCATATAGTATTTCTGCATAGGCAACCCTTTATAGTGAAGGCATAGCTTCTTTTCGCGCTCGAAGGGAATATTTCTAAGAGAAAGTTCCATTGCCAGCGCCTCTTGATAGATGGCTTCTTCAAGTCCGCGTCCTAACTCGTTGAAAACCTCCATCGCGGCACCAACAAGGTCATAGACATGTAGCCAATCTTTCTTAGTCATAACTGTATGAATTTCTGAAAAATTTCTGATAATTTCTTTCAGTGTTCGTTACCATTTTATTTCTGCTATTCCGTGGGAGTGGAGAAAGGTGTTGGCCTTGGTGAACTGGTGGTTGCCGAAGAATCCGCGGTGGGCGCTGAGCGGCGAGGGATGGACGGATTGGAGCACCAGATGGCGGGATGCGTCGATGAGGGCGGCTTTCTTCTGGGCATAGCTGCCCCAGAGGAAGAAGACGGCGTGGGCGCAGTTAGCATTGACGATGGAGATAACAGCATCGGTGAACTGCTCCCATCCGTGGTTGGAGTGGGAGTTGGCCTGCCCCTGTCGCACGGTGAGGGTGGCGTTGAGCAGCAGCACGCCTTGGTGCGCCCAGCGCAGCAGGCTGCCGCTGGACGGGATGGGTGCGCCGGTGTCGTCGCTTACCTCGCGCAGGATATTCTTCAGCGAAGGGGGCCAGCGCTTGGAGGTTTGAGGTTTGAGGTTTGAGATTTGAGGTTTGCTTGCGGTGAAAGGCTCATCGAAGAGTGAGGGCTGGAAACATACCGGTGCAACTCTCGAACACTCTTGTTGCTCGCTGCTGAAGGAGAAGCTGAGGCCCTCGGCCTGGCCTTCCTCGTGATAGGGGTCCTGACCGAGGATGACGGCTTTCACCTGGCTGGGCGGACACTCGTTGAGGGCAGCGAAAATCTTTGGAGCAGGCGGATAGCAGGTGCCGGCAGCATACTCTGCCTCCACAAATTGCCATAGCTGAAGGAAGTAGTCCTTCTGCATCTCTTCTGCCAGCAGCTCGGCCCAGGGTTGTATTATGTTTTTCTCCATTCTGAAAAATCAATAGCTATGGCGCTTCTGCAGCAGTACATAAAGGATGATGGGCACGCCGAAGAAGGGGGTGATGACATTGATGGGGATGGTGGTGCCGTCGGAGGGGAGGGCGCAGAGCCAGTTGCAGACGAGGCCGATGATGGCGCCGGCCAGCAGTGTCATGGGCACCAGTACGCGGTGGTTGGCAGTGCGGCTCATAAGGCGTACCATGTGGGGCACGGCCAGTCCGATGAAGGAGATAGGTCCGCAGAAGGCGGTGGCTATGGCGGCAATGAGACCGGTGGTGATGAGCAGGGTGGTGCGCGTGCGCTGCAGATTGATGCCGAGGTTGCGGGCATAGGCAGAGCCCAGCTGGAGAGCATTGAGCGGCTTGATGAGGGTAACAGCCAGGCCTATACACAACAGCATGGCGCCGGCAAACATGGGCATATTCTTCAGGCCTATGCCGCCGAAGTTGCCGAGTCCCCAGACGATATAGCTGTGTACGCCCTGCTCGGTAGCCGAATAGTTGAGCAGAGAGATAACCGATGAGGTAAGGTAGCTCACCATGATGCCCACAATGAGCAGGGTGATATTGCCTTTGACATAGCGTGCAAAGAGCAGCAGCAGGCCGATGATGCAGATGGCCCCGATGAAGGCAGCCATCACTATGAGCAGAAATCCGCTCAGCGTTGTGTTGGCTGCAGCGAATGAGCCGCCCAGCACGAGCATTACGAAGGCTACGCCGAGGCTTGCACCGCTGTTAACGCCCAGTATGGAGGGGTCGGCCAAGGAGTTATGGAAGATAGTCTGCAGCATGAGTCCACTGACGGCCAGGCCTGCACCGCAGAGCAGGGCTGTGATAGCTTGTGGCAGGCGCGACTGAACCACCACGAAGCTCGTTACGCTCTCGCTGTCGCGGCCCAGCAGGGCATTCATCACCTCGGCGGCATCCAGATGGATGGAGCCGAAGAAGAGGTTGACCACGAACATTACGGTGGCCAGCAGAATAAGAAGGAAAAAGGAAATAGTTGTCTTGTTCATTGCGAGGGTAGGCTATACCAGTTTGAGCCCCACTATTGAGGCCACTAGCGTGGTGATGAAGAATAGGCGCCAGAAGGTGGCGGGCTCGCCGAAGATGAAGATGCCGATGAGCACCGTGCCGGCTGCGCCGATGCCGGTCCAGATGGGGTAGGCGGTGCCAACGGGAATTTGCTGCGTAGCCTTCATGAGCAGAAGCATGCTGAGTGCGGAGAAGGCGAAGAAACCTCCGAGCCACAGCGCATACTCCATGCCGGCAGTGCCGCGTGTCTTGCCGAGGCAGAAGGTGAAGGTGCACTCGCACAGCCCAGCCATAATGAGGATTATCCAATACATGTTTGTAGGTGTTTGTTAATCCTGTCGAGTGGCGCAGAAAAACTTCGCGTGCTCCTTCCGTCAGGATTTCATTGGCAAAGTTAGTGCAAGCCGAGCGGAAAACCAAATTTTCTTTGAGTTTTCCCGAGGCGCCGCCTAACTTGACTTGCGCAGCAAGACAAAGTTAGAACAGGATGTAAGAGCGGAAAACCAAATTTTCTTTGAGTTTTCCCGAGGCGCCGCCTAACTTGACTTGCGCAGCAAGACAAAGTTAGAACTCTTTTGTCTTTCATCTATTCTCTATTCTCTTTTCTCTATTATCTTTTTTCGCTGCCCGTAAATACGGGCAGACGAAAAATAAGTGCGTGTTCCCGAATTCTAAAGCCGAGCTCCTGAGATTTAATCGCGCTCTCCTGAGATTTTAGTGCGTGGAGGCGTTATTTTCTTAGCTAAGAAAAGGGCTGTTCTTAACTAAGAAAACGTCTTTCCTTAGCTAAGAAAAAGTTTTTTCTTAACTAAGAAAAATTCAGCTCCTCGTGTTAATATTACATCTTCACGGGGAAAAGTCTCGGCTCAACGCAGATTTATTTCGGCTCCTCGCGTTAAGATTTCGGCTTCGTGCAGTTTTTTCTCGGCTCTTTGTATATAAAAAGGTAGGTGACAAGATAGACGTTGGCACAGATTACACTACAGTCTGAATTTTGCTGGGAGCACGCTACTAATTTGCGTATACACGACTTTAAGAAGCAGTAGCTCAGCTTTACGGGGCGTGAGCACGCTACTAATTTGCGTATACACGACTTTAAGAAGCAGTAGCTCAGCTTTACGGGGCGTAAGAAGGCGATTGTTGAGAGGGAGAGAGGCGTGATTATGATTTTTTGCGTAATTTTGCGCTTTGTAATAAGGTAATATCTGTTCTATATTGTCATCTTCAAGTTTTCAATCGCTGAAGCGCTGGCTGCTGATGCCTCCACGCGAGTGTACACTGCTTTTTGTGGTGGGCATAGCGGTGTGGCTGCTGCTGCGTGCCACTACCAGCTGGACCGAGGACAGCAACTGGGTGTATATGCCCCATCTGCTGGTGGACCTCTATGTGCTGGGTCTGCTGGTATGCCTGCTGCCTAAGAAGTGGCGGCCCTGGGCGTTGGCGATAATATATATAATAATGTACGCGTGTGCGATAGGTGAGAGTTTTATCTATCAGCGCTATTATATGCATTTTACTCCCCAGACTCTGACGATGATCAGAGAGACCACGCCTGCCGAGTCGGAGGGGTTTGTGAGGCTCTGTCTGGAGTCGCCGGTGTTCTGGCGCACCCTGATGTGGTGGGGCTTCCTGCTGTTGGGCCATCTGTTGCTGCTTGTGGGCAGGTGGTTTGTCTGCCGCCGTTGGCCGCAGTTCAGGGAAGGGCTGATGCCGTGGGTGGTGCGAGTCGTGGCGGTGCTGACGCTGGTGAGCCTCGTCTGGTGGGTGCCAGCCAGGATAGAGATGATGCGCTTCCTGATGCTGGAGCGCACGGAGCAGGCAGAGCGCGTGAACAACGGACTTTTCTATTCCACTCCGTGGAGGGTGGTCTATTCGCTGAAATATGAGCAGCTCACTGCCCGCGAGGTGGAACGGCTGGCTGCCAATATGCAGACGTTGGATGCCATGCCCACCGACAGCGGCGTGCCCAACATAGTGCTTGTGATAGGCGAGAGCCACAATAAACACCACTCGGCCGTCTATGGCTATGGCCTGCCCACCACCCCATGGCAGAGCGAGATGGAGGAGCAAGGGCTTATGGTTAAGCTGACTGATGCCGTGACACCGTGGAATGTAACGAGCAGCGTCTTTAAGGAAATGATGTCCACCCACTCGTGCGACCAGTCGGGGCAGTGGACCGACGGAGTGCTCTTCCCTGCACTGATGCGCAAGGCGGGCTATAGGGTGGGATTTCTGAGCAATCAGTTCTACAAGACCAACCGCCAGACGGCGGCAAACTATAACGGTTCCTTCTTCCTCAACAGCCAGCCCTTTGACAGTCTGTGCTTTGACTATCGCAATCAGAAGCATTATGTCTATGACATCGGGCTCCTGAGGGAGATGCCCGGGGCGCAGGATACGTGCAGCTTTGTTATCCTCCACCTGCTGGGGCAGCATCAGCCCTACGATGAGCGCCTAACTAAGCAGGGGCATATCTTCAGCGCCAAGGACGTGAAGCGCAAGGATCTCAGCGCCGAGGGGCGCAAGGTGGTGGCCGACTACGACAATGCCACGCGCGAGAACGATCGTGTGCTCAAGGCTGTGTATGAGCGATATAAGAATAGCGAGGCTGTGATAATCTATGTGGCCGACCATGGCGAGGAGGTTTACGACGGCAACATCGGTATGTTTGGGCGCAACCACATGGCCGAGCCTACGCCGCAGATTATGTGGGCGGAGTTTGAGGTGCCGCTGGAGTTTTTCCTTACCCCTGCAGTGGAGAAGAAAAGGCCGTGGATTGGCTGTGCTCTCCGCGAGGCTCAGGCTAAGCCTTTTGCCACCGATGACCTGGCTCACCTGGTGCTGAGGCTCGGAGGCGTGAAGACCAAGTATTATGACCGTGAGCGTGACCTTCTATCGCCCTACTTTCGCCCGAGGCTCCGTCCTGTGAAAGGTGGAGTGACCACGTATGAAGAGATAATGGGAAGGAGCTCCTCCTCAGCCTTACATAACAGGGGTTCCATTTCTGATGGTTCCCCAGAGGAATCCCGTCAAGGGAAGTAGCACGAGGTAAAGGAATAAGAAGATGACAATAAAGGATACAACACTGCTCAAAGGCATTGGCATATTGCTGATTATTACCCACAACTATATGCACTGGCTGCCTGAGTGCGTCCCGGAGAACGAATACACTTTTTCCGTGGAGCGCATTGATCAGTTGTGTGCCTATCTGGCTCAAGGTGGACCTCACGTGCTGCTGAATATACTGAGCCATTTCGGCCACTACGGTGTGGCTATCTTCTTGTTTCTCAGCGGTTATGGGCTGGTAAAGAAATATGAGGGCTCGAGAGTTAGAGAGTCAGAGAGTTCGAAAGAAGGAAAATCAGTTCTTGCGCATTCGCATATTCGTGCTTCTGCGATTTTCCTCCTGCGCCATGCTGTCAAGCTGTGGCGGCTGATGGTGCCTGCGGTGCTACTGTTTGTGGTGATGGAGATGATGCAGGGCACATGGAACAGACCCTTTTCGCGCTTGCTTCCCTTGCTGGGTTTCTACTCTAACCTGCAGCCCCACCGTGATCTGATCCTGGGACCGTGGTGGTGGTTTGGATTGATGATGCAGTTCTATCTGCTATGGCGATTGCTGCTATACAGACGTGGGCGTTGGGTGCTCTATCTGACTATGGGTGTGTGCGTGGCGGCAGTGCTGAGCGTAGCATGGGTGGAACGCGGTCAATTGGATTCCACAGGCACGCTTACCTGCTATCTCCATTATAACTTCCCGCCTTCAATGCTTGCCTTTGGGTTGGGCGTGGCTGATGCGCGCTATGGCTTGGGCTGGTTGCACCGCTGGTGGTCACCGCTGGTGGGCGTGGCCGTGCTGATAGTTGGAAGCTTTAATGCCGGTATATGGTGTGTGTCATCCGTCGGTGCGCTAATGGTGGCACTGGCGTTTGCCGGTCGAGGCGGGGAGAGCAGTAGCAAGGGCAATACTGTCTACGTCAACCTGCGCATGGTGCTGATTTTCGCAGGCACTATCAGTGCGTGGCTCTTTGCGCTGCATCCTGTGGTGCGGGAATATACCATTGACCTCGCCAAGAAGGGAAGCGACGGGCTGCTCTACCTGTCGATTGTGCTCTATATAGGGTGCAGTATGCTACTTGCGTGGGTTGCCACAGCGATGGTAAAAAGCAAAAAAAACGAAGGTCGCACACAATAAATAGCGCTAAAAGCGAGTTATGAGTTATAGTGTCTTTATGAAAAAAGAATTGAGATATATTGCCGACCTGATAATGGTCTTGGTGCTGAGTATGGCTTCCAGCGTGGAGAGCAGTGCTCAGCCCGATCCTTCGTTCACTCATTTCTGGATGGTGGAGACACAGTACAACCCTGCTGCTGCTGGCAACTCAGAACTTCTGAGAGGTATAGGCGTTTATAATGCCCAGTTTGCCGGCTATAGAAATTCGCCCAAGACTATGCTGATATCTGCCGATATGCCCCTGTTCTTCGTGGGGCCGAAGCATGGCGTGGGAGCTTACTTCATGAGTGATGATGCCGGATTCTTCTCAATGAAGAATTTCGCTGTGCAGTATGCCCACCATCGTAAGCTCTTCAGCGGCACCCTGAGTGTGGGTCTGCAGGTTGACCTGCTCAATGAAACTTTTGACGGATCTAAGTTGAACATGGAGGACAGCGGCGACCAGGCTTTCTCAACGGGAAGTGTTGACGGCTCAAAGATAGACGCCTCGGTGGGACTGGCCTATAAATGGAGAGACTTGCGCGTGGCGGCCTCAGTAAGGCACCTTACAGCCCCCACCATTCTGCTGGGTGAAACCAACGAGATAAGAATCAAACGCTCCTATTATTTGACTGCCGGATACAATATTAGATTGAAAAATCCGTTATTTACCATACACCCCGATGTTTTCTGGATGTTTGACGGTGCAGATAGCAAAGTCTATATCCACAGTCGCCTCCAGTACGACAACGGAGAGAAGATGATGTTTGGAGGACTGAGCTACAGCCCCTCCTCTTCGGCAGCGATTATAGTGGGTGGCAGATTTCACGGTGTGGTTCTCAGCTACTCCTATGAGGCTTTCACTTCTGGCGCAGGTCTTGGCAACGGCAACCATGAGGTGGTGGTAAGCTACCAAACTCCGCTTAATCTCTATAAGAAGGGTCGCAATCGCCATAAGAGTGTAAGACTGCTGTAGGATTAGAATAAAGGAAAAACAATATAAATAATAAAAGTCAACATGTTAACTTGTTTGCTTGTTAACTTGTCCAACTAAAAAGTTATGAAAAAGATTACAGGTATAATTGTCGGCTTGGTCGGTGCAATGCTGATGGGTTCCTGCTTTGGCGGGGGCGGTATGCAGCAAGGCGGCGAGGTGGTCGGCGTGTCCGGCAAATCATTCGTGGAGCCTACCCCCTATGGAATGATTAAGGTAGAAAAGGGTTTCCTCAGGGTGGGTCTCACAGAGAACGACACCCTTTGGGGTGCAGATGTTCCGGCCAAGGAGATTTCCGTGGACGGATTCTGGATGGACCAGAAGGAAATCACCAACTCGCAGTATCGCCAGTTTGTGCAGTGGGTGCGTGACTCTATCGTGCGTGAGCGTCTGGCCGATCCCAACTATGGCGGTATCGATGCCTACAAAATAATGGAGGACAAGGAGGGTAATCCCCTAGAAAAGCCTTACCTTGACTGGAGCCGCCGTATCCCCTATAAGAATCCCAGCGAGGGTGAGGAACTGGCCATCAATTCAGTCTATACCGTTAATCCCGTGACCGGCGAGAAGATGCTTGACGCATCGCAGATGAATTATCGCTATGAGATTTACGACTACCAGAAGGCCGCCATGCGCAAGTATCGTCTCAATCCGGCGGAGCGCAATCTCAATACTGATGTGCAGGTTGACCCTGACGAGGTTGTGATGATATCCAAGGACACTGCTTACATCGATGATGACGGCAATATCAAGAGGGAAACTATCACCCGCCCCCTGTCGTCTTACTATGATTTCCTCAACACCTACATTGTTAATATCTATCCTGACACTACTTGCTGGATCAACGATTTTAACAATGCCAACAACGAAAAATACGCAAAGCTGTACTTCGCTTCCAATGACTATAACGACTATCCCGTGGTAGGCGTAACATGGGAACAGGCATCAGCATTTTGCGCCTGGCGCACGGAGTATTTGCTGCAGGGCCTTGGCAAGGAAGCCCGTCAGATGCAGCGCTACCGTCTGCCGACTGAGATAGAGTGGGAGTATGCTGCACGCGGCAAAGAGGGCAATCCCTTCCCTTGGGCCGACTCAACGATGAAGAATGACAAAGGCTGCTTCTATGCCAACTTCAAGCCCGACCGCGGTAACTATACCGAGGATGGCAATCTCATCACCTCTCGCTGTGGCATCTATGGAGCCAACTCAAATGGTCTTTACGATATGGCCGGTAATGTGGCAGAGTGGACCTCTACCGTCTATACCCAGGCCGGTGTGCAGATGATGAGCGACATCAATCCAGAGCTGACATATAAGGCAGCCATCGAGGACCCCTATTTCCTCAAACGCAAAGTGGTGAGGGGCGGATCGTGGAAAGATCCTGAGTCGATGATACGTTCTGCCTGGAGACAGAAGGAATATCAGAATCAGCCCCGCTCCTTCATAGGATTTAGGTGCGTCCGTTCACTTGCTTCAGTAGGCAGTCCGCGCAGCACTCGCCAGACAACTGTCAGCGCCAGAAAGAAATAATTATAAGGAATTAAGTATATAAGGAGAAAGAGAGTAAAGAGAAAGTAATGAATTCTCGTAAGCTCCATCGCGCAGCGAGTCTTTTCCTTACCAAAAACACACGAACTTAAAAATATCTATTATATGAATATCGTAGGAGCTTTGCAACGCTGGATGGACAGCAAGTCTGGCCAAACCTTTCTGAACTACGCTTATAGTTGGGGTGCCTCTGTGGTTATCTTAGGTACCTTGTTTAAACTTACCCACTTGCCCGGTGCCAATTTGATGCTATTCCTTGGTATGGGTACTGAGGTTGTGGTATTCTTTCTTTCCGCCTTTGATCGCCCGTTTGAGGAGAAGCAGGAGGCTGCAGAGAATGCTGCTGCCCAGCAGGGTGCAATTCTGTCAGGATCTGCCGTTGTAGGCGGTAGTATTGTCAGTGGCGATCATGTTGCTGATGATGAGGAACTGTCTGGTGAAGGCGGTGAGACCATAGCCGTTGGCGGCGGTGGCATTGTTACTGGTGGCGGCACAACCATAATTGGTGGTGGCGGCGGTGGTACCATTGTCCTCGGCGGTGGTGGCACAGTAGAAGGTGCAGAGGCATCTGATTCTAAGGAAGAAGGCGCCCTGGGTGTTTCTCCGTTCGTTCCCTCCGAGGGTCTGCAGGCCGCAGCCGCTCAGCAGGGTATCGGCGGTGGCAGCTTGCTTGATATTATTCGCCTGGCTAACGAGGAGATGCTACAGCGTGCCCAAGCTTCGCTCACTCCCGAAATGGAGGAAGCATCGCGACAGTATGTGGAGAAGCTCCAGCTGCTTACCGATACCCTCGACAAGGTGGAGAAGCAGTCGGCCCGCCTGACCACCGACAGTGAGGAGATGACCAACCTCAATCGTACGCTCACTGGCATCAACACTGTTTACGAACTGCAGCTCAAGAGCATCAGCCAGCAGATAGGCACCATCGATTCTATCAATGAGCAGACCCGTCGTATGGCAGCCCAGATAGAGGAACTCAATGGTGTTTACGCTCGCATGATAAAGGCTCTTACTGTTAATATGAAGAATGCTGCCAATCCTATGGCAGAAGAATAATCGTTGACAATTGAAAAATGAGAATCAGTTAAGTCTGGAGGTGGGTACAGGAAGAAATTACTAGATTATTATCTGAAAAGCCTACGATTGGTTTAATTTCTTAACTACTTAAAACCTTGACTATTATCAACAATTTGTCAACTCCTTAACTTCTACAAAGAAATATGGCAATAAAGAAAAGACCTATATCTCCGCGCCAGAAGATGATCAACCTCATGTATGTGGTGTTGATGGCGATGCTTGCGCTCAACGTGTCCAGCGATGTGCTCAAGGGTCTCCAGCTGGTGGGCGACAGTCTCAAGCGCTCTTCTGAAAATGCCGAAGATGAGATAAAGTCCATCTACGAAAGCTTTGCCGAGCAGATGAAGAAAAACCCTGCCAAGGTGAAGGTGTGGTATGACAAGGCGCAGATAGTGCGCAAAAAGAGTGAAGAACTCTATAAGTTTGCCTCAGAGCTGAAACTGGCCATTGCCCGTGAGGCTGATGGTAGCGATGGTCGCCCCGATAGCTTGGTGAACCGTGAAGACCTGGAAGCCGCTGGTCAGGTAATGCTTGCTCCAGGTCGTGGCAAAGGCAAGGCGCTCTATGACATGATCAACAGCTATCGCAACTTTATCGTCAGTCTTATCCCCGACAAGCGTACGGCAGCCATCGTTTCGGCTAACCTGGCCACTGAGGTGCCCAAGTCGGAGAGTACACTAGGCAAGAACTGGCAGGAGTATATGTTTGAGGCTATGCCCGCCATAGCTGCTACCACCATGCTCACCAAGCTGCAGACCGATGTCAAGCAAGCTGAGAGCGAGGTGCTCCGTGAGTTGCTCTCCAATATTGATATCAAGGATATCCGTGTAAACGAACTCAACGCTTATTGCTTGCCTGAGGCTACCACTTTGTTCCCAGGCGATGAGTTCCGCAGCCGAATCTTTATGGCTGCCATCGATACCACTCAGCGTCCCGAGATATATGTCAACGGCAACAAGATTCGTCCCGATGGAACCTACAATTTCCGCGTTGGAGGCCCTGGCGAATACTCTTTCAACGGTTATATCACTATGCCTAATGCGGCAGGCGATATTATCCGACGCGAGTTTACCCAGAAGTATAATGTCATAGCACCCCCGTCGGGAGCCACCGTGGCTGCCGATATGATGAATGTTCTCTATGCCGGCTATAGCAATCCAATCAGCGTGAGCGCCAGTGGTATTTCGCCAGATAAGATAAGTCTTACCATGAGTGGCGGAAGCCTTACCCCAAACGGCGGCAACGGTCATTATATAGCTAAACCCTCTTCAGTAGGACAGGATGTGACCTTTAGTGTTACCGGTGTGGTGAACGGTTCTACTCAGAATATGGGTTCCTTTACCTTCAAGGTGCGCAAATTGCCCGATCCTACCGCTTATATTCCCTATAAGGATAAAGATGGTAACACCAGTCACTTCCTCGGCGGAAGAACTTTTGCCAAGGCTACCCTCATGCAGACCGAGGGCATCGGAGCTGCTATTGACGATGGACTACTCAACATATCATTTAATGTTCTCGGTTTTGAAACCGTCTTTTACGACAATATGGGTAATGCCATCCCCGAGAAGTCGAGTGGCAATAAGTTCTCTGAGCGTCAGCGCGAGATGTTCCGTAAACTCTCAGCAGGCAAGCGCTTCTACATAACTCGCGTAAAGGCAGTTGGTCCTGATGGCATACAACGTGACCTGCCTCAGGCCCTCGAGGTAATAGTTAGATAATTGATTATTGAAAATTAGCCAAGTCTGGGTAGTGCTACCCTTGGTTTAACCTATAACATCTACAAATAATCACAAAGAAGATATGAAACGCACACTCATTCTGTTATCAATAATGCTTGTGGCCATAGCCACTGTGGCTCAACCGCCGGCCCGCATACGCCAGCAAGCCAAGAACGGAGATGCCGCTGAGCGCACCGCTCCGGCAGTTCCCGTAGTCAAGACTACAGCTTCCGCTGCGGCCAAGAAGAATGCTGCTTCCTCTGTCACGGCAACCAGTTCGCGTGCAGCTCTGGAGTTCCCCACCCAGGGAGCTATGCCTGAGGATGTGGCTTGGCGCAGAGATGTCTATAAGGTGCTCGACCTTTCATCCGACCGCAATGCTGTGCTCTATTTCCCCGAAGAGCCGACGGGTGATAAGATGAACCTGTTCACCTACCTCTTTAAACTCGTAATGCGCAAGCAGGTAAAGGCCTATGAGTACACCATCGACGGCAATGAGAATCTTACCGCCAAGAATGTGATGCAGCCCAAGGAAATGCTCACCCGCTTTGAGATTAATTATGAGACCAACGATGAAGGCAAGCTACGTGTGGACAATAGCGATATCCCTTCCGCTCAGGTGAAGAGCTACTATATAAAGGAATCTACCTATTACGATCAGAATACCGCTCAGTTCCACACTCAGGTGACAGCTCTGTGTCCCGTGCGCCGCGGCATCGATGAGTTTGGCGAAGAGGAAGCCCCCACGCCTCTCTTTTGGCTTGACTATTCTGAGATAAGCCCCTATCTCGCCAAGATAGTGCTCATGAATTCAAACTACAACAATGCCGCCCAGATATCTGCCGATGACTATTTCACTACCAATCAGTATGAAGGTAAGATCTACAAGACAGTCAATCTGCAGGGTCGCGTGCTCCAAAACTATTGTGAGACCGACTCCGCTCTCAAGGCAGAGCAGACCCGCATAGAGAAAGAGATAACTACTCTGCAGGACCATGTGTGGGGCAAGGATAGCAGCAAGATGAAGAAAGATACTCTTCAGGCAGAGACTGCTAACGAAGAGAAGACCGTGACAAAGAAATCTTCTAAGAAAGGAAAGGAAGAGAAGGTCAGCGAGTCCAACTCCAGTCGCGCCCAAGTAAAGCGCGAGCGTTCTGCTGGCAGCGGCAGATCGTCCTCGCAGCCCAAGTTTTCGGCACGCAGGCAGAGACATTAATCCAGGAGTTTTAGGATTTTAGAAAATGTAATCCCGCAGAGGTTCTCTGCGGGATTATTATGTTGTTGGTTTTCTCGCAACCACCTTTTCTCGTCATGGCAGAATTGACGCGGGCATTATTCAGCTCATTTGGCTTAACGAAAACGTTTTATTTCTCTACACAGGCAGTTATTATGCTCACGTTAGTATTTCTGATGATCACAAGGGTGAGTTTTTCCTTTCCTTTAGAAAGAGACAAGTAGAGCGCCGGGTTGTGCCAAAAAATTAGGATGTGATAGTGCTAATTATATGGTTTCGGGGTATGATTTGTGGCGTTTTTTTGCAGAAAAGTGTAATTTTGCTCAATAACCAAGAACAATAGTTTTGAAACCTATGTGCTAGGAACGATGAGAACAATTAAATGTAAGCATAAAATGAAAGCAAAATTTTTTAAGAGTTGTCTGATGACGATTTTGCTGGTGCTGCCGCTGGCAACGCTGGCAGAGTGGAAAATGGCGAGTGTGCCTATTAAGACGCGTTTTGCCGACGCTGTGACTCCCGACAACGTTCTGCCCGAGTATCCCCGTCCACAAATGGTGCGTATGGCTGGTGAAGAACTGGCAGGCGCTGCTGACGTCTGGCGCGCCAGTTTCATGGCTAGGGGTGATGCTGCCAAAGGTTGGATAAATCTTAACGGATTATGGGAATTCCATACTACTACCTCGCTCTATGCTCCTGTGCCTACCAGTGGATGGCAGGATATCTTGGTGCCATTCTGTACGGAAAGCGCCATGAGCGGTATTAAGCAAAAGATAGAGAATATGGTGTATCGCCGTAAACTGACGGTGCCTGAGGCCTGGAAAGAACAGCGAGTGATGCTCAACTTCGGTGCCGTGGATTGGAAGTGCAGTATATGGCTCGACGGTGACTCGGTGGGGAACCATCAGGGCGGTTACGACCCCTTCTCCATTGATATCACCGACAAGGTGAAGCCCGGCACAGAGCAGGAGTTGGTGGTGAAGGTTTATGACCCCACAGATAAGGAGTCCAATCCTCGCGGTAAGCAGGTGAGTCGTCCTGGTGGCATTTTCTATACTAGCTGCTCGGGTATCTGGCAGACGGTGTGGATGGAGGCTGTGAGCAAGACTTATGTCTCCGACCTCCGTATGGTGCCCGATGTTGACCAGGAGCAGCTGCTGCTGACAGTGACCGCCAAGGGCGATGACGCTGCCAATGCCACCGTGGAGGTGGAAGTAATGCATGGCAGTGTGGTAGTGGCTACTGCTGAGGGTAAGGCAGGCAGTTTGATGAGAGTAAAAATCAGTAATCCCGACCTGTGGAGTCCCGATCACCCGTTCCTTTATGACCTACGGGTTAAACTCTCCGATGGAATGGGCAATTCTGACAATGTACTAGCTTATTTCGGAATGCGTAAGGTGAGCAAGGAAAAGGTGGGTAACCGCTGGAGGATGACAATCAACAATAAATTCCTCTTCAATATGGGATGCCTGGACCAGGGTTATTGGCCGGAGAGCAATCTCACTCCACCGAGCGATGAGGCTATACAGAACGATATCCTCTTTATGAAGAAGATAGGCCTCAATATGGTGAGGAAGCACATCAAGGTGGAGCCTGCCCGTTGGTACTATTGGTGCGACAAGATGGGCCTGATGGTATGGCAGGATATGCCGGGCATGAACTACGGAGGCAGCTACCGCGATGTGGAAAACAATGCCCAGTGGTTTACCAAGGAGCTTTTTGCCATGCTTGACAATCTGAAGAATGTGCCCAGCATTGTGACATGGATCAACTTCAATGAGGCTGGCGGTCAGCATGACACTGAGGCATATGTCAATTTGGTGCAGAACTATGACGACACTCGCCTGGTGGACGAGGCAAGTGGCTGGACGCTGACTGGTGCCGGTGATATCAAGGATATTCACTCCTATCCGGCTCCAGGCAGCATTAGCAGCAGCGATCAGGTTACTGCCTTTGGTGAGTATGGAGGTGTGCAGCTGTTGGTGGAAGGCCACACTTGGGGAGCGGCTGGCAATGTATATGGATATGCCAAGGACGCTGCAGCCTACGACAGCACCTATGCCTCATATGCTGACAGGCTATTCCAGGAAAAGATAAAGAACTCGCTCTCTGGTGCCGTATATACCCAGCTGACTGACGTGGAGTCGGAGCTCAACGGCATGATGACCTACGACCGCCTGGTGAAGAGCGATATAGATAAGCTCTATGCTGCCAACCGTCATGTGATAGACGATTATGCAGATGAGCTGTACTATGTTCTGACCTCTGCCGACGTGCAGCCTGTGGTGTGGAAATATACTACCACTGACCCCGGCGAGGGTTGGGAGGCTCCTGATTTTGATGACAGTAAGTGGCGTACTGGCAAGGCTGGATTTGGCATGCCTGGCTTCGACAACATGGTGGTCAACACTATGTGGAACACCAAGGATATATGGCTGCGCTGCGAGCTGCCGCTCAATATCACAGAGGAACAGATGAAGAAGATTCGTGCCAAGCTCTATCATGACGAGGATTGTCAGATCTTTTTCAATGGTGTGAGCGGTCTGAAGATTTCCGGCTACACTACCAGCTATGAAAACTATCAGCTTTCGGCCACGGCACGACAGGCTCTCAACTTGCAGGGGAGCAATACTATTGCAGTACACGTGACCCAGACTTCTGGAGGCCAGTTCTTTGACCTAGGGCTCTACCTCTACGGCGAGAAGGCTGACGTGAAGACTCACGAACTAGTGCTTAACCTCGATTACACGAAGAGTTCAGAGGTAAGCCTTACCGTGGGCTATGCCACTGCCACCGATGCAGAGACCCCCGACGAGAGCTTTGTTATTGACAAACTGCCTATTGACAAGGTGATGATTGGCTTAGAGGACGACCTGCTAGCCACTCCGACGGAGTTACATTATGACCTGACGCCCTATTTCAAGCGCCTGGATCCGGATGCCCCCGTCAAGTACTTTGTCTATGTCAACACCTCGCAAGGCGACGGCAGCGGCACTATCCATGGCGCCAGGCTGGTGGAATATACCAAGGAGGCTGCCGGCGAGGATCTGATGCTGCTCGATCATGATTCAGCCTTTGCTGCTAACCAGAACATCCTGCTTTCCTACACCAAGGGAACATATACTGTGCTGCAGGATCGCCTACAGAAACTGGTGGCGCAGTGCGACCCAGAGACCAACATTTTCACCACCCCGCTGCTGGATACCGAGGCCCCGTATGTTGACGGTTCGGAGTGTGGTGCAGTGACTACTCTGGCCCAGGTTGAGGAACTGGAGCGTGCAGTGGAGGCCGGCAAGGCCGCAGTGGAGCAGCAGGAGGTGCGCAACGAGGTGCTGGGCCCCCTGTGTGACGCTATTGAGAGTGCCTATGAAGTCTGCACGGCTAAGAGCAATCCTTTGCAGGACGGAGGCTACTATTATATTATATCAGGCTTCGCCGCAGATGCAAAGGCTGCAGGCACAGGCATAGCTATGACCTACTCCGCTGCCGACAACTATGTGTACAAGTCACCGATGATGGAGGATAACACAGCCTACATTTTCCACTTAGTGCGCAATGGCGACTATTGGAACATACAGAATGTGGGTAACGGCAAATACCTCAGCTCGCTGGAGAAGAGCAACCATATTTGGGCCGATGAGCCTGTGGACCTCAAGATAGTCAATCGCTATGAAGAGGGCCTCACCTATTGGAATAATGATGCCAACGATAATGTGCGCAAGCGTCTGGTCTTTGATATCACTTCGGCTGACGGCAAGACCCATCTGATGGGGCCGTCGGGCAAGGAGACCAAGGTTACCAAGGGAACCACATGGTGGTTTTGCGCCTGGATGTTCAGGCCGGTGGCCTATGAGCCCGCAGCGTTCTGCGACGTAAATCGCGACGGTTCGGTTGACAGCGGCGATGTGGTAGCAATCTATGCCTATATCATCGATGGCCCCAAGTCGGGCATAGGCCTTACTTCTGCAGACACGGATACCAGCAGCGAGGTCAACAGTGCCGACGTGGTGACGGTGTATAATACCATCGTGAATGGTGAATAGGAGTATATTCCCCCTCCTCCTAGAGGAGTAGGAGGAATTCCTTCGAAGCCATATAATGTTGGTTTCTTCGCAATCACCTTAACGAAAACGTTCAATTTAGTTGCAAAATACTGCTTTTTCCTTAGAAAAGCCGTTTTTTCGGTTTTTTTGTGGGGACCTTTCATTTGTTTTCTTTAATTTTACATTCGGTATGGATAAAGTCAAAAAAAGAGTTTACAATTTGAAAGTGTCTTAAACGCAAAACATAACGAAAATATAGAGATACGGGTGAGAGAGAAAGAAAGGCGCCCCCTCAACTCTCAGTAATAAAAAACTGCAAGAATATCGATTTCTTTTTATTAACCTAATTTATTAACCTATGTTCAAACACTATCTAAAGTCAATGACGGTTATGCTCACTCTTATGCTGGGCATGACTATGACGGTGAGTGCAGCGTATGTTACTTCGCTTACAAGCGGCAAGTATTATCGCATCTTCAGCGCTTACAGCGAGCTCGCCGACAAGGTGGTAATGTTTGCAGATGCCAGCGGCATGCAGTACAAGGTCTATGACGAAGGTTACGACGCCATGGACGGCAGCATGGTCTTTCTGGCCACTGCAAACGGAACGTTCCACGGGTATGATGCCTACAACCTTAAGGCTATAGGCAACGACCTGTATGTAGGCAAAGCTGCTGTGCAGTGGTGCAGCAGAGGCTATTGGGGCGATGAGTCAAGCAATACCGACTTCTACATCGCTTCCTCGGCCAGCGCCTGGAACCAGTGTATCATCCCGATGGGCACTGGCGGTCATGGCGATGCCATGTTTACCGACCAGTTCCTCATCCAGCCTGCTCACGACACGGGCAGCACTGTTCAGCAGTGCGTCTCGCTCAACGGCACGGCGGCCACCACCGGATTCCTACGCATGAATGCGTGGTCCGATGATGCCAGTGCACCGTATGAGAACTCTATCCGTGCATGGAGCTTTGAGGAGGTTGACCAAAGCACCGTCGAGCAGATTCTCGACGCTCAAGACCCCCTTAAGAACGCCCTCAACAATCTGGCAGACAAGTATGAGAGCCTGCAGGGCGGTACAGCCCCGGGCGAGTATGTCAAGGCCAACGTGGATGCCTTCAAGGCCCTCTACGAGGATTATCTTGGTCAGTCTGCCGCAGGCGGTCTGACCGTAGCTCAGAAGCAGACTATGGCCGAGGAGCTGACCGCAGCCTACGATAAGGCCGTTTCAGAGAAGAACACCTTCGCCGACGGCACCTATCGTATCGTAAGCGCAGCCAAGACGGACGCCAAGTATGCTCTCTATGTGGCTGAAGACGGTGCCCTCAAGTGGAAGGCCTACGACGAGGCCAATGCCAATCAGTTTGTGTTCGATGTCAAGAATCTCGGCACTACCTACACCTTTGACGGTCAGCCTCACGAGCAGTTCTCGCTGCAGAGCCTGGCCACCAGTCTCTATGTAAGCTCCGGCAATATGGAGCAGAACTCCGCCGGTATGGGTGTTGA
Source organism: uncultured Bacteroidales bacterium (assembly GCA_902792555.1). Lineage (GTDB taxonomy): Bacteria > Bacteroidota > Bacteroidia > Bacteroidales > Bacteroidaceae > UBA6382. Next base: position 2,776 of record CADAZW010000010.1, on the reverse strand, counting down.
CGGCACCACCGAGGAGAATGCATACCCCGTATGCTTCACCTACAGTTCTGCCGTTCCGCAGATAATCATGCAGCCCATGCGTCAGAACAAGTCAGGAGTTAGCCAGTGCATCGCCATCAACGATGTCAATGCCACTGAGGGTATTATCCGCCAGACCTCTTGGCTCAACTACAATGCCGACGGCACCGCTGCCTGCTGGATCTTTGAGCCCGTTGAGTATGAAGAAGGTCCCGCCACACGCTACTGGCAGGTAGCTGCTGAGCCTTCAGCTCCCGAGGCAGGGAAGAATTACATCATCAAGAACGCCTACAACGACCTCTACCTCTTCGCAGGTGAAGAGAAGGGCGTGAACTCTCCGGCAGTTGTAGAGGACAACTTCGTGTATGCTCCCGAGTACATATGGACTCTTGAGGATGCAGGTACTCTCTCTGAAGACAACTGGGAGAAGAAAGATGCACTGCTTACCGACGCTTCGCAGATTACTTCCAACAACACCCAGAGCGGTTTCCCGACCAGCAACCTGCTTCGTCCTGAGAGCGACGGTTATGGTCTCAATCAGTACATCTGGCACTCCTCATGGGATGCACCGCTGCCCGCAGGTACCGACACTTATCTGCAGACCACATTCGCTAATGCAGAGCAGCATATCATCTTCAGCATGATTAGCTCTGAGTGGAACTCCACTTATGATACGCCTGATATAGTGGATATCTATGCCACCAACACTCCTGATGACGAGACATCATGGCAGCTCATCACCACTCTCAGCGATATGATTGCTATCAAGAACGCACATCCCACATTCTACACCTCGCCTCACATCGACCTTGGTGCAGCATACACTGCAGTGCGTTTCGTAGTTAAGCAGACTACCATGAAGGACTACGCCGCCCGCTACGATTCTAATCGTAATCCTTACGTATCCCTCGGCCGCTTCCAGGTTTATAGCGCTGTGAACAATGGTACTACCAACACCAGCTTCGCTCTCAAGTCCTTCAGTGAGAACGCTTATTGGAAGTATGTTGACTATGCAAGCCAGACCTGGGATGCCACTACTCCCTACGACGGCTACGACTGGTACGACTATGCCGGTATGAACGCTGAGTTCGGCTCCGTCGAAGAGGCCCAGGCCTTTACCATCCTGCCCGCAGCAGCCGGTGACGGCATCGACGGCGTAGGCACCGAGGATGTCTTTGACGGCAGCTACGTTGTTACCGCCACCGAGCCTTTCCTCAATAAGTTGTTTAAGCTCGACACCCAGCGCGGTACCAACGCCGCCCTTGCTCCTTGGATGGACTCTCCGGCTTGGCTGTTCTACGAGGCAACCCGCGGCACCGATTTCTCGAAGGAGAAAGAGCTTGCCCTTGCCTACTATGACTTCACTTCTGAGTATGTAGGCACCGCTCCCGGTCTGTACAATTCCGACAATGTTGCCAATTACAACACCGCCAAGGCCGCTCTTGAAGCAGTGGATGCCAGCGATGTGGCAGCTATGCGTGCAGCCATTGAAGATCTCGCCGATGCATACGAGTTGGCTCTCGAGCCCAACCCGGTTGTTGAAGGCTACTACTTCATCCTGCTTGACAACGCAAAGATTGCCGAGAACGGCAAGTCCACCAAGGCCGTCTTCCTCAACAGCGAGAAGATGCAGACATGGTGGGGCGCTCTCGACCAGAACGACCTGAAGTTTGTCTTCAAGCTCACCCCCAACGGCGACGAATGGGATGTCAGGGGCGTGGAGACCGGCCTCTATGCCGGCGAGGGATACTATCCCAACGCTGTAACAGCAACTGTTGATCCCGAATATCCCGCAACACTCGTTGCCGAGGGCGAGGGCTCGTTCCGCATCTATGCTAACAACAAGCAGTGGTGTCCGCAGGGCAACGCCAACGGCACCGCCGACGGTCCGACCTATGTATGGGGCTACGGCATCACCGGTCCTCACGGTGAGGCATCCTTCGCGCTGCGTCCCGTTGACGACGCCGACCTTGAGAACATGGTCAACAACGCCCTCATCGACGCTGTGACCGAGTACCAGGGCAAGACCCTCAATGTAAAGGACGCTCCCGGCTTCTGCAAGCAGGAGAATGCTGACGCGTTCAACGACGCACTGGCAACAGCTAACGACCTCGGCGTCGCAGCCGATGTTGACACCAAGATTGCCGCCATCAACGACCTCTCCGCAGCCTATGTAAAGGCCATGACCGACGTGGTTCCCGTTACCGAGGGTTACTACCAGATCTTCCTTGACAACGCCAAGATTGCCGAGCTCGGCAAGGAGCCCAAGGCCATCTACACCAATGCCGAGGAGAACCAGCTCTGGTGGAGCATCTTCGAGGAGGACAACCTGAAGTTCATCTTCAAGGTTACCCCCAACGCGCAGGACCCCGAAGCATGGGACCTCCAGAACATGGAGAACAACCTGTACGCCGGCGAGGGATTCTATCCCGATGCAGTCAGCGCTACGGAGGAGCCCACCTATCCCGCCACATTCGTAGGCGAGGGTGAGGGTTCGTTCCGCATCTATGCCAACAACAAGCAGTACTGTCCGAAGGGTAACCCGGGCGGCAACAATGACGGCCCGAACGCTGTATGGGGCTATGGTATCACCGGTCCTCACGGTGAGGCTTCCTTCACCCTCGTTCCCGTTCCCGCCGAGAAGGTTGAGGACCTCTTACCGACCGCCCACTACTGGGAGGTTGCCGACGAGCCCACCGCTCCTGAGTCGGGCAAGACCTATGTAATCAAGAATGCTGTCAACGACCTTTACCTCATT
>CADAZW010000009.1 GCA_902792555.1 uncultured Bacteroidales bacterium | reverse complement strand
GTTGCCGAGGCACTGAACATAGTAGCTGTCGGAACCCTCGATGGGCACAAAGCGCCACATGGCATAGGGATTGTAGATATAGCCCATGGTGCCTTCCTCATTGAGGCCCCATTTGAGGGCATCGTTCTCACCTGTGCCGGAGGCGTAGATTACATTGTCAATGCAGCGTGCGTCATCCTCGCCGGGGTCACCCTCGCGGTATATGGCTGTTGACACGATATAGTACCATGTGTTGGGCTCAATGCCCTTGATGGTCTTGACGAAGGCTTCGTTGGCCTCAGTCATTTTCTTAGTGGCAGCATCAACGTCGGCCTTGACAAGCGGGTCGGCAAAGGCAGCTGTCTTAACATCGTTGAGCACGCTCTGCAGAGCGTCGATGGCCTCCTGGGTGGTCTGGCCAAGCTCATCGCCAACCTCGGTATTGGCAATCAGGTTCTCAGCATAGGCAATGGCAGTGTTGAGTGCCACGGTGTCGATGTAGAGTTCCTTCACTGCATCGATAGCTGCACGAAGCTTGTCGATATCCTCCTGAGTGGTAGTGCCTTCGGCCAGCACACCTTCAGCCTCGCCTGTAGCAGTGGCCATGTTGTCAACAGCCTCCTTCATTCCATCCATGTAGTAGTACTGCGAGTGCTCTGTGTCGAGGGACATGCCATAGACCTGGAGCTCGCCGAGACAGAAGAAGGGATGCTCGAAGCCGCCGGAGCGGTTCTCGTGGGTCTTCTTGACGGTGAAGCGCAGATAGCGATAATCCTTGCCGAGGTCAATGATGGGAGTATATTGATAGCGTATGTTCTCCCAGGTGAGGTTGATGGTGCAGATAGAGTCCATCACCTCGGTGCCGGCATAGGTGCCGGTGGTGTCGTTGGTGGCATAGATGGCAATCTCCTCGGGAGCATCGGCAGTGCCGTAGGCACCGGAACGGAGAGCCAGCAGGGCCTGGAATCCGCTCACGCTGTTGTCCATCAGGTCAACCTGCAGATAGTTGAACGCATGAGGATCGGTATGATAGGAAGAGTGGAAGAACTTGTCACCACTCAGATCGCCGTCAATGAGCGAGGCATAGGTGCCTTCTGACTCGTCCTTGGCATTGGAGATTATCTGCCCCTGAGTGGGGTCGTCGTCGTCAACCTTGGTGATGAGCTTGTCGGTCTTGATATAGCTGATGGTCTTGTCGCGGAGCTCATAGGCCTCCTCTATCAGCGCGGCAATCTCGTCGTTGAGTGCGAGCTGAGCCTTGACGGCTGCGAGCTCGTCAAGGCGGCTCTCGTCCACATAGCGTAGATACCATGTCGAGATGCCATTAAGTTCATTGCCGTTGTAGGTTACTATGTCACCCTTCTTGCCGGAGCCGGAGCCGTGGCCCTCGGGGTGATAGGATATGTCGCAGAATGTGTTTGCAATCAGCCACTGCAGCGAGCCGATGGGGGTGATGGTCTGCTCGGTGAGAGGATCAGCCGAGAGGAGTACCTTCTGACTGGCCTGTGCGCTGGAGGAGGACTTGATGTACTTCTCGTTGGAGTAGCTCTGAATGGTATATATATTTTTCCCCTTGGGCACAATACGGACTACCTCGGTGGGGTCATTCTCGCTGAACGTCTTCCAGGTCAGTTTGTTGCCGTCAACGCTCATTGCTTTCTCCTCCGACTGCTTAACAAGGAAGTCGGGGTAAGCGCTCACGATATAGTAGTAGCCGTCGACGAGGGGGTTGAACGACTTGTCGAGGTCCTCGCGCAGACTCTTGAGGTTCTCAAGGGCCTCAGCGTACTCCTCTTCGCTATAGTCGCCCTCCAGCATCATCATTGCGTTGATGAGGGCAGTCTCAAAGGTTTCCACCTTGTCGGCAGGATAGGTGCCGGGGGTTGTGCCTGCCTCATAGGATATGCCGCTCTCGCTGATGAGGTCAATATAGACTTTCAGCTCAGTGTAGGATGAGGGATGCTCAAAGTCAGACTTGCTCATCACGATGGCGCCGCACCATATAGAAGAAAAGTTCTCCTTATACTCGTCGGGCACCACTACCGTGGCTCCGGCGGTCAGGGGGCTGTTGTCCACGCTGGGAGCCTCGCTGGTGTTGAGGAATACGGTCTGCAGCATGGGGGTGCTGCGGAATACGTCGATGCGAATGCGTGTAAGCGTGGATGGCAGGGTAATCTCATAGAGCTCAGAGCAGTTCTTGAACATCGAGTTGCCTATGTCGGAAATGCCCTCAGGAATCTGAATGGTCTGCAGCTTGGAACATCCGGCAAACGACCACTCGCCAAGTTTGTAAGACTGCTCAGGCATCACGATGGTGTGCAGGTTTTCGCAGTTCTCAAATGTTGCTACACCCTCAAAGTCCACCGACTTGCCCTTAAACGTCACCGACTCAAGGTCGTGATTGTCGCGGAAGCAGCGGTCGGACACTGCGGTAATATCGTAGAAGGCGCCGTCCACCTCAATGTACTCTGGTATAACCACTTCACCTGAGTAGGTGCCTTTTACTACAGTCGCGGTACCTTCGCCTAAGGCGTAGTCTATACCGTCAACCGTAACATTCTGGGCCTTGACAAGGCCTGTGCCGCACAATAGCATCAGCATGATGGCGGCAAAAGATAGCAATTGTCTTTTCATTACAATATTTATAAAGTTATATTATTTTTGCAAAATCTTGTGATGGTTGCGGATATAGATGCTGCCCTTCACAGTGCCACTGACCTTGCGGCCCTGCAGGTCATAGGTTGATTGACCATTGACCATTGACTCCTGACTCTCGACTCTTGACTCTTGACCTGCTATTCCCGTTATGTCCTCCTCATTGAAGGTATAATTGGCCAAGCTGGGCATATCGTCGGTAAGGGGCAGATAGACCTGGTTGGCGTTAACCACTGCTATGGCAGGCTTCTTCATCACGGGCTTGCCGCTGGCGGTGGCCAGGGTCATGAAGGTACCCTTAGCCAGCGATGTGTTGCGGAAGAATACGCCCTTGAGCAGATTGCCTTCCTTGGCAGGCACGTCGGCGCCCGACACTTCTACGGTTACCTTTTGATAGTTGTCGCCAACAATGATGGCACCGGTGCGGGCCGGTATAGTGTCACCCAGACTGATAAGCTGCAGGGTGCCGTCGCTGTTCACTCCACTCACTCCATAGGCATTGACATTACCAGGCAGAATGATAGTGTAGTCAAAGAATACCGAAGTAACGCCCACAGAGTTGAGCGAGAAGCTGGCCGTCTGGGCAGGCTCCACGTACCATGTGCTACCCACTGCTTCGGGCGCAGCACTCTTGATAGGCGAGTTAGCGCCGTTAATTACGGCAGCGGCAAACTCGGAGGCGGCAATGTAGTTCTTACCCCACGAGGGCTGACTGAGGGTGAAGATGCCGCCAAGGTTGTAGTTGGACGTCGAGCTGATAGTCTCGCCCACGCGGTTACCCATAGGCTTAAGGGTTACGCCCTGCGACGAGATGGTGTAGCCGTCGTTCTTCTTCTCAAATCGCCATATCTGGTCAGGCCCCTTGCTGTCGGCTTTTGCATAGATGCGCAGAGCTTCGTCAGCAGAGATATACGGTGTGGAGGCCAGACTCTCGTCTGTCGAGGCAAAGCGGTAGACAGTATTGTCGGGGTCAAACTCCAGCACGTCCACGTTCTCCACAGCCTCAATGAAAGCCATGGGGTCGGAATCGGCATTGTCATAGGCTGCCTGCAAAGCCTCGCGGGCTTCCTCGCTGGTGAATCCGCCCACTACTCCCACGGGGGCATTGAGCATCTCCCCGATGCCAGCCTTGTAAAGGGCAAGCTTGTCACCGGGCTCGGTGTACTGACGCAGCGAGTCGGCCACAGCCACGGGCTGAATCATGCGGAAGTTGTCATAAACGTAGAAGAAATTGCGGTTGGATGTCCTGCTGTCGAGGGTGAGCAACTCATCTGTAGTGGGGTCGAAGCCGATGATTTCCTTGGTATCCTCCACGGTGATATAGAATCCCTTACCCCACTGTCTGGGCAGCAGGGCCTGAGGCTCATCACTCAGTCCGCCCTCTGCCTTAGTGTTGAGGAATTTCTTCGCGCCGATATTATAAAGGTAGTAGGCCGTAAATGGCTCATCGTGCATCACCTGCCAGTTGCAATAGGGATCGTCCATCACAGCCTTGTCCTGATATTGGGCGAGAGCGCCGTCAATGGTGGCTCCCTTGCTGGTCAGCTTGCCGTCGGCCGTAGCAGCCAGAGCACCCTGGCCGTTCATGCCCGGCATATAGTAGGCATGCTCCTGTGCCAGATTGATGCGGTTGTTGACCAGATAGGTACGCAGGAATGAGCTCTTGCGGCTCACGTCCTGCAGGGCAGTAGCCAGGGCCTGCGCGTCGGTGCAGGTGCCGTCAGCATAGACGGCCTTAAGCTCCTGCAGGTCGCTCTCAGGATAGTTATCGGGGGTGCCGGCCTTATCCAGCAGTTCCTTGGCCAGGGCCTTCACGCCGTCCAGGTCAAACTCGCCCCTCATGGTTATCTCGTTGATGCGCAATGACTTGTTGGAGGTGTATTTATGGTGGAACATCATGCGCAGATACTTTGTCTTGAGCGGCTTGGGCAGTGTCACGTCAATGCGGTCAAGGCAGCGCACCTCCAGGCTGTCGTAGGCCAGCGTCCAGTTCTCGCCGTCGTCGCTGGTATAGAAGTCCACAAAGTGGGCACGTGTGTCATACTGCGTTGACCAATAGAGTTCAAAGCTGCTGAAGGTCTGCTCCGTGTCGGCTTCCAGGGCCAGATAGGCTGGATAGGTTGAGGTGTACCAGTAGGTTGTCTTATTGGCGTCAATGACGCTCGGCGCCGAGCTGGGCGTGCTGGTCTGGTCGTTCATAACGCGCCATGCCGTCACGTGCTCAGCGCAGGCGTTGATGCGTTCGTTGAGATTATAGTAGTCGTCGTAGGCCAGGGTCTCGTTTACCCTACGGTTGAGGATGTCAATCTGGATTGTGTCCACAAAACTCATATCTTTAGCCAGAGGCACCACCTCAGCGCTGTCATGCCAGTGGACGTAGCCGCCCATATCCATGCGGAAGCAGTTGTCGTAGAGCGATGTGGCGCCGCGTCCGATGTCGGTATGATATCGGCGGTCCTTGTCACCATTGTCGTCATAGCCGTGCACCAGCTGATTGCAGTTATACCACTTGCCGCTGGCTGCCGAGCGCATGGCGGGGTGGCGGTGATAGACGGTGTGCATCTTGTTGCCTGCATAGCTGGTAAAGGGCTCGATGAAATCGTACCATCCGCTCACGTTGCGGCAGATGCCGGCGGCGCGGATGCTGGCCATATAGCGCCACTCGGGCATGGTATCTACCTTATACCACGCCGTGGTGACAGTGTATCCGTAGTTAAACGTGGAGTCGCGCCCATTGCGGTCCTTCACGGTTACGGGAGTGGTCAGCGGGCGGAAGTTCACCAGGAACTGTATCCAGTGGTCGTCTCTCCACCACTTGGGGTCATCCTTAAACATCACCGAGGCGCTCGATCCCTCGCCACCGGCATGGGTGTGAACGGCATCAAGGTGGCCATCGAGCACCTTCGACTGGAGATACTCAGCCAGGTTGGGATCCTCATCCATATTGGCGGCATCCCACACTGAGAAGAGGGTGCTCCTCACGAAGTCGTTGTCGCCAACGGCATAGTTAGTCTGCATGCCCATGTATCCGGTGGGCGTGCCCACCATCATGTAGTAGGTGCCCGGGAAGTTTCGGTCGCTGTTCACCCTGCCTTCCACATAGATCCAGTCGTAGGCATCCCCCTGCGGTGCCTCGGGGTGGGTGCTGTGCCAGGGACTCATAAATGCCGACGTGCCGCCGAAGTTGCGCGGAATCAGCACGGGCAACTCGCTCTCGCGGTAGTAGTTGAAATAGTTGATAGACTGCAGGGCTCCCCAGTCATCGCATCGCAGCTCTATGCGATAGAAATCGTCGGTGGGGAAGTTGATGTCAGGAAACAGCACGCTGGTCCTCTCTGTGGAGGCCAGCTCGGTGTTGCCGAACTCTCCGTTGTAGAGCACCTGCCCCGAGTGGGGGTGCACCACCCTCACCTTGACCTTGGCGAACTTGGCGTACTTGTTCTTCCACACCACGTCGGCCTTCACATGGCCGTTGGGTATGCGGTAGTGGTAGGCTAGAATCATATCCTGCACAGTGGGCATCGAGCTCATGATACCCTCTGTGGTGCGTGCGTCATACCATTTGGTATCCGTCTCACGATATACGTTGGGATCAACCGTCACGCCCTTCACAGGCACCTCGCGGTAGCAGTAGTAGCCCCACATCTTGTCGGGCTCGGAAGCGTTCTTGTAGTTTTGACCGTCAACCGTCGACCACTGACCACTGATTATCAGGGCGAGCATAGCAAGGAGAAGAAACCTTTTCATTATTTCACAGTTTGAGAAGTTACTATTTACTAAACAATTATGCCAAAATTACGCAAATAGTCGCAGTCTGCCAAGAATTGAGAGTCTAAAAGTGTCAATCAACCTTTTTTCGGTAAAAAATGTTGACAAATTTATACTACTGGCAACGCAGCTGACCAAAAAACTGCGGCAGGTGGAAGTTTGGCCTCTCCCACTCGATAGGAGCCCACGAAAGGAAATGAGGCGTACGCAATTCGTCGCCGCACTTATAGAAATTACCTCGCATCTGCGTCCCAGCCTCTGGGCGGAAAGCGTGCCTCCAATAGCAGGCGAACGGCACAATCAGCGCCACCTCCCAGGGACCCTCGGCCTCGCGCTCCACAAAGGGACTGCGGCCCAGCGAAGCCCATCGGCCAATGCCGGCCGTAACGTCATAAGCAGCTCTCGACTTATTGCCATCGGCATCATGATAGCCGAGCAGCACAGTGCCAATGCAGTTGCACTCCAAATTATAGTAGCTGCCATCCTCAGGACACGGCGACAGAAACATCTCCATGCATGAATCGGTCCACACTTTGCCGTCATCTGCACCGTACTTCGCCCTGACGGTAAGCTCGCTCGCACGGTAATGCACCAGGAAAGCCTCGTCAGTGTATGCCATGCGGAACTCTGCCTTGGGCACATAGGGATAGTCATGCTGCCAACAGCAGCAACCGATGGTGTTCCACCCCACGCCGTTCTCATCCAGCAGCCTGGGCACTTGCTGAGCATCACGCTCAACAGCGGCAATGCCGCAGGCATCGCGAAAAGGCTCTTTCGCTGTCGGCGAAGCCGAAGCAAAACTTGCAGGAGCCTTTGAGAGCGAAGCGGCAATCTTCTTCAATGACAAACAAACAGACATTCAAATCCTATTTTTCCTCGCTTTCGGCAGAGAAATTGCTCTCTCTTTCCTACCAAGCTGATTATTTTACCATTACCTTCTTGCCGTTGACAATATAAATACCTTTGGGCAACTGGCCGTTCACTTTGCGGCCCGAAAGGTCGCAGATTGGTTGATTGTTAACATCTAACTCCTCGTCCCGAATCCCCGCATCATCACCGTCGAAATTCAGGAGGAAGGCGCGGACGCCGGAAGCGGTATTGCCAGCGGTCAACCCGTTCGTCGACATTGTTGCGACAGTTAGAGGCTGCCTTTTCACCACTTCTTCTGGCTGCAAAGTTACCTTTTTTCCTGCAAAATACAGCGAAGTTCCATTTTTAATCGCATTTTCCGGCAAAAAAACACATCCTTTCAAAAACCAAGCAGATGCAATAATCCGAACGGCACAATTACACCTTCAATCCATAATTTCAACAAACCCAACCACACACTGACAACACCCTGTTACCCACCGAATAAATCCAATTACTCGCTACCGAAAAGCATTTACTCACTACCGAAACCCTGCTACCTACAACAGAAATCCAACTGCCCACTACCTAAAAACAACTGCCTATAAGCTAAATCCAACTGCGTTCTCAAGAAACACAACTGCGTTCTCAAGAAATATAACTGTGAACTCAAGAAATATAATTGTGAACCAACTAAATACAACTGCGTAATTATGAAATCTAAATGCGAGCTCACGTCAATTTCTTAGCTAAGACACTATTGATTCTTAGTTAAGACACCATTGTTTCTTAGTTAAGAAACTATTGATTCTTAGCTAAGAAATTGAAACTTCGACGCGATTAATTTTCTCGCGCTCTGCTTTATATTTCATTTCTACGGTTGCAATTCTTGCGGGCACGGCATTTTATTCTCTCCGCTCTGCAAAGAAATTTCCCTTATCAGAGTCCGCCCGGAGAAAAGCATTCACCTTCTATTCTTACGCGCATTAATTCTTTTCTTACGCGCGTTAATAAATTAGGAGTACAAAATATAGCAGCCTCCGTGTTCTGCAAAGACTGCTATATTTAACAATTATCAGCTATTGATCGTTCTTCTATTGTTTCAGTATTTGCTCGGCATGTTCCTTGGTCTTGACTTGCTTTCCGGCAAGAATTTGCTCTATCACGCCCTCCTCATTTATTATAAAGGTAGTGCGGATAGTGCCCATTGTCTTCTTGCCGTACATCATCTTCTCGCCCCAGGCGCCCATGGCCTCCAACAGCGTCTTGTCGACATCGGCAATCAGCGGGAAAGGCAGCGCGTGCTTCTCCTTGAACTTAACGTGGGAGGCGGCAGAGTCCTTGCTCACTCCAACCACCTCATAGCCGGCGCCTTGCAGCTCTGCATAGTGGTCACGCAGACTGCAAGCCTCTGCCGTACATCCGCTGGTGTTGTCCTTCGGATAGAAATACAGCACCAGCTTCCTGCCCTTATAGTCACTCAGACGGATGTCCCATCCCTGCTCATCCTTGCCCAATATCTCAGGGGCTTTGTCTCCTATTTTCATTGTCGTTTGATTTTTAGTTGACAAGTTAACAATTGCTTCTCGTTGCAAAATTAGAAATACTATTCTGCATATTCAAGAATTCATGGTGGATTATTAAAAAAAGCAGCCCCCGCGCACTGCGAAGGCTGCTATGTTTAACGGTTATCGGTCTTGCTAGTCTTTTGCCTTAGCCTTCAGGAACTCGCGGTTCATGCGAGCGATGTTGGCGATGGTCTCATTCTTGGGGCATACAGCCTCGCAGGCGCGGGTGTTGGTGCAGTTGCCGAAGCCGAGCTCGTCCATGCGGGCCACCATTGCCTTGACGCGCCTGGCTGCCTCAGGCTTGCCCTGTGGCAGGAGTGCGAGCTGGCTGACCTTAGAGCTGATGAAAAGCATGGCGGAGCCATTCTTGCAGGCTGCCACGCAGGCGCCGCAACCGATGCAGGTGGCGCAGTCCATGGCCTCGTCGGCATCCTGCTTGGGGATGAGGATGGCGTTGGCATCCTGGGGCTGGCCTGTGCGCACGGAGGTGTAGCCGCCGGCCTGGATAATCTTATCGAAGGCGGAGCGGTCAACCATGCAGTCCTTGATGACTGGGAAGGCGGCGGAGCGCCATGGCTCTACGGTGATAATGTCACCGTCGTTGAAGCGACGCATGTAGAGCTGGCAGGTGGTGGCACCAGTGGCTGTCTTGCCGTGGGGCGTACCGTTGATATAGAGTGAGCACATGCCGCAGATGCCCTCGCGGCAGTCGTGGTCGAAGACGAAGGGTTCCTTGCCCTCCTCGATGAGCTCTTCGTTGAGGATGTCAAGCATCTCAAGGAATGAGGTATCGTCGGGGATGTTCTTCATCTCATGGGTGTCGAAATGACCCTTATCCTTAGGACCATTCTGCTTCCAATAGCGTATTGTGAAAGAAATATTCCTTGCCATAGTTCTGTTGGTTTAAGGGTTAATTCTTATAGTTACGTGTCTGCACCTTGATGGCCTCATACTCGAGGGGCTCCTTGTGGAGGACGGGGGCCTTCTCGTCGTCGCCCTGGTACTCCCAGCAGCCTACATAGAAGAAGTTCTCGTCGTCACGCTTGGCCTCGCCCTCCTCGGTCTGGTGCTCCTCGCGGAAGTGACCGCCACATGACTCCTCGCGGTGGAGGGCGTCGGTAGCGACAAGCTCACCCATGGTGATGAAGTCGCGGAGGTGGATGGCCTTGTCAAGCTCGGTGTTGAGTCCTTCCTTCTTGCCTGGCACGAAGAGGTTCTCATTAAATTCCTTGCGCAGTGCCTTGAGCAGCTTAATGCCCTCCTCGAGGCCTTTCTTGGTGCGGCCCATGCCTACATGCTCCCACATGATGTGGCCGAGCTCCTTGTGGATGGAGTCAACGGAGCGCTTGCCCTGGATGCCCATGAGGCGGTCGATCTCGGCATCAACGCTCTTCTCTGCCTCGGCAAACTCGGGCAGGTCGGTGCTGACCTTGGGCCATACGGCCTGGTCGGAGAGATAGTTCTGGATGGTGTAGGGCAGAACGAAGTAGCCGTCAGCCAAGCCCTGCATGAGAGCGGAAGCACCGAGGCGGTTGGCTCCGTGGTCAGAGAAGTTGCACTCACCGATGGCGAAGAGGCCGGGGATAGTGGTCTGCAGCTCATAGTCAACCCAGATGCCGCCCATGGTGTAGTGGATGGCCGGGAATATCATCATCGGCTTGTAGTAGTCGATGCCGTTGACGCTCTGCACAAACTCACCAGGATTGACATCGGTTATCTCCTCATACATATCAAAGAGGTTGCCATAACGCTGGCGGATCTCATCGATGCCGAGGCGCTGGATGGATTCAGAGAAATCGAGGAAGACAGCCAGACCAGTGTTGTTGACACCATAGCCCTTGTCGCAGCGCTCTTTGGCAGCACGGCTGGCTACGTCGCGGGGCACAAGGTTACCAAAGGCAGGATAGCGGCGCTCCAGATAGTAGTCGCGATCTTCTTCGGGGATGTCCCAGCCTTGCTTGGTGCCAGCCTGCAGTGCCTTGGCATCTTCCAGTTTCTTGGGTACCCAGATGCGGCCGTCGTTGCGGAGCGACTCAGACATAAGGGTAAGCTTAGACTGCTTGTCGCCGTGGACGGGAATACAGGTGGGGTGAATCTGCACGTAAGAGGGATTGGCAAACATAGCTCCCTTGCGATAGCAGGCTACTGCGGCGGAGCAGTTGCAGCCCATAGCGTTGGTGGAGAGGAAATAGGTGTTGCCGTAGCCGCCGGTGGCTATCACCACTGCGTTGGCGGTGAAGCGCTCGAGTTTGCCGCTGACGAGGTTGCGGGCGATGATGCCACGGGCACGGCCATCGATAATTACTACATCCTCCATCTCATAGCGGGTGAAGAGTTTTACCTTGCCGGCCTCTACCATGCGGCTGAGGGCACTGTAGGCTCCAAGCAGAAGCTGCTGGCCGGTCTGACCCTTGGCATAGAAGGTACGGCTAACCTGGGCACCGCCGAAGGAGCGGTTGGCAAGCATGCCACCATACTCACGGGCAAAAGGAACTCCCTGAGCCACACACTGGTCGATGATATTGTTGCTCACCTCAGCCAGACGATAGACATTGGCCTCACGGGCACGATAGTCACCACCCTTTACGGTGTCGTAGAAGAGGCGATAGACTGAGTCGCCGTCGTTCTGATAATTCTTAGCTGCATTGATACCGCCCTGTGCTGCAATGGAGTGAGCACGGCGGGGGCTATCCTGGATGCAGAAATTGAGCACGTTGAAGCCCATCTCGCCCAGCGAGGCGGCTGCGCTGGCTCCTGCCAGACCGGTGCCGACCACGATTACATCGAGCTTGAGCTTATTCTTGGGGTTCACCAACTTCTGGTGAGCCTTATAGTTGGTCCACTTCTCTGATACGGGACCCTCAGGTATTCTGGAATTAAGTTTAGTCATTGTCTTGCTTTTTTTATTATAGGAACTATAGATACTATAGGAACTATATAGATACTTGAGGAATAAAAACCTAGCAGGCTGAACCGCAGGCAGCAGCCTGGGCACATCCGTCGCCACAGGCAGCGCTGCACTCACAGCCGAAACCGAGGGCGAAGTAAACCACCACGACGATGAACATAAGGATTACCACTGTACTCCAAACAATACTGATAGCCTTGACGCGCGGAAGCCAGGTCTTGCCACTGGCGCCGAGAGTCTGGAAGGCACTCCACATGCCGTGGCTGAGGTGGAACCACAGAGCCACGAGCCAAACAATGTAAAGCCCAGCGTAAACGGGGCAGCTGAAGGTCTGCACGATGAAAGCATAGCCGTCGGTTGGGGACAGCGGACCTTCCACTCCTGCCAACTCGGCAAACATCATGTTGTACCAGAAGTTGTAGAGGTGTAGCAGCAGACCGAGGCATACGATAATGCCCAGTACAAACATGTTCTTAGACGCCCACTCCACCTTGCCGGCAACGACCTTGGTGCTGACAGCATAGTTGCTACCGCCGCGGGCTTTGCGATTCTGCAAGGTAAGGATGATGGCAAAGATGAAATGCAGGGCAACCAGTGCAGCCAGAGCCGCCGTAGCCACCACAGCATACCAGTTAGCGCCCAGAAAAGCGCAGATGGCATTGTAAGCCTCGGCACTGAACAGGGCAACCACGTTCATGCATGCATGAAACGTAAGGAAGAGAATCAGGGCAAGGCCCGTAACGGACATTACTACCTTCCTTCCAATCGAAGAATTAGTTAACCACATAAAATTAAGTATTAGTATTTTTAAGATTTATCATCACAAATAATGACACGCTCCCGTACTCAAAACAGGGCATAATGCGGTGCGAATTTAGCATTTTTTAGCAATCCCGCCAAACTTTACACCAACAAATACGGAAAAAAAGATGCCAAAAGGGAGATGTGAGGCAAAATATCTGACCTCGCATCTCCCCTCTGACATATCATATTTCACATATCACATAACCATCGCTCCGCTTTGCTGCAATTCAAGAATGGTCTTGCGTGGACGTTTGGCCACCTTTATCTTCAGGGGGGCAGAAGAGCATGACTTCTTGACCTGCTGCGTCTGAGAGCGCCCAAAGGGGAAGAAGGAACCGAAAGGGTCAAAGGGATCATTGCTCCTTACCTGCACGCCAAGCACGACATCATACTGCTGGGCAGGAAAAGTCAGCTCGCCCAGATCCGAAGGCGTCAAGACATACTGCTCAGCTGCCACGGCATAGTAACGCTTGCCCTGATAGCCAGCCACATCCTGACTTAACCTGCGCCCGGGGCGGTAGCGGTGGATGGTGGCATGCTTGACAGAAGGCTGCTTGGTACTCTTGTTTTTTATATTCTCGAAATTGACATTAGAATAAAGAGTGATAGTAACTATCACGCTGTCGCTGAGAAAAACCTGATCCTCTCCCTGCGGTAAAGAGGCTACAGCAAAGAGGGTTATTCCGTCGGCGACCTTCTTGTCAGGAGAAGCGGCCTGAGCAACGGAGAGGAGGATTGCTATATATATAAATAAGGTAACTGTTCTTTTCATGGCATCAGTCTAATTCCGCCAACCACTGAGCCGCATCAGCATCGCTGGGCATTCGCCAGTCGCCCCGTGGCGACAGCGAGCAGGATCCCACCTTAGGACCGTCGGGCAGACAGCTGCGCTTAAACTGCTGCTGGAAGAAACGCCGCAGGAAGGTACGCAACCACTTGCGAATGGTGTCGTCATCATACTGCCCGGCAAAGGCCTCATGAGCCAAAAAGGCAATCTTCTTAGGAGCAAAGCCGTGACGGACCATATAATAGAGGAAGAAATCGTGCAATTCATAAGGACCTACCAAGTCCTCTGTCTTCTGGGTAATATTATCCTGCTCGTCAGCCGGAAGGAGCTCAGGGCTGATAGGTGTGGCGGCAATATCCTCCAGCACCTCACGACAACCCTCGTCGGCCACATTGTGAGCCGTCCATAACACTAGGTGTCTAACTAGAGTTTTGGGCACCGAAGCATTGACTCCGTACATCGACATATGATCGCCATTATAGGTAGCCCAACCAAGAGCCAACTCGCTAAGGTCGCCGGTGCCTACGACGATGCCATTCATCTGGTTGGCAGCATCCATGAGTATCTGGGTACGCTCACGGGCCTGTGAGTTCTCATAAGTGATGTCACGCTGGGCAGGGTCATAGCCGAGGTCGCGGAAATGCTGATTGCAAGCATCGGCTATGCTTATCTCTCGTATGGTTATTCCCAACACCTTCATAAGATTGGTGGCGTTGGTATAAGTACGGTTGGTGGTGCCGAATCCTGGCATAGTGATACCCACCACACTCTGTCGGGGACGGCCAAGCAAGTCGCAAGCCTTTACGCACACCAGCAGGGCAAGGGTTGAATCAAGCCCACCACTGATGCCGATGACCAGGGTTTCACAATTGACATGCTCCATCCTCCTGGCCAGTCCACGAACCTGGATACTAAATATCTCCTCGCACCGGTCGTCAAGATGCTTACCCTTAGGAACGAAAGGATGAGCATTGACTATGCGGGTGAGAGTAAAGTTGTCGTAAACCAATGGAGTTTGCACCACATCAACAAAGCTATAGTCTGAGCGAGGCACCAGCGACGCAGAGGTGGAGAAAGTGGTGTTAGTGCGACGCTCTACACGCATTCGCTCCACATCGATTTCACCCACTAGCAACTGCTCTTCAAGAGAAAAGCGCTCTGCCTCACGGAGCAGATGACCGTTTTCGTAAATCATAGCCTTTCCGCCAAACACGAGATCCTGAGTGCTCTCACCATAGCCGCAGCTGGAATATACATAGCCGCTATGAAGGCGTGCGCTCTGCTGAGCAAGGAGACCGTTGAGATAAGTGTCCTTACCTACTATATCATTAGATGCACTGAGATTGAATATCACTTCAGCGCCTGCCAAGGCAAGCTGAGTGCTCGGCGGACAGGGTGACCAGAGATCTTCACAAATCTCTATGCCAAAAGTAAAAGAAGGCGTCTTAAACAGCATGCGGCGATCAACGCTAACTGTCTGACCAGCCAGATACACCGTAGTTGGCGACAACTGTGCCGCCGAATCAAACCAGCGCATCTCATAGAACTCGCGATAATTGGGAAGGTAGCTCTTAGGCACTACTCCAAGAATTTTACCCTGAGAGACCACTACGGCGCAATTGAGCAGTAGGTCATTGCAGCTGACGGGCATTCCAACGATGGCCACCACATTAAGCTGGCGAGAAGTCTCCACTATACTCATCAGTGCCATCTCAGCCTTGTCCAACAAGAGCTGTGATCCAAAGAGGTCCTGGCAGGTATAGGCCGTGATACTCAACTCTGGGAAACATACCACATCAGCCTGAGCCTCGTCGGCTTTGACCATAAGCTGGCTGATATGAACAGCATTGAATTCACAATTGGCTACTCTCACACTGGGAATGGCTGAAGCCACCCTAACAAATCCGTAGTTCATTTTTCTTTATAGTTGTAAAATTCGAGAGTTTTAATTAAGAATCTCTTGGAATTAAGCCCAGACATTCTACCGAACTTAACTACCCCTTAGAGGGTGATTAGAAGGACTGGGGTGGATTCTCAATAATGGAAGACGCTGCCTCCAAGGAATTCACGGAGAAGCGACGGCTGTGGCGTACCTCCTATATTTATCGGATTAATATAGCGCAACAGTTTAAGCAGGCGAAAAGCCTCACCATACTCCGGCTCATATTCCGGCACCATCTCCAGCAAAGGCATGACCTGAGACTTCAATCCAGCCAATTCATACACCAAAGCGGAATTGAACATCACGTCCACATCCTCCTGGAATGGAATAATCCATTTCCGTTCGCCTGCCCTTACACTTGGCCATCGCCTGATGGTATCCTTTGCCGAACTGCCACGGAACTGGGCATCTCTCACTATACGGCGCATCAGTCGATTGTCACCGGGAGAAATATAATTGTGGTTGTCAAGCTGTATGGTTGTCAGCGCCGATACATATATCTTATATTTATACAGGTCATCGATGACCTCTGTCAGTTTGGGATTGAGAGCATGGATTCCCTCTATCACCACAATGTCGTGGGACGACAACTTCAAGTGGTTGCCACTCGGTACACTCTCACCCGTAACAAAATCGTAGCGAGGCAGCTCCACATCCTTGCCGTCAAACAACTGCTGCAGATGCTCGGCCAGCAATGGAAGATTAAGGGCATCGATTGTCTCATAGTCATAGTCGCCCTTTTCGTCAAGCGGAGTCTGGGAGCGCGGCACGAAATAATCATCCAATGAAATTGGTACCGGCCTATAACCGCATGTCATCAGCTGCACGCTAAGCCTCTTACTGAAAGTAGTTTTGCCGCTGGACGAGGGACCTGCTACGAGGACCATCTTGATTGTCCTTTTGGCAACGATATCCTCTGCCATATGGCATATTTGGCGCTCCTGGAAAGCCTCCGAAACATTTATTATATCGTTGGTATAACCCTGAGCGCATACCTCATTGAGATCACCGATAGTGCGCACCCCGCCCAATTCGTGCAATCGATGGTGAATCTTAAACACCTCGAACATCTTCTCCTGCTTGATGGCCGGTTTCAGCTTGCCTGGCACAACAGGGTCGGGCAACCTCAGTAGCAAGCCCTCATAATAATTTTCCAACCCAAAAAGCTTAACATACCCCGTAGAGGGACACAGTGCGCCATAATAGTTATCGGGGTATCCGTCGAGAGTATAATAAGTGGTATAGAGGCGGCCGGTACTTCGCAGAAGTTTAACCTTACTCACCATACCAGCTCTCTCGTACATATCTATCACCTCGTCAGCAGGCTTGCGCTCTTGTACGAAAAGCAAGTCCTGAGCTATCAATTTGTCCATCTCCTTGCGCACATCGGCTGCATCGATTATCCTTCCATGGGAGTGGCGCAAGCATATATAATAGCCGTTAGATATCGGGGCTTCCACACTGATACTGACGCCTTTATATAGATTGCTAACGGCCTTACTCAGAATAAACAATAATGTACGCGTATAGGTTCTCATTCCGAAGGGCGAGGATATGCCACTAAACTCAATGTCTGAGTTGTTGTAAACCCTAACGGTGAGACCTTCAACCCTATTGTTGACCTTTCCCACGACGAATTCCTTCATCTTATCGGGCATAATCTGGCTGCCTATTTCCAAAAGCGAAGAGCCCTCGGCAACCTTATATTTCTTTCCGTCGTTAACACAGCGGATAGTTATCATCTCTTCCATCACTTAAGATTTTCCTGATTATTTATTCTCCTTGGCGGCCTTGCCCTTATAGCGCTTGTTGAGACCATTGATAACCTCGTCGGTTATATTACACTGCGGAGCAGCCAGCAGGATATTATCGTTGCTGCGCGAAAGGATATAAGTATAGCCGGCAGTCTTGTTGTAGGAGGCGAGGAAATTGTCAATCGAATCATGGAGAGCCTCGTTATATTTGTTCTGTTCTTTTTGGAACTCCTCGGCCAAGTTGTCTTGCAGGCTCTGCAGTTGATTCTGCTTCTTCACCAGCGCTGCCTGGGTCTTAGTGGCCTGATCCTGCGAAATAGTACCACTCTGTATCTTCTGCTGAAAATCTGCCATCTCCTTCTGGAGGGCAATACCCTTATTGTTGAGCGTATTACTTATGCTGTTGCGCTTCTTCTCCAGCATCTCGCTACAATCAAGGTAATACTGATACTTGGCCATTAGAGAGTCAAGGTCCACATAGGCAATCGTTACACCCTTATCGTCCGCAGCGGACTCAACCTTAGCTACATCCTTGGGAGCAGAGGTCTTGTCTTTCTTGCACGATGTCATCATCACAGCGCTGCTCATTACAAGAGCAGCAATCATAATTGTCTTTTTCATATTTCTGTTTTTAATTATTTTTTCTATTCTCAATTATCACTTTTTTGTTGCATCGCGCCTCCATGTCTTGGTGCAACACGCAGTGAATGCCACGGCGTTCCATCTCGCGGTTACCTTCAACATGGGTGTTTACCACGTCTTTGCGTCCCAGCAACAACCTAACACATAACAAAACTACCGAAACACCTACAAATACCAATACAAATATAAGTTCTTTAATCATTTTTTTGTATATTCGCAGCGCATAGATGATGCTTTATGACAGCAAAGATAAGTCTTCATTAGCCGCAGACGCATGGTCACGCTTTAGCGCGACAACAGTCAGCGCAGGAGAGAGTGCTTTTTTGCACGGCAAAGATACTCTTTTATTTAATTGAACGCCATAAAGTTTCTGTTATTTAATCTTAATTCAACGTAAAATCACATAAATCTACCGACATTATGACATCAACCACACTCCAACCCAAAGCCGTCTTTGACTGCTTTGCACAGATCAACAAAATCCCCCGCCCTTCCTACAAGGAGCAGCAGATGAGCGCCTTTCTCGTAGATTTCGGCCACAAGCTCGGCCTTGAAACGCTGCAAGACTCAGTGGGCAACGTGCTTATTCGCAAGCCTGCCACCCCGGGCTATGAAAATCTCAAGGCCACAGTGCTGCAAAGCCATATGGATATGGTGTGCGAGAAAGTGGCCGGACTGGACTTCGACTTCACCAAAGACGCTATCCAGACCTACGTTGACGGCGACTGGCTCAGAGCCAAAGGCACCACCCTCGGTGCCGATGACGGCATCGGCGTAGCCATGCAAATGGCCATTCTGCAGGACGACACCATTGAACACGGTCCACTGGAGTGTCTGTTCACCGTGTGCGAGGAAGAAGGCCTCGTAGGAGCCTTAGGGCTTGAGCCGGGTTTTATGAAGGCCGACTATCTCATCAATCTCGACTCAGAGGATGAGGGCCAGATATTCATCTCCTGCGCAGGCGGTGCCAACACTATCGCCACGTTCCATCCCACCATGGAGCCAGCGCCTGAGGGACAGTATTTCTTCAAGCTGCAGGTCAGCGGCCTCACCGGTGGCCACTCCGGCGACGACATTGTCAAGAAGCGCGCCAACGCCAACAAGCTGCTCGTGCGCATGCTCGCCGCCATGCGTCAATATGGAGTGCGCATAGCCGACATACAGTCGGGCGGCCTCCACAACGCCATCCCTCGCGACGGCTTTGCCGTGTGCTGCGTGCCCATGGAGCATAAAGAAGCTTTGCGAGTGCTTGTCAACACCATGACCGCCGAGTTTGAGGAGGAGTTCTCCGCCACCGAGCCCAATCTCACCGTCACACTGGAGTCGGCCGATGCCGCCGACAAGGTGATTGACTTCACCACTGCTGACCGCCTCATCACCGCACTCGTCAGCGTGCCCAATGGAGTGCTCGCCATGGATCAGGAGATACCCAACTTTGTACAGACTTCCTCCAACCTCGCCAGTATCCACCTTGTGGAGAGTGAGGCCGAAGGCCAATGGTCAATAGAAGTAGTCACCAACCAGCGCTCCAACATCATGAGCGCACGCAAGAACGCCTCGCAGATGGTAGGTGGTGTATTCACCCTTGCAGGAGCCGATGTAGAGGAGGGCGACGGCTATCCGGGCTGGAAACTCAACCCGCAGAGCCCGCTGCTCAAGATAACAGTGGAGAGCTACAAGCGCATCTTCAACAAAGAGCCTCAGATACTTGCCATCCACGCCGGACTAGAGTGCGGACTCTTCTCTCTGAAATATCCCAACGTTGATATGGTCAGCTTCGGCCCAACTCTACGCGGAGTTCACTCGCCAGATGAGCGACTGCTGATAAGCACCGTGCAGATGGTATGGGATCACCTTATTGAGGTTCTCAAGAATATCCCCGTAAAATAAAATTCGCTTTTCTGCGTTATAATATAGTATCTATAGTGGCTATATATGTATAATAGAAACTATAGGTGCTATATTATTTTCTAACTTTCTCAATGCACAAGATTAAAATCCTTCTCTGTTCAATCCTAACGGTCATCAGCCTTGCGTCTTGCATAAGCGACGAAGATTTCTCCACTCCTGCCGGAGCCAAATTTCGCCTATCGGCTGACACGATAGACCTGGACACCGTAATTACCCACACGGCCTCAGCAACGCGCACTCTTACCCTATTCAATGACAACTCTGACGGTCTATCACTAACCGCTGTAACAATAGAAGGTGACGATGCTGCCCAATTCTTGGCTAACGTGGACGGCTCTACCATAAGTCACACCTCTGGCCTAGCGGGCTATACCATAGACTGTCGCGGCAAAGACAGCCTGATAGCCTTCGTGCAGTTTAATGCCAAGGATATTGACCAGGACGATGCCGCCCTCTGCAAGGCAAACCTTGTATTCACCCTCGCCAACGGTCAACGCCAGAGCGTTGCCCTCATTGGATACAGCCAAGATGCCATAGTACTCAGCAGCGGTGTCATCACCCACGACACCACACTGCAAGCTTCGCGCCCTTTCGTGGTCAAGGACAGCCTAGTAGTTGGCCAGGGAGCCACTCTTACCCTCAGCGCAGGCACTACCCTGCTCTTCTATCCTCAGGCATACCTTAAGGTCAACGGCACTCTCATTGCCAACGGCACCGTTGAACAACCCGTTACCATGCGCGGCCACAGACTAGACAACATGTTTGAGCGGCAGCCCTATGACCGCATCAACAATCAGTGGCAAGGCATTACCTTTTCCTCATCTTCCTATGGCAACAATCTCAACTACTGCGACATTCATTCATCCAACTACGGCATCATCTGCGACTCTTCCGACATCAGCCAAATGAAGCTGCGTCTTGAAAACTCCGTACTTCATAACACCAAGCTCGATGCTCTCAGCCTGACTAGCACCCAGGCTTTCATTGGCAACAGCCAAATTTCAAATGCAGAGGGCTGCTGTGTTTCCATCACTGGAGGTGACCTGCAGTTCATCCACTGCACCATAGCGAGCTTCAGCCCATTCACGGCAATGCGAGGCTCAGCCCTCGTCTTCAGCAACTCCAGCGGAGATACCCCCTACCCCCTCCAGCGCCTGGACATCATCAACTCCATCGTCACCGGCTATGCCACCGATGAAATCTTTGGCGAGCGCAGCAGCGACGAGGGCATACCCTTCAATTTCTCCTTCCGCTCCAGTCTGCTGTGTACACCGGAGATAACCGACAATCCCGATGTTGTCGGATGCATATGGGAAACTCAGAGTGACACCCTCACCAGAGCTCGCAATTTCATACCCTTTGACTTGCCAGCCCTTTACTACGAATTTCTTCTGCGCGACGACAGCAAGGCCCGCGGACTGGCCAACCCCGACATCAGCGACCTCTACTATCCCCTCGACCGCCTCGGCCGCAAGCGCACCCCCATCGCTGATGCCGGCTGCTACCAGGTTGCAGAATAGCAGCATAATAGTATAGCATCTCACCTCCACCATAAATAATTATACTCTTCTCATCGTCCCGCTTGTGCATCTTTTTCCTAGCGGGACGATGAAGTTTTTTCTTTTCTTTTTTGCTATTTTTACACATTACGGGGCATGATTTTCATTTTTTCTACCCCTATATATATAATGTATAGAGAAGTTTTACTATTTTTGTAACGATATTACAAAGACTTTTTACCCATGGAAACAAAGAACAAAAGAATGTTTCTGGTGGCCATAGCTGCCGCCATACTGATAGCCGTCCCTCAAGCAAAGGCACAGGACATGCCCATAGAGGACAAGGCTCTCTACGATTTCTTCCAGAGCATCAAGCCCGACTACACGATGCGGTCGCAGACTCTCCGTCAACGCCGTCAGGCTGAAGGTATGGCAAAATCAAAGTCGCTGCGCTCTGAGCGCCCCGACCATGTCAACAACCAGGCCACCAACTTCTTCCCGCCCATCTTCAACCAGAGCGGCGGATCATGCGGCTCCTGCGCCAACGTGGCCTATATGCTCTGCTATGAGAACAACAGCCTGAAGAACCAGGACGGCAAGCATAACACCGACTACCAGTTTCCCAGCCATTTCACCTGGCTGACATGCTCCAACACCTGCCCAGAGCAGACCATGGCCGAGCGCAACGGCATACCGAGCGTGACGACATACGGCGGCCAGACATACTCGAAATACTTCGGACTGCAGGACACCGAGGAGAAGGACGTAGGCTGGATGCAGGGATATGACAAGTGGTACTCCGCTATGTTCAACCGCGCACGCACCATGGGCAAATTTCCCTATGCCCTCGACACCGAGGAGGGCTACGAGTTGGCCAAGGACTGGCTGTGGAACCACAACGGCGACACTGACTTCCAGAGCGGCGGTGTCTTCGTGATAGGCGTGGCAGCAGGACCGGAATACACCAAGTTTGCCGACACCCCCATCAACCAAGAGTGCGGCGTAGTAGGCCTATGTTACGTGACCACCTGGGGACCGAAGTATAACCATGCCCTGACGGTGTGCGGCTATGACGACCGCGTGGAGTTTGATCTCGACAGCAACGGAGTGATAGGCGAGAAGGACAAAGGTGAGACCGGCGCATGGATTATCGCCAACTCTTGGGGACAGGGCTGGGCCAGCAACGGCATTATCTACTGCCCCTATAAATACACCTACTGCGTTGGATTGAGCGGAGCCACATGGGACCCCGCCTTCTACCATGCCCGCAAGAATTATCGTCCCCTGCGCACCATCAAACTGCTGATGGACTATAGCCATCGCCCAGAAATACTGCTCGGCGCAGGCATTGCACAGGACACTACGGCCACTAAACCCGAGGAGAGCACAGCCTTCGCCCACTTCAACTATACGGGATCCGCCAAGGAAGGCAGCACGGAAATTCCTATGCTGGGCCGATGGGCCGACGGCTATCACTATGAGCCGATGGAACTGGGCTACGACCTCACCGACCTCAGCGCTGGCTTTGATCGCACCAAGCCTCTGAAATATTTCTTCTACATCGACACAAAGTATAGCTCCAAGGGCAACGGCAATATCTACAAAGCCTCCATCATAGACTATGAGTTTGACCGCCAGGGAGTGGAAGTGCCTTTCCGCATTGACACCGTGGCCATCCTCAATCGCGGCAAGACCACAATGATCAGTGTAATAGTGCCGGGCGAGCAGGCCTACAAGCCTCTCAACCTCGTACTCCTCGACGGCAAGACCCTGCAGTGGGAGGCACCCCAGCAGTCGTGCCTCAAACTGACAGGCTACACCATCTACAGCAACACCAAGGAGATAGCCTCCGTCAAGGCCGACCAACTGACCTACACCCTCGACGATGATGCCGAGGGAACGTACAGCGTTGCTGCCATCTACGAGGTAAATGGCGAAGCCACACCCTCTGCCCAGAGCAACAAAGTACACCTCACCGCTGTACCCCAACAAGCTGACAACACCGTATTAGAGTTGCGCAACACCACTGCCGTAGTGCCCGACGCCGTAACCCAGAGCATGCAGAAAGCCACCATCGAATTCTGGCTCTATCCCTACACCCTACAGGCCTACAATCAACAGTTGGGACAAAACTGGGGCTCATTCCTATTCCACACCACATACTCAGGCAATATTTATGTGGGATGGAACACCGGTGCCAACCGCATTACCACACCCGACGGAACCCTTAAAGCTAACGAGTGGGCACACATTGCCGTAACCATCAACAACAATGTGATGACCCTCTACGTCAACTCCGTCAAGATGGGTTCCATCACCTCATCCGTATATTCCGGTCTCAGCGCTTTCGGCGCATTCAGGATAGGCGACGCCTACTACAAATTCAACGGTAAAATCGACGAGCTGCGTATCTGGAACACCTGCCGCACCCAACGCGAGATAGCCAACAACATGAGGGTGCACATCGCCAACCCAACCTCGTTCCCCAACCTAATTACTTATCTGGCAATGGACAAGGTAGACGGAGAGGAAGGCCCTGAGATAGCCGAATACATCAGTGGGCATAACGCCGACATGAGCAAAGTGGAAGACTACGCTTTCCTCACCGACAATAGCCTGCTTTCAAAGGACAACGAGACGCCACAAGTCGACTTCACCCTCTCCACCGACACCGTCTTCTGCAACCAGGCAGTAGAGGTAAGCACCAGCATGTCACTCAACACAGCCTCTTTGCAGTGGACCGCCCAAGGAGCCACCTCAGAGAGCACCACCGTGGGCGACCCCACCTTTATATTCGCCAAGCCCGGCACCTACGCCATCAGCCTGCATGCTGCCAACGCTGCCGGCAAGGAGGTGGAGGTAAGCCACGATATTACCGTGGTCAGTGCCGAAATACCCAAGGCCGACTTTGAGATAGGTCAGGACTTCGCACCCGCTGGCGACAGGGTAAGCCTCATCAATCGTAGCCAGGGATATGGATGCACCTATGAGTGGACTATACCAGGCGCTGCCCAGAGCCAGACATGCGGCTCCAATGCCAGCGCCTCTTACACCGACACAGGCCGCCATGCCGTTACCCTCAAGGCTACCAACGCCGCAGGCTCCTCGTCCATAACCAAATACGTCACAACCACCAACACCACCCCCAGCGTGGACTTCGACATCCTGCCTGCCACCGTTATTGTTGGCGACGATATCACCCTTATCGACAAGACCAAATATTCGCCCAGCTCGTGGACATGGAATTTCACCAATAGCCGCCATAGCATCGGTATCAAAGGCCAAAACTTCACATACAAAACCGAATATCCAGGCTATTATGACGTAACCCTCACCACAACCAACAATGTAGGCGAAGGCACCGTCACCAAGCGCCGTGTACTAGCCGTAAGCAATGCCGATCCGAAAAATGGACTCAACTTCTCCGGCACCGGCGAGACGGTAAGCCTCAAGAGTCCCGTCAGCAAGGCACTCAACGGCTTCACCTTCGACTGGTGGATGTTCCCCTACTCCAAGAGCGGAGCTCTCAATATGAGCACAGATGACGGCAGCCTGCATATCTCCACTGACGACAACGGCTCAACCACCATTCTGCTCAACAATAAGAGCGTAAGTTCTGGCGACGGCTATGTGCTCACCAGCGAATGGCATCACTATGCCATCGTCTATCGTGCCGGCACCGTGGTGTTCTATCGCGACGGCGAAAAATTCATGCAGCCCACAGCCCGCCTGGCCCTCAAGACTCAAGCATGGACAGGCAATCTCACTCTGGGCAGCGAGGAAACTCCCTTCCGCGGTATGATTGATGAGTTCAGGTTCTGGGGCAAGGCTCTTACCCAAGACGAGCTGCAAGCCACTTGCAACCAACCCATCGCCAATGTGGAGGAGCAGATGGAAAAGAACGCCCTTACCGTTTACTACGACTTCAATCAAGGCACAGGCAATGTCAACAGCCTTACCGGCGAAGACTTCGGCGGCACACGCCAGGGCTTTGGTCCCGACGGTGATGCTTGGAGCAGCTCGCTGGGAGTCTTCACCCTCGACTTCTCACCCCTGCAGGAAGAGACCGATATCACCGCCGACTATCTCACCAACTATAAGGCCCCGTTCCTCCATACCGACGAACGAGTGAGCACCGTCAATTATGTATCGCGCTACTATCAGCTCGAGACCGGCACAGCCCAGTCGGGATGGAAACTGGAGAATGTCACCACCAAGGATGGAGTGACCACCGGAGCCTATGTTGACACCTATTTCAACAGCGACCTCAGCGTTGTAACCGGAAGCCTGGGCTTCGCACCCTCGCTCACCGACCAGCGCACCTACCAGACCATCAACCTACCCGCCGGACTCTACCGCATAGAGATCACCGAGGGTGAGAAGGCTTTCTCACCCACCGGCAGCTATATCGTCGTTACCCTGGCCGACACCCTTGCCGGCAATGCCGACCTCGACAAGACACTTGCCTACGGCCAGCTCAACGACAAGCAACTGGAGTTCCTGCTCAAAGAGGACAGCCAGGTTTCCCTCGGCTTCATCTTCAACCTCAGCAGCGCCCTATCGCTCACCATCGATGAGATCAAACTCATCAAGATTCCCTATGAGTTCCATGATGCAGGCGACCTAACAGGGCTAGGGAACAGTGAACAAAGGATAGAGGACAATGGTCAGTCCTCAACACTCAATGGTCAACCTATCTATGACCTGAGCGGCCGCAAGATCTCAGACCCCAAGGGCATCTACATCCGCAATGGCAAGAAATTAAAAAAATAAGCATATCATGAAGAAACTACTGACACTCATTTGCTGCATTGCCCTTGCCTCCGGGCTGAGTGGGCATCTCAGAATGGGACCGCTATTCAGCAACGGCATGGTGCTCCAGCAGCAGCAGAAAGCCAACATCTGGGGCTGGACTGAGCCCAATGCCAGGGTCAGCATCAAGACCTCCTGGGGAGTCAAGGCCTACGCCACTGCCAACAAGGACGGTCGCTGGCAGACCACCGTGCAGACCCCTGCCGCCACATTCTCGGCGCAGTGTGTAGCAGTCAGCAGCGGCAAGGACAAGCTGACCATCACCGATGTACTCATAGGCGAGGTATGGCTGGCCTCCGGACAGAGCAATATGGAGATGCCGCTCAAAGGATTCGCATCCTGTCCCACCGAGGGCAGCAACGAGGCCATTACCGAGGCAGGCCGCTATGCAGGCAAAGTGCATTTCGTCACAGTACCCAGCGCGCCCCAGGCAGAGCCCACCGACACAGTGACAGTCAAGTGGGAGGACTGCACACCCAAGACCGCTCGCGACTTCTGCGCCGCCGCCTACTTCTTTGGCATAAAGCTGCAGGAAACTCTGCAATGCCCCGTGGGACTCATCAACAGTTCGCTGGGCGCCACCCGGGTGGAAGGCTGGACCCCGCGCGAGCTCCTGCAGTCCTATCCCGATATCAACCTCCAGAAGGCCGTGCCTGAGATAAGGAAAAAGATAGCTGACAAAAAGGCACAAAACAATCTCTACAATATCGAACGCGAACTGCCCATGGTATTCTACAACGGGATGATTCACCCCTTTGTGGGATACAACCTGAAGGGATTCCTGTGGTATCAGGGCGAAGCCAACGTTGACTACATGAACAGAGAATACGCCAACCGTCTGGCCAACATGGTGAGCGAATGGCGCAGCCGCTGGGGAATGGGTGATCTGCCTTTCTACACGGTGGAGATATGCCCCTTTGAATATTGGTGGGTTAAGCCCGCTGTCAAGGCCTGTGCCCTACGCGAGCAACAGCTCAAGGCCGTCAGTTTGCTGCCCAACATGGGCATGGTATGCACCAACGACTTGGTGCATGACTACGAGTACTGGCAAATCCACCCCTGCATGAAGCGTGAGGTGGGCGAGCGCCTTTGCCTCTGGGCATTAAGCAAGGCCTATGGCGTTGAGGGCATAGTCTGCGAGAGTCCCACCTATAATAATATGGAGATAAAGGATGGCAAGGCAATTATCAGTTTCAACAATGCCGATGAAGGTTTCAACCGCAATGTCCGCATAGAAGGCTTTGAAGTGTGCGGAGCCGACAGCGTGTTCTATCCCGCCACCCATGTGGGCACCAGTGGCAGCCGTGTCAATGTGCAGTGCAACAAGGTTAATGAACCGGTGGCTGTACGCTACTGCTACAAGCCCTTCCAGCTGGGCAACCTCAAGAGCATCTACGGACTGCCCGTTGTGCCTTTCCGCACCGACAGCTTTCCCCTTGACCGGTAAACGCTATATTTTATTTACTTACTATAATCCTTTTTAAACATTATGCGTATGAAAAAGTTTCTATCTTTAGTTGCGCTGCTTTTAGCTTGCAGCGCGCTGTGGAATGGTGCTGACGCACGCTACATCATTGGAAACCGCAAGGCTTACAATGAGATCAAGCCAGGCGACACCATCACCGTTCAGGGCATCTCCGATGCCAGCAACAACGGCTATCGTTACATTGGCGGTGCCGCTCTGCAGACTGCCTTCACCGCCGACTGTGTGTTTGAGGTGGAGGAGGGTCCTGCCGACATCCGCACAGGCGAAGCCACCATTTTCCTCCGCAATCTGGAGACAAATCTCTACTTCGGCAAAAACGGATTGCGCGGCACTAGGCCCAATGGCTGGAATGACCAGCGTCTTGTCAGCACTCCGGACAGCGCCTACAACTTTATGCTGTGCTGCGCTGCCGACTCTACTGAGGCATGGAACGGCCAGGCCAACTATGACGCCACCTCCGTTGTCTTCTGCTACTCCTTTGGCGAAGAAGAAGACAACTATGTCTTCATGTGCAACTGGGGATGGTATGAGCCCGAGAAGATCTATATGTGGGGCTACCACGACACCAACCCCTGGGATGTGTACAGCATCACCTATGAGAAGGATCTCAGCGGCGACCTGGCTGAGCTGGTGGAATATTACAACAGCCTCGACCTTGACTTCACCCCCGGCACCGACCCCGGATTCTATCCTGAGGAGCTAACCACGGCCTACAACACAGCCATGGAAGAAGCCATGCAGGCCATCCTTACTGACCACACCGACGACGAATACCAGCAGTACATCGACAACCTCAAGGCTGCCAAGGAAGCTGTAGAGAAGGCGTACATCGACATCTCCGACGGCTACTACTACGTAGTCAGCGCCTATCCCGAGTTCCTCAACCAGCAGAAAGTGGAGAAGGGTATCTATGTCAACAGCAACTCCACCTATGTGCAGTGGAAGGATTTCGACGGCAACGACCCCGACTTCGTATTCTACTTCCAGAAGCAGAGCGACGGCAACTTCAGCGTACAGAGCTTTAGCAACGACACCTACTGGAACGCCTCCACCTCACAGGCCAACTCACAGGGTATCTACACCTCTGCCAAGCTGACCAACAATCAGATCTTCAGCAGCATTGGCGGTGGCCAGTGGCAAATTTGGAACACCTATTACAATAAGCACTATCATCCTGAGAGCAACGGCGCCGGCAGTGGTAAGAGCGGTAAGCTCGTAACCTGGAACAGCTCAGGCCTCGGCTCCAGCTCCACATGGTACATCCGCCGCGTAAGCGATGAGCTCATCGATGAACTCACCGAGCTCCGCGCACAGAACAAGCGTACCGAGGAACTCTCCAAAGCCTATAGCGAAGCCTTCGATGCCTACAACAAGCTCTTCGTCTATAAGCCCGACACCGACAACCCGCTCATCACTCACGTAACCGACGGCGATCCCGATGACTGCCAGCTTTCATCCAACGCCTCCGACCCCTCCGAGGGCGCTAACCTCAGCTACCTCATCGACGGCAACGCTGAGACCTTCTGGCACTCAACCTATCACGCTACCGCCGACCCCGGCACATTCCACTATCTGCAGGCTGATATATCCAACAACCCGCAGACAGCATTCCAGATCTACTTCATGCGCCGCTCCGGCAGCTATGGCCAGAGCGACCGACCCGTGGAAGTCAACGTCTATGCCACCGCCGACACCACCGGACAGTGGAATGGCGAGGCCAGCTGGCAGCTGCTGGCACACTTCGCTTCGCTGCCCACCACATCTGATGAGTACTTCACCCCCGCACTCGAGACAACCGAACCCATCAGCTATGTTCGCTTCGAGGTGCTGAAGAACAACTCCACCAGCCGTATGCTCAACGGCCGTCCTTACTTCAACCTGGCCGAGTTTAACATCTACTCCACAGTGCTCGACGAGGATGCCTCACAGTACACCTATGTTGAGGGCATGAAGGAAGCAGCCGACGCCCTCAAGGCAGCCATGGATCCTGCCCTGGAGAAAATCAACACCAACACTGCCACCCAGGAGGATATCGACCAGCTCAAGGAAGCCATCAAGGCCGTCAACGAACTCTATGCCGACACCACCGCCCTCAAGAACCTCATCACTGCTGCCCAGCGTAATCTGCAGGGTGCCACCGTGGGCGACAAGATCGGCCAGCTTTCCTCTGAGGATGCCATCACCAACCTCAACAATGCCATCACCGATGCACAGGGATTCAACTCTGGCAGCGGCAAGCTTGACAAGGCTGCCCTCGATGCTGCCTACGAAGCACTCAAGCAGGCACGCACAGACTTCCTCAACAGCATCAACATGCCCGCCGAGGACAAGTGGTACTACATTGCCAGCCTTGACACCACTCGCAACGAGATGGAGGACCGCTACACCAACGGAGGACTCATTTATGTCAACGACTACGGCAGGGACAAGGGCGTAGTTTGGGCTCTCAACGAAGATGAGGCCTTCGACTACAATCCCTTCGCAATGTGGCACTTCATCCCCGTGGAGGACGAAGACTACAGCCTTACCTACTATGTACAGAACCTCGGCTCCGGCCTCTTCATCGGCGACTATCCCACCTACTCACAGCCCGTACTTACCACCAGTGAGCCTGTGGTATATCAGTTCAACTACACCGGAGGTGAGCTTGGCCTCATTGCACGCCACGGCGAAAACCCGGGCTACTCTCTCCATGCTGCCAACGCCGACAATGCCATCGTGGGATGGAGCGCAGGAGCAGGCACAGCTTCCTCATGGGAGTTCAAGGAGGTTGATCCCGAGTATATCGACGCCATCACCATTCCCGTCAAGACAAACAACATCGACGTGTTTGCCGTGCCTTACGAATTTGCCAACGTAGCAGAGCTCAATGAGGATACCCACACCTACGCCATCAAGAAGATGACTCTCGATCCCGAGACCAACATCACCACCATCGAGTTCTATGAGAAAGAGGAGTTTGCCGCTGGCGAGCCTTGCGTTCTCGTAGTTGGCGATCCCACCATTGAGGAGAGCGAAGAAACCACCCTTGTGCTGGCTACTCCCACCTCTATCGTACAGAAGCCTGTGCCTGCTAACGGTATGGTCGGCCTCTTCACCACTGAAGAAGTTCCTGCCAACACAGCATGGTTCACCGGCAAGGAGATTACCCTGCAGGGCAACCCCGTACACATCTCTGCCCACACCGGCTACATCGACGCCACCCTCTATAAGGGCGAGGTAGAAGGCGTAGAGACCGCCCTCACCCTCGAAATTGAAGGTCTTAACTGGCCTGATGCCACCGTTGGCGACGTTAACGGCGACGGCGAGGTTAACACCTCCGATGTAGTAGCGGTTTACAACTTCATCATCGACGGCACCGGTGTGACCAAGGAGGCAGCTGACGTCAACGGCGACGGCGACGTTAACTCCACCGACGTTGTGGCTATCTACAACCTCATCATCTCCGGCAACATCAGCGGT
>CADAZW010000008.1 GCA_902792555.1 uncultured Bacteroidales bacterium | reverse complement strand
AGACCTCATCTCTACTGGCGGTAGCAGCCTTAAGGCCGTGGAGGCACTGAGGGCCGCAGGCTTTGAGGTGGTAGGCATGGTAGCCGCCTACACCTATGGATTCCCTATTGCCGAACAGGCTTTCCAAAAAGCAGGCGTAAGGTTGCTGACTCTCACAAACTATGAGGCAGTGGTCAGCGTGGCCATCGAAAGTGGCTATATTACTGCCGATCAGCAGCCTACCCTCAACGAGTGGCGCAAGGATCCTGCCAACTGGATGGCCGGTAGCATTAAGTAGTAGAGATATTAGTGGTTAAAATATATATATGAATATGATGAGAAACGTAGAGACTGAATTTGCGGCCCGCCGTCAATCCTTTTTGTCAGCCTGCGAACGTCGAGGATGGCGGATTGCGCCATTTGTCTTTCTGCCTTGAAACGAATGCAAATGTAGTGATTTTTTTTTCATTCACTTGCGGCATTTAATCTTTTTTCCGTAACTTTGTAGAATGAAAAACAAACGAAAACTATGAATATTAGAAACTTTGTGAATCGCATGGCGATGACGCTGCTCGCGCTGCTGCTGACGGCGGCAACGGCGGGGGCGGCGCAGCCTGACAATTGCCTCGACTTTTGCATGGGCGGGGCGGAATACATCCATGTTCAGGGCTGGGCGTATGACCCCGACGCTTCATCGGTGTCCATTGGCGTGCATGTGTATGTCTATACGGACGCGGGCTGCACGAACCAGTATGGTGACGTGCATGTGCTGACGGCCAACGTATCGAGGCCCGACGTGAACTCAGCGAAGAATATCACGGGCGACCACGGCTTCAGTTCCGACATCACCATCGCTGACGCGGGCGATTACTGGGTGAAGGTCTATGCCATCGACACCAATGGCGACGGCAATCCGCAGATAGGCGCGACGACGGCAGTGACCGTGACGGCGGGGGCTGGGACCATTACGCTGACGAGCGGGACGGGCGAGGTGACGCTGCAGGACGGCGACATACTGACAGGCACGGGCGGCACGAACACCCACGTCATGATTGCCGACGGGGCGACTGTGACGCTGAGCGACGTGAACATTACCGCCATCCCTGACTACTCCTCGCGCGAGTGGGCAGGCATCACCTGCTTGGGCGATGCCACCATCACGCTTGCCGACGGCACAACGAACAGCGTGAAAGGCGGTAGATTCCTTTACCCCGGCATCTATATCCCCGCAGGCCATACACTCACCATCCAAGGCAACGGCTCGCTGGAAGCGGCTACTCAGGATAGAAGCGGTAGCGGTCTGGGAAGTGGAGCGGGTATCGGCGGTATCTCAAAGGTGGAATGTGGCAACATCGTTATCAAGAGTGGCAATATTACGGCTCTTGGAAGCCATAGGTCTGCGGGCATCGGTGGTACGGAAGGATGCTCTTGCGGCGACATTACTATCGAAGGGGGCACCGTCACGGCCATAGGCGGCTACAATGCTGCCGGCATCGGCTGTGGTTATAACTCCAGCGCGGGCAACATCACCATCGCGGGTGGCACAGTGACCGCCACGGGAGGGGATGATGCCGCTGGCATCGGCTGCGGGCGTGCAAATAATGTCTCTGAAACTGTCAATTCCTCCTGCGGCGACATCACCATCACGGGCGGCATAGTCATTGCCACGGGAGGAAGCAATGCCGCTGGCATCGGCTGCGGTTTAGGAAGGTCATATGGAGGAAATGTCGATTATAGCACTTGCGGCAACATCACTATCGCACGAACGGTCATGAGCGTCACTGCTACGAAAGGCAACAAAGCCCAACACAGCATCGGTATGGGTGAAGAATATAGCGTCTGCGGTACGGTGAGCATCAGCGGTGTGACTGGTCCCGTCAGCGAGAGTCCCTACATCTACGAGCCTAATGGCTGTCTGACCTCCACCATCCACTTCGATGCCAACGGCGGCTCGGGCACGATGGACGACTGGACGTTCACGTGGGACGGCACGGCACAAGCCTTCCCCACCTGCACCTTAACCGCCCCCGAAGGCAAGATATTTGCAGGGTGGAACACAGCGGATGATGGCAGTGGCACTTATTATGCAAAACAGGTTTCAGATATTTTCAGCGTAACGCTCTATGCAATGTGGCGACCGCAGACGGAAACCGTCCCCAACGGAGCCTTAACGCTGTACGACGGCCAGACGCTGACGGGTACGGGCGACAGGCATACCCACGTCACCATTGCCGACGGCGCGACGGTGACGCTCAGCGGGGTAAACATCACCAGCATTAGTAATAGCACTTCGCACCAGTGGGCGGGCATTACCTGCGAGGGCAACGCCACCATCATCCTCAGCGGCGAGAACGCCGTGACGGGCGGCTATCATTCGGCGGGCATCTTTGTCCCACAAGGCAAGACTCTCACCATCCAGGGCGACGGCTCACTCACGGCCACGGGAAATTCGTATGCTGCGGGCATCGGCAGCGGAGAAGATGAATACTGCGGCGACATCACCATCACGGGCGGCACAGTCACGGCCTTTTGTATTTCAAATACAGCTGCCGCCATCGGCTGCGGAAAAAATGGCTCCTGCGGCAACATCACCATCACTGATGGTATTCAATGCGTGTCAGCCACGAAGATATCATCATTAAACAAAGTCAATATCATAGGTACGAGCGGCGATTACTCCTTTTGTGGCACCGTCACCATCGGCGACGGCCTGGATGACGTGACTGTGGACAAGACGCGCTACATCACTGGTCCCAGCTGGACGGCCACCACAAGCGTCACGCTGGCCAAGGAGGGCTACGGCACGTACTATGGCCTGTTCGACCTCGTGCTACCAGTAGGCATGAAAGCCCGCATCGTGACCGCCTTTGCCGACGCCGGACAGCTGACCTATGAGACCATCGCCGACGGCAGCACCGCCAATAACACCGTGCCCGCAAAGACTGCCGTGATGCTACAGACAGCAGCAGCCGACGGCTTGCAGACCATTGACGTCGGCATCACCGTACCCACCGTCGCAGCCATCAGCCAGACGAACCTGCTTGGCGGCAGCGAAAGGCAAAAGTGGATACCTGACGATGGCGGCGGCACGAAGTATTACAAGCTGACATACAACCAGAGCGGCACCGACATCGGCTGGTATTGGGGAGAGGACGGCGGCGCCTCATTCTATAGCGCGGCCAACAAGGCATGGCTCGCCCTGCCGCCAGCATCGTCCAGTGCGCAGTCGTTCCTCGGACTGCCCGACTTTGACGAACCCACAGGGATACAGACCCCCTCCGACTCCCCCTTAATGGGGAGAGGCGCGGATGGAGCATGGTACACCATCACGGGTGTGAAGC
This sequence comes from uncultured Bacteroidales bacterium, assembly GCA_902792555.1. Lineage (GTDB taxonomy): Bacteria > Bacteroidota > Bacteroidia > Bacteroidales > Bacteroidaceae > UBA6382. The sequence goes on along the minus strand of CADAZW010000008.1, from coordinate 38,236 downwards.
TTGACGGCAAGCCCGCCGCCAAGGGCATTTATATCCACAACGGAAGAAAGGAGGTACTGAGATGAAGCAATATCAGAAGCCCACGATGACCGTGGCTTGCATCCAGAGCACCAGCATCATCTGCACCAGCCCCGGCTACCACGAGGAGGTCGGCGGCGGTGGCCAGTTCTCCCATCGCTACGAGAGCTTCCCGTGGGAAGACACCGAAGAGGAAAAACCTCTAGACTCTTGACTCTTGAAAAAAATATAAATATGAAAAACGTAGAGACTGAATTTGCGTCCCGCCTGCTTGAGGTTCAGGCTGTCAAGGTGCAGCCGGACGCGCCCTTCACCTGGGCGAGCGGCTGGAAGTCGCCTTTCTACTGCGACAACCGCAAGACGCTGTCGTACCCTGAGTTGCGCACATTCGTGAAGGACAATTTGGTGGTGCTTGTGAAAGAGTTTTTTGCCGGGGCCGACGCTGTGGCCGGCGTTGCCACGGGCGCTATTGCGCAGGGGGCCTTGGTGGCCGACGCCATGGAGCTGCCTTTCTGCTATGTGCGCAGCAAGGCCAAGGATCAGACCTCATCTCTACTGGCGGTAGCAGCCTTAAGGCCGTGGAGGCACTGAGGGCCGCAGGCTTTGAGGTGGTAGGCATGGTAGCCGCCTACACCTATGGTTTTCCCGTGGCTGAGGCCGCGTTCAGGGAAGCCGGTGTCAAGCTGGTGACGCTGACCAACTATGAGGCTGTGGTCAAGGTGGCCATCGAAAGTGGCTATATTACTGCCGATCAGCAGCCTACCCTCAACGAGTGGCGCAAGGATCCTGCAAACTGGATGGCCGGTGGCATTAAGTAGTAGAGATATTAGTGGTTAAAACATCTTTGTGTATATGAAGAAGATAGCATTGATATTTGTATGTGTATTTGCTGTCCTTTTTGTATCGTGTGGAGATTATAAGAATAGCATCTTGTCTATAGATGATTATGAAGCAACGGTCAATGAAGCACTGCAAGCATTGGCCAATCTTGACACAGTCAGACAGAAGGAACTTTTTGTGGAATTGGAGTTGCAAACAAAAATTATAGAGGAGGTTGCAAAGTCAGATGCCATCATTACTGGCGATACCGCAAATCTCAAAAAGATATGGCGCTTGAGAGATAAGTATCGTTCTGCGTTTGGAAAGTAAGTTTGACAATGCGTAGAGATACCTGCCGTTTATCAATTCTCTCTTATAGCATCAATAATTAAGAACAACCAATAAAGACATGAGTGATTTTGTAAGCAAAATAAAGCAGGTGCAGGCTTCTCAGGAGGCAGTGTACAGCAAGATTTCCGACCTCAGCAACTTGCAGGTACTTAAGGAACGGATGGCTAATCCCGATGCACAGGCCCGCATTGCCGAGCAGATGGGACAGGATAAAGTGGACAAGATGGCGCAGTATCTTGATAACGTAAGTTTTGATACTGACACCATCACCTTTGGCGGCAGCCCAGTGGGCGACATCTGCCTCAAGGTTGTTGAGCGCGAGGAGCCCAAGTGTGTGAAGATGGAGGGACAGGGTTCACCCATACCTCTCAATTTGTGGATACAGGTGGTGCCTAACGGCGACGATGCTTCTGCCATTCGCGTAACCCTGAGGGCAGAACTTAATTTCTTTATCCGCCAGATGGTGAGCAAGCCTCTTCAACAAGCTGCTGACGGCATTGCAGAGATGCTGGCTAGAATAGATTATAACGACAATAACGATGGCAAACAAGCTTTGGGAGAAGAGTGTTGAGGTCAACAAAGAGATTGACCGCTTCACTGTAGGCAGGGATAGGGAGCTTGACCTCTTTCTTGCTAAGTATGATGTGATGGGCTCGATGGCTCATATCATCATGCTGGAGAGCATAGGCCTTCTGAGTAAGGACGAACTGGCCAAACTCCTCGATGAAATGAGGAAAATTTATCAGCTTGCAGAGCGTGGTGACTTCCATATCGAGGAGGACGTGGAGGACGTGCACTCTCAGGTGGAACTGATGCTTACCCGTGCCCTTGGCGACATTGGTAAGAAAATTCACTCTGGCCGCTCGCGCAATGATCAAGTTTTGGTTGACCTGAAACTGTTTACGCGTGATAGGCTGATGCGTATTGCCGAAAAGGTTAAGACGCTCTTCGACGAATTGCAGAAACAGAGTGAACGCTACCATGATGTGCTCATGCCTGGCTATACTCATCTGCAGGTGGCTATGCCCAGTAGTTTCGGCCTTTGGTTTGGTGCCTATGCCGAGAGTTTGGTGGATGATATGCTGTTTCTGCAGGCAGCCTATAAGATGGCCAATCGCAATCCTCTCGGCTCCGCCGCAGGATACGGCTCATCTTTTCCTCTCAACAGGACTATGACCACTAAGCTGCTGGGATTTGCCTCTATGAATTATAATGTGGTCTATGCACAGATGGGACGTGGCAAGACGGAGCGCAATGTGGCCTCAGCCCTTGCAGGAGTGGCTGGAACACTGGCTAAGATGGCGTATGATGCTTGCCTGTTTAATTCACAGAATTTCGGATTTGTGCGACTGCCTGCAGAATGCACGACCGGTTCCTCTATCATGCCGCACAAGAAGAATCCCGATGTTTTCGAGGTGATGCGCGCCAAGTGCAACAAGCTGCAAGGCTTGCCTACACAGATCCTACTGATAATGAACAATCTGCCCAGTGGTTATTTCCGTGACTTGCAAGTAATCAAGGAACTCTTTGTGCCGGCCTTCGACGAAATAGGGGACTGCCTTGATATGGCTACCTATATCGTAGAGCGCATGGAGGTGAATGAGCATATACTCAACGATTCTCGTTACGATGCAATGTTTAGCGTGGAGGAGGTCAACCGCCGTGTTGTGGATGGCATTCCTTTCCGCGATGCTTATAAGCAGGTGGGTCTTGAGATTGAGGCTGGCAATTTTGTGCCAGACAAGGAAATACATCATACCCACGAAGGCTCCATAGGCAATCTTTGTAATCGGGAGGTGGCAGCGCTGATGGATGAGGTGATAGGCGGCTTTGGTTTTGCCGATACTATTGCTGCTGAGCAGAAACTGATTAAGGGATAAGAGCGTTATGAGGCACAAGATGATACTCTTGGCGGTAGCCATGCTCTTGCTCGGTGCGTGCAGTAGCGATGATTCCTACACCGCCTATAGCAGATACAAGGCGAGTTTCACTTATGATCGCGTGATGACCACCACTCCGCTGAAGAATGCGCTCACCGGACCTGGCGAATTCTGCACTATCACTCTTACTACCCAAAAACGGTTGGTCTTCCAGTCTCTCACTCTTTCGCAGGAGGTTGATGTTACTGCCTCGGCTGTCTATCAGCGGTTTACCTGCCTTGGCGGGTTTATTGTCGGCATGGCTAATGTGCCTGAGATGAATGCAGATTGGCTTGGCTTAGTTTGCTTTGACCTCGTCTGTTCAAATTGTCATCATAACGATGCCATTAACCGCAACCTCACTTTGCAGGAAGGCGGTTTTGCTTATTGCTCGCGCTGCAAGCGCAAATATAATCTTAATGGTCAGGGAATAGTGGTGGACGGCGAGACAGGCCGTCCGCTCGAGCGGTATCATATCACTTATGACCAGATGAACAGGATGGTCATAAGCAATTAGCGAATTAGTTTCCGTTGCGTATCATTTTTTCGAGTACATCGTAGGCGATGTTGAGCCCAAAGCCTCGGTTGGCAGCAAAGGTCAGCAGTTTTTGGAAGCGCTCTTGATTGTTGTCGGTGCTGATGGATTTGTTTTTAGTCTTTATCAGGTCGGCAAGCACTGCCTTGTATTTATTCTCATCGATAGTCCCCAGTGGTTTCTGCACGTTAGCTCCTCGTATTCCCTTTTGCGAGAGAGCTGCCTCAATCTTTTTGCGTCCCCAGTGGCTAAGTTCAAATTTATCATGGATGAAGGCGCGAGTATATCTCTCTTCGTTGATAAAGCCTTCATCTGTCAGTTTGTCGACAATGCGCTCTGCCGCTCCGTTGTCTAAGCCTGCCCTGAAAACTTTCTGCTTGATGTCTGCCGGGGCATACTCGGTCATGGCACACTGCCGCGAAAAGCGGGCGTAGAGCTCCGCCTCAGTCGGTACCTTGTTGGTCTTTGGCATGGTAGTGATGGTTTTTTGTCGTGAGGATTAGCGCAGGAGCTTACACCTGATGAATCTTTCCATTCCGAACATGTCGGTTATGATTTCGCAGTCGGTATAGCCATGGGCGGCAAAAAGTCCGGCTGTCTCTGTGCTCAGCAGGGGGTTAATTTCTGTCAGCATCCAGCCGCCGGTGCGGAGGCTCTTCAGCCCCCACTGAGCCAGGGCGCGGTAGAAGATGAGCGGCTCCTTATCTGTTACGAAGAGTGCCAGGTGAGGCTCCCTCTCCAAAATATGCGGTTCCATCGAGGATTTTTCCTTGTCCATTATGTACGGCGGATTGCTCACCATTATGTCGAAGGGGCCCGCGGGCAAATCATCCGACAGCACGTTGGTATGCATGAAGTTCGTCTCGGCAACATTTGCTTTGGCGTTTTCCCTTGCCGTCTGCAGTGCTTCTGTGGAGATGTCACATGCCGTCACCGTCCATTGGGGCCGCTCTTTCTTGATTGATATGGCTATGCATCCGCTTCCGGTGCATGCGTCCATTACGCTCACTTGCTCAGGCAGGTTGGGCAGGCCTATGGCCATATCTACCAGCTGCTCTGTCTCAGGGCGTGGAATCAGCACGGAGGGATTGACCATGAAGGTGTGGCCGTGGAAGACGGTGCGGCCTATCACGTATTGTATGGGTTCATTGCTGAGCAGCCGGTCTATGGCTTGCTCAACCAATTGTCCCTCCTGCACGCTGAGGGGCGGGGCTAGGCCAGCCATTACGTGCGGGAGGGACAGGTGCAGTAAATCTTCTATTAGTATTCTGGTCATGGCCTGTGCCTCATCATTGCCGAAGCCAGCGGCCAGCCGTTCTGCTATGGTGTGGTAGAGATTATGCGTCAATGTTTGCCGTGTTGGCGTTGCGCTCAATAAACTCGCGACGCTGGTCAACATCATCACCCATGAGCATGGAGAATGTGTGGTCTGCTTCGGCGGCGTTCTCTAGGGTGACGCGCTTCAGAAGGCGGCTCTCCGGATTCATGGTGGTTTCCCAAAGCTGCTCGGCATTCATCTCGCCAAGACCTTTGTATCGCTGTGTGGTAACGCCCTTCTCCGAACCGTTGTTGAAGCGGCGCATGAAGTCGAGGCGCTGATTGTCGTTGTAGCAGTACTCCTCGTTCTTGCCTATCTTGCAGCGGTAGAGCGGCGGGGTGGCCAGATAGACATAGCCGTGCTCTATCAAGCTGGGCATATAGCGGAAGAAGAGGGTGAGGATCAGTGTGTTGATATGACGTCCGTCCACATCGGCATCGGTCATGAGTATCACCTTATGGTAGCGCAGCTTTTCAAGGTTTACCTGCTTGCTGTCTTCTGAGTCCACTCCGAAGCGTACGCCCAGGGCCTGAATGATGTTGTTTACCTCTTCGCTCTCAAAGGCCTTGTGCCACTGTTGGCGCTCCACGTTGAGGATCTTACCGCGCAGGGGCAGTATGGCCTGGAATCTGCGTGATCGTCCCTGCTTGGCAGATCCGCCTGCGGAGTCACCCTCCACCAGGAATATCTCACTCTCTACGGGATCCTTGCTTGAGCAGTCGGCCAGCTTGCCGGGTAGTCCGCCGCCCGACATGGGGTTTTTGCGCTGCACTGTCTCGCGGGCCTTGCGGGCTGCAATTCGTGCGGTGGCGGCCAGTATCACCTTGTCCACGATTATCTTTGCCTCCTTGGGATGCTCCTCCAGGTAGTTGGTGAGGGCTTCGCCCACGGCCTGATTGACGGCTCCCATAACCTCCGAGTTGCCGAGCTTGGTCTTGGTCTGTCCCTCAAACTGGGGCTCGGCCACCTTGATGCTTATTACTGCGGTGAGGCCCTCGCGGAAGTCTTCGCCGGATATTTCTATCTTGGCTTTCTCAATCTGTTTTGCGGCTGTCTCCTCTGCATACTTCTTGAGCACTCGGGTTAGCGCCGCGCGGAAGCCTGCCAGGTGTGTGCCGCCCTCAATGGTGTTGATGTTGTTGACGTAGCTGTGGAGGTTCTCGCTGAAACCGGTGTTATACACGAAGGCAATCTCGATGGGGATGCCTTCCTTCTCGGTCTTGATGTATATCACGTCGGGAATGAGCGGTGTGCGCATGGAGTCTTGGTAGCGCACAAACTCGCGCAGGCCCAGCTCGCTGTAGAATGTCTCGCTGCGAGGATTGCCATCCTCGTCTTTTTCGCGGAGGTCGGTGAGCTTGATGGTGAGGCCTGCGTTGAGGAATGCGAGCTCTCGCATACGGTCGGCCAGGGTATTGTAGTTATACTCCGTGGTGATGAAGATGGAGTCGTCGGGCCAGAACTGCTGACGTGTGCCGCGCAGTGTAGTCTCGCCCACTACCTTCACATCGTTATTCTTGCTGATAAATCTTGCCGTCGCGGAATACCTGCGATATCATGTGGCTTGAGAGTGCGTTGACGCAGCTGACGCCTACACCGTGGAGACCGCCGCTCACCTTGTAGCTGCCTTTGTCAAACTTGCCGCCGGCATGGAGCACGGTCATCACCACCTGCAGGGCGCTCACGCCCTCTTTCTCGTGGATGTCTACTGGGATTCCGCGTCCGTTGTCCTGCACAATGATGGAGTTATCTTCGCAGATAGTTACCTCAATGTGGGTGCAATAGCCTGCCAGGGCCTCATCGATGGAGTTGTCAACCGTTTCATAAACGAGGTGGTGCAGTCCCTTTTCGCTGATGTCGCCTATGTACATGGCAGGGCGCTTGCGCACGGCCTCCAGACCCTCTAATACTTGAATGTTTGACGCGGAATAGTTAGTGTTTGGTGTCTTTAGTTCATCCATAAAAATACGTAAGTTTTTATATCTGTACAAAATTACGAATTTTTTGTGAAACAACATAATTTTCTACGCGAAAAAACGTAGTTTTTTCCTCCAAAGGCTAACTTTCTTTTTTTTGTGCACAGAAAAAGCCCGCAATCATCAGTTGCGGGCCTTGTTTTTATGGCTGTCCGTGGCGGAATTCGTCATGCAGCCGCCATGGACGGGTGGAGTAGGATTTACTCTATCGTCCAGATGTCGTTGGTCTCCAGCAGTTCGGCAAAAGAGTGGTAAGGCTTCTTGTTCTTTACCTCCTCAATCTGTGCTGTCACGCTGTCGTCGTAGGTGGGGGCTTCCACGTCGCGTATCACTCCGAGGGCAATGGGGAAGTCGGGGCCTTCCATCATGGCCAGTTTAAGTTGCAGGGTGTTGTCCTGGCAGTGGGCGTCGTGGACGAGGATGTCCTTTTCGGTAATGCCGTTTTCGCCCAGTCTGACCACCTTGAGGCCGAATCCCTCCTGAATCAGTCCAAACTCATTGTTTTCGCCGAAGATCAGGGGCTTGCCGTGCTCCACGTAGATAGCGTTTTTGGCGCGTCCCTCCTTGGTATAGACGGAGTCGTGGGTGCCGTTGTTGAAGATGACGCAGTTCTGCAGTATCTCACATACGGCGGTGCCTTTATGCCTCTGGGCGGCCTTCAGAACCTCCACGGTGCCGGCGGCGTCGGTGGCCACGGCGCGAGCAAAGAAGTGGCCGCGGGCGCCGAAGCAAAGCTCAGCGGGGCGGAAGGGGTCCTCCACGGTGCCGTAGGGGCTCGACTTGCTCACAAATCCGCGCGGCGAGGTGGGGGAGTACTGTCCCTTGGTCAGGCCGTAGATGCGGTTGTTGAGCAGGATGATATTGATGTTGATATTGCGTCTGTTGGCGTGGATAAAGTGGTTGCCGCCTATGGCCAGTCCGTCGCCGTCGCCGCTCACCTGCCATACCTCCAGCTGGGGGTTGGCCACCTTGCATCCGGTGGCTATGGCGGCAGCACGGCCGTGAATGGTGTTCATGCCGTATGTGGCCATATAGTGGGGCAGTCGGCTGGAGCAGCCTATGCCGGAGATTACAGCCGTATCGTTAGGGGCTATGCCTATCTCAGCCAACGCCTTGTGTAGCGATGCAAGGAAGAAGTGGTCGCCGCAACCAGGGCACCAACGGGGCTGACCTTTCTTGAAATCGGTATTCTTGTATTCCATCACAATGATTTGTTTTATTGTCGGTTGATGATATTGTGAACTACGAATTTCACGAATTATACGAATTGCTGATAGCGTGTTGTGCGAGTTTTGTATAGATTGTCATCCAACTACGAATTATACGAATTATTCCGTGGTATCTAATAGGCTTGGGGAAATTCGTGTAATTCGTAGTTCTGTTCAGCTACAAAATCAGCAGGAATTGTCCGTTAATCATCACAGATTAAATTCGTTAAATTCGTGTAATTCGTAGTTCTATGTTCAGCTAGCAGTTGTTGGTGCAATGACTAGCCTATGCTAGGATGTTGCGGAAGGCCTCCTTCAGCTCTTCTACCACGAAGGGCTGGCCCTTCACCTCATTGAACTGGTGGGGCACGAAGCCGTCGATTTTCATGCGGAGGTAAGCGGCAAACTGGCCCATGTTCTGTTCGGCTACCACTACCTTATTATACTTTGTGAGCACGTCGGCAGTGTTCTTGGGCAGCGGGCTGATATACTTGAAGTGGGCCAGGGCCACCTTGCGGCCTTCGGCGCGCAGTTCGTCCATGGCGGCATGCAGATGGCCGTAGGTGCCGCCGAAGCCTACTATGAGCAGCTCGGCGTCGTCCTTGTCGCCCAGCACCTCCAGGTCGGGCACCTGTATGTTGTCAATCTTCTGCTGGCGCAGGCGGGTCATCAGGTCGTGGTTCTCCGGGTTGGTGGAGATGGCGCCCGTCTTGTCATCCTTCTCCAGTCCGCCGAGGATATGCTCAAAGCCCTCACGGCCGGGCACGGCCCAGTAGCGCACGCCGTCGGCGTTGCGCTGGTAGGGAGTCCAGCTGCCCTTCAGCTTCTCAGGCACGTAGGGCGGCTTGATGGCGGGATATTTGTCCAGCTCGGGCAGGCGGAATGCTCCGCTGCCGTTGGCGATATATGCGTCAGTCATCAGCACCACGGGAGTCATGTGCTCCAGTGCCATCTTGCATGCGCTGTAGGCGGCGTCAAAGCAGTCGGTGGGCGATGTGGCGGCAATCACCGGCATGGGGCTCTCGCCGTTGCGGCCGAAGAGCACCTGCAGCAGGTCGGTCTGCTCCGACTTGGTGGGCAGTCCGGTGGCGGGGCCTCCGCGCTGCACGTCGATCACCACCAGCGGCAGCTCCATAATCACGGCCAGGTTCATGGCCTCCGACTTGAGGCATATGCCCGGTCCCGATGTGGAGGTGACGGCCATCGCTCCTGCGAAGGAGGCGCCCACGGCTGATGCGCAGCCTGCTATCTCGTCTTCACACTGCACCGTGGTCACTCCCAGCGACTTATGCTTGCTGAGCTCGTGCAGTATGTCGGTGGCGGGGGTGATGGGGTAGGAGCCCAGGTACAGCTTGAGGCCGGCCTTCTCGGCGGCGGCAATGAGGCCGTAGGCAGTGGCCTTGTTGCCGGTGATGTCCATGTATCGTCCGGGCACCTTGTGCTTCGACTCAATGCGGTGAACGTTGTTGGCAGAGCTGTGGGTGTTGTGGCCGTAGTCGTAGCCTGCCTGCACCACCTTGATGTTGGCTTCTGCAATCTCCGGTTTCTTGGCAAATTTCTCCTTGAGGTAGTTGAAGGCGATGCTCAGGTCGCGATCAAAGAGCCAGCACACCAGTCCCAGGGCAAACATGTTGCGGCACTTCATCACCGCCTTGTTGTCCATGCCGCTGTCGGCCAGCGCGTCCTTCACCATCTGAGTCAGCCGGCAGGCAATCACCCTGTCGGGGTCTATGCCCATCTCGCCGAGGTAGTCGGCGGTCTTGAAGTCGGCCTTCTTGAGGTCGGCAGCCTGGAAGGAGTCAGTGTCGATGATGATGGTAGCGTCAGGCTTGGCGTGGGGGTAGTCCACCTTCAGTGCGGCGGCGTTCATGGCCACCAGCACGTCGCACTTGTCGCCCGGGGTGTACACCTGCTCGGCGCCTATGTGCACTTGAAATCCGCTCACGCCGGTCAGGCTGCCTTGCGGGGCGCGTATGTCGGCGGGATAGTCGGGGAAGGTGCTGATGCTGTTGCCGGCCGTGGCGGATACGGTAGAGAAGATGTTGCCGGCCAGCTGCATACCATCGCCGGAGTCACCGGCAAACAGCACTACCACATCATGGATGTTGGTAATCTTCATTGAGTCAGTCATGGTAGTAAGCTTTTATGCAATAGAAAGCGGACTACGGACAACAATGTGTTCTTTGGTATCATTGTTGTCCGTTGTCCGTCTTATAACAAGTCCGTGGTTATATTGTTGGACCGCGAGTCTTTTAGCGCTGTTATGCCAGGGCCTTTACATGGAGTGCCAGACTGGACTTCAGGTTAGAAGCCTTGTTGGCGTGGATGATGTTGGTCTTAGCCAGTTTGTCGAGCATCTTCTGCACGGTGGGCAGCAGCTTGGCGGCCTCGTCCTTGTCAGTGGTGGAGCGCAGCTTGCGTACGGCGTTGCGCATAGTCTTAGCGTAGTAGCGGTTGTGCTCGGTGCGGGTCTTGGTCTGGCGCAGTCTCTTCAAGCAAGATTTGTGGTTTGCCATCTTTAATTCTTTAACGTTTTAATTCTGTAACTGTTTAATTCTTTTCCTGTAGCCCGTAGGAGAGTCGAACTCCTCTTTAGAGAATGAAAATCTCTCGTCCTAGCCGATAGACGAACGGGCCATCCACATCCCCGGGAGGATACTCTCTCGGATTTTGCGCCGCGAAATTACTGCTTTTTTTGATAACGGCAAAGATTTTGGGCAATATTTTTGTGCATAGTCTCTTTTTAGGGCCTGTTGCTAACTATTACAGTACTAAGTGACTGGCAGGATGTCTTCGGCGGTAATCATCATCAGGGCGTCCTTGCTCAGGTTTGCAACGGCGGATAGGCGGCTGGCTTGATTTTCCAGCGTCTTCTCAAAAAGGTTTCTCACAAAGCGTGCATTGCCGAAGTTTTTGTCTTTGTGTGCAACAGCGTCGGCAAGCAGTGACTTCAATTTTATTTCGGCCTCAGGGCTGAGCCTGTATTCATGTTTCTGAACATTGCGCCTAAATATCTCGTAAAGTTCTTCTGCATCGTAGTCCGGGAAATGGATGTAGCGATTAAAGCGTGAGGCCAACCCAGGGTTGGAGTTGATGAATGTATTCATCTCATTACCATATCCTGCCAGTATCACCACTAAGCGGTCGCGGTCATCCTCCATGCGCTTGAGCAGTGTGGCGATAGCCTCTAGGCCATAGTCGTTCGTGCCGCCAGTTGCCAGTGAGTAGGCTTCGTCTATAAAGAGAATACCATCGAGAGCAGAGTCTATGACCTTGTTGGTTTTGACGGCGGTTTGGCCGACATACTCGGCAACGAGGCCAGAGCGGTCGGTTTCTACAAGATGCCCCTTTGACAATACGCCCAGTTCACGGTATATGCCTGCAATGATGCGTGCCACGGTCGTCTTGCCAGTGCCGGGATTGCCTGTAAACACGCAGTGGTATGATATCGACGAACCGGCAAGTCCGTGTTCCTTCCTTATAGTGTTTATCCTGATGAAGTTTGACAGCTTGGTTATATCTTTCTTCACTGAGGCAAGTCCTACAAGTGCATCTAACTTCTTGACTGCGCGTGGCTTCTGTTTCTTCTTTGGCTTGCCGTTTGCTTGTCGGTTGTCGGGCGTCTTGTCTTTCCTTGCAGTGTCGGCTTCGCTGGTCTGCTTACAATCCTCTTCTTCGGGTTTGGCATAGACCTTAGCTACAGTACTTCCGGCGTTTTCTTTTGCTTGGCTATCAGGTGCTTTGATTCGATTCAGGAACTTCATTTCCATGCTGCTGACTCCGCCATCGGCCTTGGCCATGCCGTGAGCAAACTCATAGAGCAGAGTCTGGTAGCAATCGAGCTTATCTTTGTCGTACACGGCCAAGGTGCGGCCTAGGGCAAAATAATAGTCATTGGGTAACTGACCCTTCAACTGAAGGGCAGACTTGATGAGATGTCCGGTTTCTTCTAACAGTGTGTCCTTTGCGGGAGGTACGGCCTCACCAGAGACGATCATCTTGGTCATACCGTAGAATAGGATTGCCTCGCACGATTCACCCTCTGCATAGTACCCCAGGCCGTCTATGCACATATAGATGTCATAGATGGCTATTAAGAGAAACTTATCATCGGAATCTAAATCCGCATCAGCTACATTGTATTGCTTGGAGAGAATGTCCAGAAACTCTTGGTCCGTGCGCAACACCTGTAGGAAAGTGTTGAGCTTTTTCGCTCGGTAGAGCCAGTCATCATAGGTTTCACGCTCTATGGGAATGTATGTCGTTTCTTTGCCAGAGGGCGAAGTGTCTTCTTGGTTGGCAAAATATTTGCTGTAGGTATAGTGGTAAGTGTTCCGTTTAGATAAGAAATAGTTATGTGCTTCTTTTTTGCTATCGTTTATTGCAACTGCGAAAAATAATACTGCACACCCAAAAAGCATTATGCATGTCCCTAAAGGCCACTTGTATCCCAACCCTACGATTCCGAAAGCGCAGAGCAAGACGGCAGTCACCATGGCACAGCCCGCGGTGTCGTGCGGATTGCTTTCGTTAGCAAAGATAGGCTCTTTTACGGTTATGAGTTTCATGGCATTGGCCTTTTGTATTTACATACAATTGGACTTTTCGATGCAAAGTTACGAAATATATCATGAGACACCGATGATATGCATGTTAATTTGTCTTTTTTTGCCATATTTCCGTGCGAGGCAGTGAGAAGGTGCAAAAAAGGATAGCCTGTATCTGCGCATACCCAATACAACAATGCCGCAATAACGATTAATGGTTGCGCTGGCCGACATAAGGAAAACTTGGAGCCTAGGCGGCAAATATAATCGCGAGGAGCCGAAATCTAATCGCGCCGAGCCGAAATCTAATCGCGCCGAGCCGAAATCTAATCGCGCCGAGCCGGACCCTCTCCTCGCGATTATTTTCCATCCCCTCGCAATAGTGTTGTGTGGCCTCAATTTTAGGAGCCGTTTTACCCGTACCAGATTATGTTTCGTCCACATTAGTCAATCTTAAGTCCACGTTTCCCGATTTTATCTCGGCGTTAAAAATTCTAAGGTCGCCGTTAGATTTTTTTAAGTCCACGTTAGTTTCTCTAGGGTTCGCGTTAGTTTACCTCTGCGCGTCCTCCTGATTGCCAGTTGAGCTCTGATTATTCTGATTACTCTGATTATTCCGAGTATTCTGATTGTTCAGATAGGCATTGAGTCGTGCTGGTGGAAAATTACTAATAAAGGGGAAGACTGTCAGAGCATATCCTTGAGCATCTCGGGGGAGCGGAGCTGGGGGAAGCCGGGTATATGGATGCGGTAATAGGCGAGGATGGCACGCAGGGCGCGGTGGCGCTCCGAGGGGGTGAAGGAGATGCGGTGCATGTTGGCATAGCCGAGGTTGAGCATCAGCGGGGCGAGGCGCAGGTCGGAGTGGGGGAGATAGTAGCTGTGCTGAGGCTGCACGGGTGTGCACTCGGCATTGATCATGTCGAAGAAGGGACTGCGTGCGGCATCCTCCAGGTTGGGCTCTATGCCGAGATGGCCGGCCAGACGCATGAGGAAGATGAGATGGAAATTGTCGAAGGGTTCAGAGGCGGCGTCAAGCCACTGCAGGCTGCTGAGACGGAATGGAAAGATGTCGCCATGGCGCTCCTGGCGCAAGGCGTGATGGAGGGCTTCGCCAAGGAGAGAGGCGACGGCGGCCTTATGGGGATGGCTGGTGAGGCTGGTGAGGGGGCTGAGGAGGCTGACGCTCTTGAGGTGCTGCAAGGTGCGAGAGGGATGGTGGTCCCACTCGATGGTGAGGGGGGTGAGGGGCTGGAGATTGGCGGCTTGGGGCTTGGACTTGGTGCCCCTGACAGCGAAGGGGATGCTGCCCTCTGCCTGTGTGTAGAGGGTGAGGATCTGGGTGCTGTCGGTGTGGCGCACCTTGCTAAGCACTATTGCAGGAGAGGAGAGGAACACGAACTAGTTGATAATTGATAGTTGATAGTTGCCGCTTCGCTCTCAGGCTCTTTTTTTGTCAGCCCGGCTTCGCCGACCACTGACAGAGCCTTCGCGATGCCTTCGGCATTGCCGCTTCGCTCTCGAACTTGCCTTCATGAAAAAAAATATTCGTTTTGTTGCCACGTCGTGCTTGTCGCTACTTGACTTTGACGCTGAGAATCTTGATGTCCTCCAGGGGGCGGTCGTTGCGGTCGGTGGCGACTTGCTGTATGGCGTTGACTACCTCAATGCCCTTGATGACTTCGCCGAAGACGGTGTAGGCACCGTCCAGGTGGGGCGTGCCGCCGTGGTGCATATAATATTTCTTGAGTTCCTCTGACATGACGCAGCCTGTGGTGCGCTCTACATGGGAGGCTATCTTGTCTATCTCCTCACGGGTGAAGGTTTTGCCCCATACGATGTAGAACTGACTGCCACTGCTGCGCCGCTCAGGATTGGTCTGGTCGCCTTCACGCGCTGCAGCGAGTGCGCCGCGCTTATGATGGAGTGTGGGAAAGCATATCTCGGCGGGCAGAGTGTAGGTGGGGCCTCCCTCGCCGAGCAGGGCTCCTGGGGCAGCATCTCGGCTGTCGGGGTCGCCGCCCTGTATCATGAAGTCTTCGATGACGCGATGGAAAAGGAGGTCGTTGAAGTAGCCTTCCTTGACAAGCTTGACGAAGTTGTCGCGATGTTGCGGGGTCTCATTGTAGAGGCGGAGGACTATGCGGCCCTTGGAGGTGAGCATGTCAACGGTGATGGACTTGTCTTTCTTGGCGCTGAGGGGAAGGACTGTCAGCAGGGCGAGGAGTAGGGCGAGGTGCTTCATGCTTTGAGGTTTGAGTCTTGAGGTTTGTCTGTGCAGCACAGCAGAGGTCGTGCACTATGATTCGGAGGTATCAGCGGCCGGGGCTGGCTCAGCGGGTGCTGACTCGGCGGTTGCCTCGGCGGGGGCGGGGTCAGTGGATGCCACGTCCTGGCGCTTGCGGGCGAAGCGGCTGATGGATATCATCATGCCGAAGTAGATGGATGTGACCATGATGGAGCTGCCGCCTCGCGAGATGAGGGGCAGAGGCTGTCCGGTTACCGGCACCAGGCCTACGGCTACGCTCATATTGACGGCAGCCTGCACGACTATGAGCATGGTGAGGCCGAGTATGAGGAAGGCGGGGAAGCTGCGCTCGCACCGGCTGGCTATTCGGCTGGCGCGGAAGAGGAGGATGATATAGAGCATGATGATGACGAATCCGCCTATCAGCCCCAACTCTTCGATGATTATGGCAAAGATGAAGTCTGAGTATGCCTGGGGCAGGAAATCGCGCTCCCTGGAGTTGCCGGGGCCGCAGCCGAAGATGTTGCTCTTGGCTATGGCTATATGGGCATGGCCCACCTGGGGCTCCTTTTGAATGTCGAAGTCCTTGGCGTTGAGCTGACGGGTGCTGTCGGAAGCGGCCTGGTCATCCTTGCCTAGGAATCGGTCGATGCGCGCGGTGAAGTTGGTGAGGCGGTGTAGCATGGGCACCTTCTCGACTATGGCATCGGCGGAGAGGACCTTGGCCAGGAGGATGACACCTATGCCAAGGCCTATGAGCCAGAGCATGAGGGTGCCTAACTGCTTTAGGGGTACGCGGCCGAAATACATCATCAGTACCACGACTAAGAATAGAATGGCTGCGGTTGAGAAATTCTCGAGGAATATAAAGAAGCAGGTGATGCCTGTAAATAAGAGTATATACTTGAAGGCATGGCGGTCGGCGCCTTTCTTGGTCTGATAGGCGGAGAGGAAGAAGGCGACGATGACGATGAGTGAGCCTTTGGCAAACTCAGACGGCTGGAAGCGTATGCCCAGGATGTCAATCCAGCGTGCTCCGTCGTTGACCTTGGTGCCGAAAAGGGGCAGGAAGATGAGCAGGGCCACGAACACTACCCAGGCTGGCAGCCAGAATTTGAACCATCCGCAGGGGATATTGTGGAATACCCACACGCAAACGAAGCCGACGAGGAGGTTGACGGCGTGGCCCAGGATGGGCTTGAAGATATTGCCACTGGAGAAGGTGAGAGTGCTCGCGGCACTGTACACCTCGATGAGGGAGATGGCCACAAGGATGAAGAATATTGCCCACAGGGTCTTGTCGCCTTGCAGGGTGAATATCTTACGGAGGGATGCCTTGTCGTTGGGGATGGTCATGGGAAGGAAGGAGAGTTAGAGAGAGCCCCTCTTATCCTCCAGGGGGGGGAGGAGGAAGGGTATTTTTGTGGGATGTGACATTTCTTGCGCTGTCGGATTGTGGTACTTAGGGGTTGGGAAGGGAGACCACCTGCTGCTTGAACTGCTCGCCGCGGTCCTCCATGTTGTGGAAGAGGTCGAAGCTGGCGCAGCAGGGGCTGAGGAGCACGGTGTCGCCGGGGTGGGCCATGTCATGGCATGCCCTGACGCAGTCGGCCATGCTGTGGGTGTCGGCTACGGGGAGACCGAGGTGGTCGAAGGAGGCATGGAGTTTGGCATTGTCGGCTCCGAGATAGACCAGACCGCGGCATTTTTGGCGCACGATATCATGGAGCACTGTATAGTCGTTGCCCTTGTCCTTGCCGCCGATGATGAGGATGACGGGTGCTTCAACGGCCTGCATGGCCACATAGCATGCATCGACATTGGTGGCCTTGGAATCGTTGATATAGGTTACTCCTCCTGCCACGGCCACATGCTCCAGGCGGTGCTCTACCCCAGGGAAGGACTGGAGGCTCTGGCGTATGATTGTCTCATCAACGCCCAGCGCCTTGGCGGCATGGTAGGCAGCCAGGGCGTTGCGCTTGTTGTGGTTGCCTATCTGCGAGAAGGTGAGGCCGAGAGTGGCGAAGTCGGCGTCGGTGAAGGGGCAGAGGGTTGGATGCCCCTCGTGCGGCGGCATAGACGACGGGGTGGGGGGGAGAATCTGGTCGACAGTACCGCCGGAGGCGGCAAGTCCCCGGCGTGCAAGCTCGGCAGGGATATGCTCATCCTGTGCCCAGTAGATGAAGGCATCGGATGGAGTCTGGTTCTGGAGGATGCGCATCTTGGAGTCGACGTAGTGCTGCATGTTGAAATTGTAGCGGTCGAGATGGTCGGGGGTGATATTCATGAGCACGGCGACATTGGCGCGGAAGTCGAACATATTGTCAAGCTGGAAGCTGCTGAGCTCGATGACGTATATGTCCTTGGGATCCTCCAGAATCTGGAGCGCCAGGCTGCGCCCTATGTTGCCCGCCAGGCCTACGTTGAGGCCGGCATTGCGTAGGATATAGTAGATGAGCGAGGTGGTAGTGGTCTTACCGTTGGAGCCGGTGATGCACACCATGCGGGCCTGAGTGAAGCGTGAGGCAAACTCAATCTCGCTGATGATGGGGATGCGATGGGCTATGATGTGGGCAACGATGGGCGATTCATCGGGTATGCCGGGACTCTTCATCACTTCGTCGGCATTGAGGATGAGGGCCTCGGTGTGGCCGTTATGCTCAAAGGGCACGCCGGCATCGCGAAGCATGGCCTGGTAATGCTCCTTGATGAGGCCGGAGTCGGAGAGGAAGACATCGTAGCCCTTGGCTTGAGCCAGCAGTGCGCTGCCAATGCCGCTCTCGCCGCCGCCGAGTATGACTAACCTTTTCTGTGCCATAGTGCTTTACCTTATCTTGAGGGTTATGATGGTGGCTGCTGCCAGGAGGATGGTGATAATCCAGAAGCGCACGGTGATTTTGGCTTCATGGAAGGCATTGCGCGGCCAGTTGCGGAAGATGATGGTGCTGTCGCTGTCGATTTGCTCGGGCAGGACGCGGAAATTGTCGTGGATGGGTGTGCGCTTGAAGACTCGCTGCCTGCGCCCTTTGCGCTTGCCGAGCTTGAAATACTCCACCTGCAGGATAACGCTGAGACTCTCTACCAGGAATACGCCGCAGAGGATGGGCACGAGCAGCTCCTTGCGTATGATGACGGCCATGACGGCGATGATGCCGCCTATGGAGAGGCTACCGGTGTCGCCCATAAAGATCTGGGCAGGGTAGGCGTTGTACCAGAGGAAGCCTATCAGCGCTCCTACGAAGGCGCTGCTGAAGACTACCAGTTCCTCTGAGCCCGGAACATACATGATATTGAGGTAGCCGGCATATTCAATGTGGCTGGACACATAGGCCAGTATGCCGAGCACTAGGCCGATGATGGCTGAGTTGCCTGCTGCCATGCCGTCCATGCCGTCGTTGAGATTGCAGCCGTTGCTGACGGCGGTAACGACGAGGGTGGTGACGAGCACGAAGAGCACCCAGCCTGCTGCCTCCTTGGCATCGTCGCCGAGCCATGACATGAGCTCGCTATAGTTGAGGTTGTTGTTCTTGAAGAAGGGGATGGTGGTCTGTGGCGACTTGACGGGGTCGCTCTTGTGGACTACGCTGGTGACCTGGCCGTCCTTGATAACCTCTACATTCTGGCGGATGACGGCATCGGGGCTGAGGTAGAGGGTAAGGCCTACGATGAGTCCTATGCTGAGCTGGCCGATAATCTTAAACTTGCCGCGAAGGCCGTCTTTCTTCTTGCGGAAAATCTTGATATAGTCATCGGCAAATCCGAGGGCTCCCAGCCACAGGGTGGTGGCTATCATGAGGAGGAGATAGATATTCCTAAGTCGACCGAAGAGCAGCACGGGGATGAGGATGGAGACGATGATGATTATGCCGCCCATGGAGGGCACGCCTTGCTTCTTGACTCCGTAGGGGTCAATCTTTACGTCGCGCTGAGTCTCAGAGATGTGATGGCCGCGCATCCACTTGATGAAATGCTCGCCAAACCATGCGCTGATAATCAGGGCAAAGATAAATGCCATCAGGGAGCGGAAGGAAATGTATGACCACATTCCCGATCCGGGAATGCCCAGGTTCTCAAACAGACGGAAAAGATAGTATAGCATGGGGGATTTAAGATGTTATATGTTATATGTAATAGTATTTCAGATGCCGAAAGCTTCGCTTACTACTTCCTTGTCGTCGAAGTGGTGTTTTACGCCTTGGATTTCCTGATAGTTTTCATGGCCTTTGCCGGCAATGAGTATCACGTCGGCGGGCTTGGCAATGAGTGTGGCGGTGCGTATTGCCTCGCGGCGGTCGACTATGCTGAGTGTCCGCGGCTTGTCGGCGGGGCTGATGCCTGCCAGCATGTCATCGATGATGTCCTGAGGTTGCTCGAAGCGGGGATTATCACTGGTGATGATGACCTTGCTGCTCAGCCGGGCGGCTATCTTGGCCATCTCGGGCCGCTTGCCCTTGTCGCGGTTGCCGCCGGCACCGCATACCGTGATGATGTCGCCTCTGTCGCGCAGCACCTCATGGATGGCCTCAAGCACATTCTGAAGGGCATCGGGGGTGTGGGCATAGTCGATAATGGCGGTTACCCCATTGGCGGAGTGCACTGTCTCGAAGCGGCCGCTGACGGAGTGCAGGCTGCTCATCACGGTGAGCACCTCCAGCGGCTCACGGCCCAGCATGACGGCTGTGCCGTAGATGGCCAGCAGGTTGGAGACGTTAAACTTGCCCACCAGCGGCACATGGACCTCCTGACCGTTGATGCTGAGCTGCATACCCTCGAAGCCCATCTCAATAATCTTGGCATGGAAGTCGGCACTTCTCTGGGTGGAGTAGGTCTTGACCTGGGCCTTGGTGGACTGCACCATGAAGGAGCCGTTTCTGTCATCGGCATTGGTGATGGCGAAAGCGTGCTGGTCGAGCATGTCGAAGAATGCCTTCTTGGCATCGCGATAGTTCTCGAAGGTCTTATGGTAGTCCATGTGGTCGCGGGTGAGGTTGGTAAATATACCTCCCGCAAACCTTAGTCCGCCGATGCGCTTCTGCTGGATGGCATGGCTGCTGCACTCCATGAAGGCATACTGGCAGCCCTCATCGGCCATCTTGCCCAGCAGGGCATTGAGGGTGATGGGGTCGGGGGTTGTCTGGCTGGTGGGGTAGGGGGTGTCCTCAATATAGTTGCATACCGTGGAGCACAGGCCGCACTTGAATCCCATGTGCCGGAACATATTGAAGAGGAGGGTGGCAATAGTTGTCTTGCCGTTGGTGCCGGTCACCCCTATGAGCTTCAGCCTGTCGGTGGGGTTGCCGTAAAACTGGGTGGCAATCTTGCCTATGGCATCCTCTGAGTCCTCCAGCACTATGTAGCTCACTCCCTCGGTCAGTTGCTCAGGCAGTGCCTGGCATGCAATGGCCGTGGCGCCGGCTGCTACGGCCTTGTCGATGAAGAGATGGCCGTCTGACTGTGTGCCGCGGATGGCAACGAAGAGGTTGCCGCTCTCAACCTTGCGCGAGTCGATGCATACTCCGGTTACGTCAATGTCTTGCCTGCCCACTATCCTGAGGGGCTTCACTTTGCTCAACAGTTGCTTGAGGTTCATGGCTTATATGGGGTTTTGCTATGTTGGCAGTGCCGAGGGTCAGCACTATCGTTTCGTTGGCTTTTATCTTCTTGCCGGCGGGCAGGCTTTGCGCGGTCACCTTGCCTACGCCGCTTACCTTGACCTTGAGGTGCCGCTTCTCCAGCAGGAAGAGGGCGTCGCGCAGGCCCATGCCTCTCATGTCCGGCACGATGTCATCTGCCACCTGCTCCACCTCCACCTTGGCATGCTTGTTGCTGACGCTTACCTTGCCCAGGGCATACTGGTTGGTGTCGTTGGCCCATGAGCCCGGCACCACGAAATGGAAGTTGCTCAGCAGGCGGTTGGTGTAGAGCAGGTTGGTGAAATCCAGCGCCGGCGGTATGCTGTGGAGGGTGTCGACATTGTCGCGTATGGTGGTATGCTTGCCCTGGGCCATCACATATTCGGCTATCTGCTTGAATACCGGGCCGCACATGCCGCCACCGCTGCCTGAGCCGGCCTTACGCATGCAGACTACGCAGGTGTACTTGGGTTTCTCCACGGGGAAGAAGCCGGCAAAGGTGATGAGGTACTCTCCCATGTGGCCTGCCTGCTGCACACGGGCAGTGCCGGTCTTGCCCGCCACGCTGAAGTAGGGCGAGCTGGCCTTGCCGCCCAGGCCGTTGCTGACCACCCAACGCAGACACTTGGTGATGTCGCTCACGGTCTGCGGGCTGCACATGTGCTCCTTGATGGCGCGTGGCGGAATGTCCTTTATCACCTCGCCGTTGCGGGTGATATGCGTCACGATGCGCGGTCTCATCATGCGTCCGCCGTTGGCAATGCCGTTGTAGAAGGCGGCGAGGCTGATGGGCGGCACCATGGTGGAGTAGCCGATGCTCATGGACGCCATTGACGATGCCGACCAGTATTCGCCCAGGGTCTTGGGGCTGGGTATGCGGGCATGCTCATAGCCCGGGATGTCGAGCTGCATGTCCTCTGCGATGCCGAGCTTCATCACGTCGTCGCAGAACTGCTGCTCGCTGGCCTTGCTGCCTCCATAGGCTCTGGTGATGAGCTTGATCACTCCCACGTTGGAGGAGTAGCCCAGTACCTCGGGCACCTTGATGACTTTGGCGCTCCTGTGGGAGGCATCCTTGATGGTGTAGCCGCCCACCGTCACACTGCCTGATGAGCAGTTCACGCTGTCGGTAATCTTTATCCTGCCCGACTCCATGGCGGCGGTGAGCGAGATGGTCTTGAACACGGAGCCCGGCTGCATCAGCTGGCTGACCGCCAGGTTCTGCACGTCGCGATAGACTCCGTCGTCGCCTCGCTTCATGTTGGCCAGCGCCTTGACGTCGCCCGTCTTGGTTTCCATCAGGATGGCCACACCGTACATTCCGTCGATTTCCTTGAGCTTCTCCACCAGGGCGTTCTCGCAGAAGTCCTGCAGGTTGACGTCGATGGTGGTATAGATATTGGCTCCGGGTATGGGCCTCTTGTCGATGATGGGAAGGTATTTGTTCATCGTCTTGACCTTGTGGGCCAAGCCCGGCTCACCCGCCAGGAGCGAGTCAAACTGTTTCTGCAGTCCGGAAATGCCCCGGCCGGAGCTGCCCTCCACGTCGCCAAGCGTACGCGCTGCCAGCGAGCCGAAGGGCTTGTCAATCTTGTTGAACACCTCGGTGTGGAATCCGGAGAAGTTGCGGCTCTCCTTCAGGAAGGGCAGCAGCTTCACCTCCTTGTATTCCAGGTAGGTGATGCGCTTGGGATAGATGAGCCAGTGGCGGCTTTTCTTGGTGAATCCCTCCATTATGCGGTCGTGGAACCACTGGGCGCTCTTCTCCGGCAGCAGGCGGCTGAGTCCCTGGCTGAGGCTGTCTATCTTGCTCAGCAGCACGGAGTCTTTGCGGTGCTGCAGCTTGACGTGGCGCGCCGAGTCGGGTTCGTAGATGTTGTAGTCAAGGTAGAGCTTGTATTCCGGCACATAGGTAGCCAGCAGCTGCCCGTCGGCAGATATGATGTCGCCCCTGTTGACCTGGATGGGTATGCTGTCAATCACGCATTCCTCGGCCTTGTTAGCCCAAAACTCCCTCTGCGCAAACATAATGTAGGCTGCTTTTACAATGATAAGCAAGCCTACAAGTACGCCAAACCAGGCGATATGCATGTACTTCTTGACGACAGGTTTGTAAGGGAAGTTTTTCATCTAATGCGCTGAGAGTTGACAGTTGACAGTTGAGAGTTGAGAGTTGAATGCTGAAAGCATCGCGAGGGCCTGAGAGCGAAGCGGCATAGTTGAGAGAGCGCTAATCGCTAACCGCTAATCGCTAACCGCTCAAACCTCTACTCAATGGTGGCGGGCTGCCTTTCGGGCATTGCCAGCGTGCTATTGGAGCTCATCAGTTTGTCAACGATGATGCTGCGGCGGCTGTTGCGCATCAGTTGCGACGAGCGGGCCATGGCATCGTAGTGCATCTCCTTGAGCTCTTCCTTCAGGTGATTGTTGTTGATCATCTGTTTCTGGGCGTAGTATCGGTTGCTGACATAGAAGAAAGCCATGCATACCACCATCACCAGCCACCATATCTGCTGCCTGAGCCAGCGGGTGGTGAGAATGTCGCCCCTCAGCACATTGGGCAGGCTGAAGCTGATATGCTCGTCCTCATCCTCGGTGAGGGCAGACATAAGCACCTGACGGGTGGTTTTCCCCTCCAGCTCATCATCCTCCTCGGCCTCCTTGGGCTGGGGCTTCTGCTCTGCCGGAGCGGTATAGACCTGCATGGTGTCCTCAGGCATCATCAGTGGCAGCAGCTCGTCCTCAGGTTGCATGGCCCTGTCCACCAACTCTTCAATCTGATTGTAGTCTTTCATGTCGCTATGTTTTATATTTTATTTTTACAAGGAGATATGTTTAACCCGTTTTCGTTTTCGTTTTCGTTAACTTATCCGTGTCAATCCGAATAATCCGTGGTTAAAAAACACAGATCTCACGGATTTAACGGATTTTCGTTATCGTTTTGGTTTTGGTTTTGGTTTTCGTTAATTCTCAATTCTCACCTCCGGACTTGGCTTAAATTTCAAATTTCAAATTTCAAACCTCAAATTTTTCCGCTATTCTCAGTTTGGCGCTGCGGCTGCGTGGATTGTTGGCTTGCTCTTCGGCTGACGGGGTGATAACCTTGTTGTTCACTGCGCTGAGCGGAGTGAGGCGGTTGCCGTAGAAGTCGGTCTCCACTTTGCCCTCCGCGTTGCCCGACCGTATGAAGTTCTTCACTATGCGGTCTTCCAGCGAGTGGTAGGTCATCACCACCAGCCTGCCGCCCGGCTTGAGCAGTGTGATGGCCTGCGAGAGCATCTCCTGCAGGGCTTCCATCTCGTGGTTTACCTCTATGCGCAAAGCCTGAAACACCTGCGCCAGTTCTTTCTTCTCCTGCGCCTTCCTGATGCAGCCCTCCACGGCGTTGAGCAGTTGCATGGTGGTGCTTATGGGCCTCTTCTCGCGGCTTCTCACTATGGCGGCAGCCATCTGGCGACTCTGCCTCAGCTCGCCGTATAGGTAAAGCACGTTGGCGAGCTGCTCTGCCGTGTAGTTGTTGACCACGTCAGCCGCGGTGAGCCGTGCTCTGGCGTTCATCCTCATGTCCAGGGGGCCGTCCTCGCGGAAGCTGAAGCCGCGCTCAGCCTCGTCGAAGTGGTGGCTTGACACACCGAGGTCAGCCAGCAGGCCGCTTATCTCGCTTATGCCGTAGTAGCGCATCCAGTTTTTCAGGAAACGGAAGTTGCTGTAGATCAGTGTGAAGTTCGCGCTGTCCGGCAGGTTGGCCTGCGCATCCTCGTCCTGGTCAAAGCTGTAGAGGTGGCCGCTGCCCCCCATGGTTTCCAGTATTGCTCTGCTGTGGCCTCCTCCGCCGTAGGTGACGTCCACCCAGGTGCCGCCCCCCTTGATGTCGAGGGCATCGATGCATTCGCTGAGCATTACCGGTATGTGATATCGTCCGTCCACTGTTTATTTCCTGTCAAGATTTAGAGAATTTTGATTATCCGTTCAATCCGCCAGATCCGTGGTTAAAGAATCTTGAACTCTTGAACATCTCTGTCAAGAATTAGAGAATTTGTCCGCAGGCTCACTCCTAACTCCTCAAATCTCAAATCTCAAACCTCAAATCTCATATGTTATCGTTTATCGTTATCGTTTTCGTTAACCCGTTTTCGTTTTCGTTAATTCGTGTTATTCGTGAGATTCGTGTTCGCTTTTAATCCCCAATCGGGACTTCGCAAATAAACCTCAAACCTCAAACCTCAAATCTCAAACATTTTCGTTTATTGTTTCTCGTTCATCACCTTCTCAATCTCGGCGGCGAAGTCTTCCGACTCCTGGTGCTCCTTGAGCTTGGAGGAGGCCCACACCTCTATGGTGTCGTCCATGCCGATGAAGGTGACCTCGCCCTCAATGGCTGCCATCTTAAGATAGCGTTTGGGCAGCAGCAGGCGCCCGTTGCTGTCAAGCGTCAGCCACTCCGCGTCGGCAGAGAAGCGGCGCTTCAGAGCCTGGTCATGCCTGCTCCATACGCTCAGCCGTGCGGTCAGCTCGTTCATGCGCTGCTCCCATGTCTGCTCGGTGTACAGCACCAGGCAGTCCTCAAACAGATCCTTGCGCATTATGAGGCTCACCTCGCCGCCGGCAGCCCCTCCCTCGCTGGGGGAGGCGGGCGTGAGGATGCGCCTGAACATCGCCGGCAGGAAAACCCTGCCTTTGCTGTCGACCTTGGCTTCTGTGGTGCCGATGAATTTCATGTCGCTTCTAATGGCAATTTCTGTATTTGCGTGCAAAGTTACACAATTCCCCACAATTCCCCACAAAAATCCCCAAAAAAATTAAAAAAAAATTACACTAATATTCACCTCTGCAAGAAAGTTGCTGAAAATCAGCGATGTGCCAATCGCGAGTTTGCGACTCTTTAACTCGTTATTTTGCGACTAATCTGTGTCATCTGTGAAAATTGTGTAGACTTTGCCGCTTCGCGACTCTAATCGCGCAGAGCTGAAATCTAATCGCGCACAACTCAAATCTGATCGCGCAGGGACAGACCTTCCCTTCGCGATTACTTTTGGAAACAAGATGCATATTGTCAACTGCAACGGCTCAATGCAATCTGCCTGGCCGCATAAGTCAAGAAAACAAAGAAAACCCTTGTCTGTGCTGTGCTGCATGCTCTGCGAGTATTGCCTTATGGTAGCAGGTCAGACCTGCTCTTCAATTTTTCAATTTTTCAATTCTTCTTTGCCTACGGCTGTGCGCACAGTCAAGAAAAACCGAAATCGCAGTTTAGTTTCCGTTATCGCATTCCACGCTATGGCGAGAGCCAAGAGGAAGTGTTTTTCTTTGTCAAGAATCAGGGAAATGGTCCACAATCCCACAATCCCAAAACCCCACACATTTTTTTTGTGGGGTAGTCAGAATAAAGGAGCTAAAAGTGGATGACGCTATCCGCTGATTAACAAGTGATTATATTTATTTTAAATTATATATAATTCATATGGGGAGGTATAGTGAATTACCGATATACCCCACACTTTTTTAGCTGTGGGATTGTGGGATTGTGGGATAAAAAACGAGGGCACGGATGGGCTTTTTTCTTCATATTAAACTGCGTTAAAAATCTTGTGCAATTAACACAAAAATGTTAACTTTGTATTGCTTTTCGCGAGAGCATAAAGACATTTGAGGTTTGAAGTCTGCCGCTTCGCTCTCGCGACTCTTTGAAGTCGGCACCGTTGCTCGCAACGAATGCGTGTTGTCTTTCCTCAAAGGGGGCCCTGGCATGACAGCCGACGAGCTGCTCGCGATGCCTGCGGCATTGAGGTTTGAAATTTAGCCAAGTCTATAGCAGAGCTACAAGAACGGGTGGCTAGATATGAACGCGAAATGCATATCAAATGGTGTCACTAAAAAATGACGTCGTTTCTGCGCAATAAAAAAGGTTATGATATAGATGTTGGCATGGATCATACTGCCGGAGGGCTGCGACTCAAGATTGATGATTCATATATAGAGCGGACGAGGCTTATGCCCAGTCCGCTCTATTAATATGATAAATTATTAATATGTTCGCGCGCGTGCGTGCTTATTTGAGCACTTTGCTGCCGTTTTCTATCACGATGCCCTGTGTGCCGTTGGTGGCGGGGCGTCCTTGCAGGTCGTAGGTTGCACCGCTCTTGACTCCGGTCTCTTGGCTCTCGATATCCTTGACTGCGGTGGCCTCGAAGTCGAGTTCGTAGAGGCTTTCGGTAAGGCCCAGGGCCTCCATGTCCTCCTTGAGGATGTAGCACTGGTTGGCGTTGACACTGTTGGTGAGCGCAAGGGAGATGCAGGGCTTGCCTGACTTGACGGCGACGGTGTAGAAGGTCTTGCTCTTGAGGCCGGTCTTCTTAAGCAGGGTGCCCTTCATGATGCCTTCCTCCTCGGGGAAGGTCTGTGAGGGTAGGATGGGGAATTGCAGGTTGGCATAGCCTTCACCCTTGAGGACGACGGGGGTGTGGGCGGGGATGGTGCTGGTAACCTTGGCCAGTGCTGCATAGCCGTTGGCAAAGCCCTCAACGGTGAATACCTCGACGCCGTCGGGAATCTGTACGTCGAAGTCGAGGTAGAGGCTCATTATGCCTCCGGAGTTAAGGCTGACCTTGACGCTCTCGGCGGGCTTGACATACCATTGGTTGCCGTCGCTGTTCAGCAGCGCGGTCTTCAGGTTGCCGTCGTTGGCATTGATGGCCACGGGACCGTACTGCACATCGCTGATGCTGTACAGGCCGGCGCTGATGGGGCTGAAGAAGAAGGGTGCGCCGTCGCCCTCAGCCTTGGTGGTGACGTTGGTGCCGCTTTTGTCGGAGAGGTAGTTGATGGACTTGCCCTGCGAGGAGAGCTCGAGGCCGCCCTGCTTGGGGATGCCCAGCCATATCTGGTCTGCCTTGCCTGTGGAGGTCTTGTGGGAGACATAGCCGTCGTCGCCGATGGTGAGGGCGGGGGTGCTCTGGTTGGCTTCCGCTGCAGACAGGATGGTGTAGGCTCCTACCTTCTTGGTGTCGGCGGTGATTTTCTTGGCGTTGTCGATGAGGGTGATGAGCTCTTCGGCCTTGTCGGCGGTGATGTTGCCATCGTCATAGAGGGCGCTGAGCTGCTGCAGTTCGCTGGCGTCGGTCCATGATCCGAGCACTCCTTCGGGGGTGGCGAGGATGTCGGGCACCATGGCTTTGTAGTCCTCAAACTTGCCGGGCTTCTCCAGGGCTTCCACAACCTTTTGTGCGAGCTCTGTTGCGGGGGTGAGGCTGAGGTTGTCGTGGAGGAGGTACTGTGCTCCTGTGGCGGAGAAGCGGCCTACGCTGGTTGTGCCGTCGGCAGCTGCCATCACGCATTCGGTGGTGGTGTTGCCGAGATAGTAGCCCTTGCCGCTGCGTGAGAATGCGGCGAGATGCTGGGGCTCGGCTGAGAGCAGGTTGTCGGTGGCGGTGTTGACGTACAGTCCGGTGCCGATGTTGTAGAGGCAGAGGGTGCCATACTGGTCGGAACGGCCTATTATCCAGTTGGCGCGGAGGTCTTCACGGTCCATCGGGGCGACCTTGAGGGCGGGCTTGTCGCCGGAGTCGTCAACATAGAGCAGGCCGTAGCCTTCGGTATTGTCGAACACGTAGGCGCGCTGAACGCCGATGTGGTTCTTGTTGGTTATGTTGGCGTAGCGTATCTTGTTGTATTTGAGGGCGGTCTGCTTGAGGGCATCCTTGAGGGCGCCTATGTCGGTGGGGCTGCCGTTGTTGTAGGCGGCGACGATGTCGGCAATGTGTTCTGCGCCATAGCTGCCCACCTGTCCGGCGTTGTCAATGAGTTCGCCGGCATAGGCCAGGATGACTGCTTCGCTGGCTTCGTCGATGTCGCTGACGGTCTGGTAGTAGTTGGCATTGCGGAAGGCCTCGTTGATGCGTGCCTGCTTGGCATCGAGGTCGATGGTGTCAACGCACTCAAAGCTGCTGGGTATGGCCACATAGCGTGAGCTGTCGTTGACCATGCCGAATCCGCCCTGTTCAATGTAGAAGCAGTTCTCCCACAGCGAGGTGGCGCCGTGGCCGTAGTCGTAGCGGCAGGGGCGCTGGCCGTCGTTGTAGTCATAGTGACCGCCGCTCATGTAGTTGCGGTTATACCATTTGCCGCTGCCGGCGGAGCGAAAGAAGCGGTTTTTCATGTAGCACCTGCAGAAGAGGTCGCCGCCGAGCTCTCCGAAGCATTCGATGAAGGAATACTCGCCGTTGCGTCCGAAGAGGTGGGTGGTGCCGCTCTGGCGCAGGGTGGAGATGTAGTACCAGTCGGGGTCGTCGGCCATCTTATACCATGCGGTGAGGATGGTGTTGGCGTACTTCACGGGCTGCAGGTTGCCGTCCTTGTCGGGCAGCTGCAACTCCACGGTCTCGGGGCGTGCGTTCATCAGCCACTGCACCCAATGGCCGGGCTTCCAGGTGGCGGGGTACATCATGCTCTGGATGCCGGTGCCCTCTGCGCCGAAGCGGTTGATCTTCACTCCGCCGTCGGGGTTGTGATCCACGGCGCCCGAACGCAGATAGTCGGGCAGGTTGGGGTTGACGTCGGTGTCGCCGTTGTCCCATGCGCTGAACAGGGCTGAGACGGTGCCCTTGCCGTCGGTGGACTGGATGCCGCTATAGTAGCCGCTGCCGCCGAGGCACATCAGGTAGCGGGCAGGCAGCACGTATTCCTCGGGATAGAGGAACTCGCCGTATATCCAATCGTAGGTGTTGTCGTCGGGAGCATAGGGCTGGGTGGTGAGCCACTCGTTGTTGTGAGCCGAGGGGGCCATGAACACTTCGTTGCATACCACGGCGGGCTTGCCGGCCTCGCGGTCGAACAGCATGTTGACTATTCGCGAGGGGGCGCTGTTGTAGTTGCCGTCGTGGGGCTTAAACTGAATCTGGTACCACACGTCGGCGGTGAATATCATGTCGGGCCACATCTCGACGCGAAACTCGCCGCCCGAGGTGGCGCGCTCGGTGGTGATGGTCTTTTCAATCACCACGCGGCCGGTGTTCATGTTGGTCACGGTCATGTCGAGGTTGAGGGCGCGGTTGACGCGGGGGTTGTAGACTAGGGTGGCCTTTACGTGGCCCTCAGGTATGCGGGCATAGTAGCGCATGTCGGTATTGTTCTGCACGGGCCATGAGCCGGCATAGTAACCCTTCTTATAGCCGGAGCTGTAGGGGAAGTCGGTGGCCAGGTTCTGCGAGAAATAGCGGCAGCCCCAGATGGTGTCGGGGATGGCGGCATAGGTTTGTGCCTTCACTGTGCACAGTGCGCCCAGGGCGCAGGTCAGGATGAGTAAAAATTTCTTCATTTTATAAGATGATTTTAGAACGTTTTGTGAATATATATGCATTATGTGTGATTATCTTTGCAAAATTATATAAAACATTTGGAATGGAGGGCAAATTGGTGTCACTTTCTTAATAAATTATGGTTTCTGCCTGCACATAGGCGGAAATTCATCCTTTTATGGCATGTTTGATTTCTGTTGTTTCGCCTCATCGCCCCGGTTGGTGGAAAGGGGGTGTTTGGGGCGGCATGGATGCGGTCAAAAATTTTTTTCAAAAATATTTTGTTTTCCTCTTTGCGCTGCCCGAAAATATTGCTAAATTTGCAGACAATATATTATTGCGAGAATAGATGAGCAAACAATTACATGTACTGATAAGCGGCGGCGGCACTGGTGGTCATATTTTTCCCGCCATTGCCATTGCCAATGAGCTTAAGGCCAGAGTGGACGGGATTAAGATTCTGTTTGTGGGTGCCGAGGGCAGGATGGAGATGGAGCGTGTGCCTCAGGCCGGCTATGAGATTAAGGGCCTCAAGGTGTCGGGCTTCGACCGCAAGCACCTGCTCAACAATGTGAAGGTGATATACAATTACCTTAAGGGCAAGCAGCTGGCCCGCAAGATTATCAAGGATTTTGCACCCCATGTGGCAGTGGGCGTGGGAGGCTACGCCAGCAGTGCTGCCATCGGGGCGGCTGAGGACCTGAAGGTGCCTGTGCTGCTCCAGGAGCAGAACAGCTATGCCGGAGTGACCAACAAGATGCTCTCCAAGAAGGCTTCCACCATCTGCGTGGCCTATGAGGGGATGGAGAAGTTCTTCCCCCAGGAGCGCATAGTGCTGACCGGTAACCCTGTGCGCCAGGAGCTGATGGGTAATGCCCTCACTCGCGAGCTGGCATGCAGGGCCCTGGGCCTGGAGCCTGGTAAGCGTACTGTGCTGATAGTGGGCGGTAGCCTCGGCGCACGCACACTCAACGAGAGCATGCTGCTCCACCTCGACCTTATACGCAAGCAGAGAGATGTGCAGTTCTATTGGCAGACGGGACGCTACTACAGTCAGGAGATTAAGGATGCCCTGCAGGAGAAGATCAAGCCCGACAACCTGTATGTGAGCGACTTCATCAGCGATATGGCTAAGGCATACAAGGCTGCCGACCTGGTAATCTCCCGAGCCGGAGCGTGCAGTATCAGCGAGCTGCAGCTGCTGGGCAAGCCTGCCATACTGGTGCCTTCACCCAACGTGGCCGAGGATCATCAGACCAAGAACGCCATGGCGCTGGTGAGCAAGAAGGCGGCTATCTGCATCAAGGATGCCGAGGCGCGCATGGCTCTGCTGCCTAAGGCTATCACCGTGGTCAACGATGCCGCACAGCTTACCGCCCTCTCTCAGAATATAGCTAAGATGGGTAAGCCCAACGCTACCCGAGAGATAGTGGACGAGATACTGAAGCTGGTCAACCAATAGCCGTTTTATTTCACAATTGGACAATTTACAATTTCACAATTTAGCAAGCCGTTAAACAAGGTGCTGCCCGCTTTCCCCATGCGGGCCTAATCCTAACCAACAGGTTTCGAACTCTTGAACTTTCTAACTTATAACCTATAAAATTAAAAACCATTTTGGAGCTTAAAGATATAAAGTCAGTCTATTTCATCGGTGCCGGCGGTATAGGCATGAGTGCCCTGGCGCGCTATTTCCTGGCCAAGGGACTTAGCGTCGGCGGCTATGACCGCGTGCCTACCGAACTTACCCACCGCCTGGAGGCCGAGGGAGCCAGTCTGCACTATGAGGACAATGTGGAGCTTATCGCTCCTTGCTTTAAGGACAGAGCCACCACGCTAGTTGTCTATACCCCGGCCATCCCCAGTGACCATAGCGAGTTGCGCTTCTATAAGGACGGTGGCTATGAGATGCATAAGCGTGCGCAGGTGCTCGGCACACTGAGCCGTTCACTCAAGGCGCTCTGCGTGGCAGGCACCCACGGCAAGACCACCACTACCACGATGGCTGCCCATCTGCTCCACGAGAGCCATGTGGGGTGCAACGCCTTCCTTGGCGGCATAAGCAAGAACTACGGCACCAACTACCTCTTCTCCCGGCAGAGCCCCTATGTGGTGGTGGAGGCCGACGAGTTTGACCGCTCTTTCCATCAGCTCACCCCTTGGGCTACCGTCATCACTGCCACCGATGCCGACCACCTCGACATCTATGGCACTGCCGAGGCCTATGTGGAGAGCTTCAATCACTATTCCAACCTCGTGCAGGAGGGCGGCGCCCTTATCATGCACACAGGCCTCAGGATGCAGGCCCGACCGCAGCAGGGTGTGAGGGTGTATAGCTATGGGCGCAACGAGGGCGATTTTCATGCCGAGAATGAAAAGATTGGCGGTGGCGAGATAGTCTTTGACTATAAGTCGCCCCTGGGCAACATAGATGGAGTCAGCCTCGGTGTACCCGTGAGTATCAATATTGAGAACGGCATAGCAGCCCTGGCCCTTGCCCAGCTGGCCGGTGCTGAGCCCGATGAACTGCGCAGGGCCATGGCATCGTTTCAGGGCGTGGAGCGGCGCTTTGACTTCAAGGTCAAGAACGACCGCCACGTGGTGCTGAGCGACTATGCCCACCATCCCGAGGAGATAAGGCATAGCATCCTGTCGCTCAGAGAGGTGTTTAGCGGACGGAAGATAACCGCCATCTTCCAGCCTCACCTCTACACACGTACCCGTGACTTCTACCGCGAGTTCGCCGACAGTCTCTCGCTGCTCGACGACGTGGTGCTGACTGAGATATATCCGGCTCGCGAGCTCCCCATCGAAGGAGTGAGCAGCAAGCTTATATATAATAATGTCCATCCCAAGGGCAGCAAGTATCTCATCCGCAAGGATGATGTGCTCGACTTCGTCAGCCATCATCCTACCGATGTGCTGGTAATCCTTGGAGCCGGCGACCTGGATAACTATACCGACCGCATTGCGGCACTGGTAACCAATAACCAATAACCGTTAACCTCCGCAACCCGAAAAAGATAATGAAGGTCTTTCTAAAACTGCTCCTCCTGCTGGGCCTTGCCGCCTACCTGGTGTTTGCCTTTGTCAAGTTCAACAGAGGCGGCACTGACATTGTCTGTAACAAGGTCACCATAGACATTGCCGACAAGGAGAAGGCCAACTTCGTTACCGAGGAGGATATAAGGCAGATTCTCAAGGACACCAAGCTAAGCCCCGAGGGCAAGGGGCTGGGTAATATCAGTCTCCTGCGCATTAAGCAGGCTGTTGACGGCCATCAGTTTGTGCTCCACAGCACCTGCTATTCAACCCCCGAGGGCGAGGTGGTTATCGAGGTTAGCCAGAAGCTCCCTGTGCTCAGGGTGATGCCTGCAGTGGGGGAGGGATACTATATCGATGCCAACGGCAACCGTATCCAGCATGTGCAGTATCCTGCCGACGTGATAGTCGTTACCGGCAGTGTCAACTATAAGAAGTCAAAGAAATATCTCACCACCTTCGCCCAGATAATCCAGCAGGATGAGTTCTGGAGTGATATGATTGAGCAAATCAATATCACCCCCGACGGCAAGGTGGAGCTCGCTCCGCGCCTCGGCAATCATGTAGTGGCTCTGGGCAAGCCTCAGGATATAGGGCGCAAGCTCTCCCACCTCAAGACCTTCTATGAGAAGGTTATTAACGAGGTAGGGTGGAATAAGTATAGCCGCATAAGCCTGGAGTACAATAATCAGGTGGTCTGCACCAAGCGTGAGGCTTCCTGAGGCTCACGTCCAGGCAGCGCTACCTGATTAGACGCACACTTATACACACGGAAAGATAAAACAAAAACAATATATATATGGCAACAGAAGTATTAAACATCGTAGCGATTGAGCTCGGCTCATCGAAGGTTATAGGCGTGGCTGGCGTAAAGCGCCTTGACGGCAAGATTGAGGTTACCGCCCATGTGCAGCAGGACTCCGCCACCTTTATCCGCAAGGGTATTATCCACAATGAAGACCTGGCCATCTCCTGCATCCAGAATATCATTGCCAAACTGAAGGAGAAGCTCCAGAAGGAAATCACCCAGGTATATGTATGCTACTCAGGGCAGGGAGTCCACTCCGTTCACAATGAGGTCAACCGTCTCTTTGAGAGCGACCACAAGATTGTCAAGGAGGACATCGACGGTATCTACGACGAGAATATCAACCATGTCTATGAGGGCCACCGCATCCTTGATGCCATACCCCAGGAGTTCAGCGTCGGCACACAGAAGCTGCTCGATGCCGTAGGTGTGCTCAGCAGCAACGTCACTGGCCGCTATCTCAACATCATAGCCAAGTCCAAATTGCTTAACTATTTGGAGAACTGCTTCCAGAAGGTTGGCGGTGTGCGCGTGGCCGAGTATAAGCTCACTCCTCTCGTGGTGGCCGACCAGTTGCTCAATGATGCACAGAAGAACTCAGGCTGTGTGCTCGTCGACATAGGTGCTGACACTACCACCGTGTCCATCTATAAATCCAAGCTCCTGCGCTTCCTCTCCGTTATACCGCTGGGCAGCGACAATATTACCAAGGATATCATGAGTCTGCAGATGGAGCACTCCGATGCTGAGGATCTCAAGGTCAGCAAGTTTGGTGAGCCCTATGCCTCCTTCACCGAGGAGGAGGGCGATGCCGTGGTCAAGACAACCACCGACGGCCTTCAGATTCAGCGCAAGACCCTCAGCTCAGTCATCGATGCGCGCCTCACCGAGATACTCATCAATGTCAAGCAGCAGATCAATGAGTCGAAGTATGCCCGCGAGAGTCTCGTGGCAGGCGCTTTCCTCACTGGCGGCGGAGCCAATATGCCCAACATCGCTAATGTCTTCAAGGAAGTGGTGGGCATCGACAAGGTCACGGTGCGCAAAAACTCACAGTCGGCCGACTATATCCTGCCTGACGGAATCAAGAATATGGAGGCGCGCTACTTGGCAGCCCTCGGCCTCATAGCCAATGCCAACCAAAACTGCACCGCCGAGCTTGAGCACCGCCCGCAGGATATATTTGTCGATCAGCATCAGCCTGCTGTTGCTGAAGTGGCCGTCCCCGATACCAATGAGGCCGACACTGCGACAAAGGACGAGAAGAAGAAAGGCGGCAAGAGCCGCATAGACAAGCTAAAGGACTGGTTCTCCAAGTTTGCTGAGGAGTAAGTCCCCTGATACCTATTTTAATAAATACACGTAGGCAGTATGATTGACATCGATAATCCCTTAATCGGTTTCCAGGGCTTTCAGAGGCGCAGGCCCAGCATCATCAAGGTGCTGGGCGTAGGTGGTGGCGGTTGCAATGCTGTGCGCTATATGCATGAGCAGGGATTTGACGATGTCACCTTTGCCGTGTGCAACACTGACGCAGCCTCCCTCAGCCAGTCGCCCGTGGAGAAGCGCATACAGCTCGGCACCGACGGCCTTGGCGTGGGTGGTGATCCCGGCAAGGGACAGCTCGCCACCGAGAATAGCGCCGATGATATCCGCTCCCTCCTTAGCGACGGCACCCGCATGGTCTTTATCACCACTGGCCTCGGCGGAGGCACTGGTACCGGAGGAGCACCCGTCATTGCCCGCATAGCCAGGGAGATGGGCATCCTCACCGTGGGCATCGTTACCATACCCTTCCTCTATGAGGGCATGAACCGCATCGACAAGGCGCTACTGGGCCTCGAGGAGATGTCCAAGCATGTCGATTCCCTCATGGTCATCAACAATCAGCGCATGTTTGAGGTCTATCCCACCAAGACGGCCGTTGAGGCTTTCCAGATGGCCGACGACACCCTCTGCGTGGCAGCACGCAGCATAGTCGATATCATCAAGCTGCGCGGCGAGATCAACCCCGATTTCAACGATGTC
Source organism: uncultured Bacteroidales bacterium (assembly GCA_902792555.1). GTDB lineage: Bacteria > Bacteroidota > Bacteroidia > Bacteroidales > Bacteroidaceae > UBA6382. The sequence goes on along the minus strand of CADAZW010000008.1, from coordinate 2,493 downwards.
CGCACGGTGCTGGAGAATGGCGGCGTGGCTATCATCACCACAGCCTATGCCGAGGGCGTCGACCGCCTCAACCATGCCATCGGTGCGGCACTCAACACTCCCCTGCTCAATAGCAACAATATCAACAAGTCCAAGCGGCTGCTCATGACCATCTTCACCAGTAAGGCTCCCGATGGCGAAGCTCTGATGATGACGGAGCTCAGCGAGATAGAGCAGTTTATGAAGCGCTTCGACGAACGCATCAACTGCAAGCATGCCATAGGCTACAATGACAGCCTGGGCAAGAAGATAAAAGTCACCATCCTCGCCTCTGGCTTCGGCCTTGAGGATGCACCCGACGACGAGGATGTATATGGCGATGAGATGTACAGCATCACGCAGGGAGAGCGCCTGCAGCGACTCTTCGAGATGTACTATGGTCGCGCGGCTAAGGGCCGTCCCAACTGGAACCTCTTCGTCTTCCATTCCTCCCAGCTCGACGACGACGATGTCATCAGCGATATTGAGACCACTCCTGCCTACGGACGCACCTCACGCTTCGTCGGCAACCTCCGTATGAAATTGAAAACAGAAGACCAATAAACCAATAACATTGAAAAAAGGAGTTAAAAGAAGTTATAAGGTGATATAAGACATTAGTCATGACTATCGTCCTTTATCTCCCGCGTTGGAGACGCATATCTCCCTCTATCTCCTTCTATCTCCGTCAAACAATAACCGTTAACTACTGTGCCGCGAGGTCCGGCCTCGCGGGTTCACCCCGAAAAAACTAAAAAAACACACAATATGCCAGAAGATGTATTAAACTTTGCCATGCCTAAGCAGAAGCCGTGCATAATCAAGGTCATCGGCGTAGGCGGCGGTGGCGGCAATGCCGTCAAGCACATGTATAACGAGGGCATCCACGATGTCAGCTTCGTAGTTTGCAACACCGACAGCCAGGCCTTGAGCGACAGCCCCGTGCCCAATCGTCTGCAGCTCGGTGCCGAGGGCCTCGGTGCCGGCAATAGGCCTGAACGCGCCCGCAAGGCCGCCGAGGAGAGCCTCGACGATATACGCCGCATGCTCGACGACGGCACCAAGATGGCCTTCATCACTGCAGGCATGGGCGGCGGCACCGGCACCGGCGCAGCACCCATCATAGCCCGTGAGGCACGCCAGATGGGCATCCTTACCGTCGGCATCGTCACCATCCCCTTCAAGTTTGAGGGCATCAAGAAAATCGACAAGGCCCTCGACGGCGTCGACGAGATGCAGAAATACGTCGATGCTCTCCTTGTGGTCAACAATGAGCGCCTGCGTGAGATTTATCCCAACCTGCCCGTCTTCGACGCTTTCGGCAAGGCTGACGACACACTCTCCGTCGCAGCACGCAGCATAGCCGAGATCATCACCGTCCACGGCATCGTCAACCTCGACTTCCGCGATGTCTGTACCGTCATGAAGGACGGCGGCGTAGCCATCATGTCCACAGGCTACGGCGATGGCGACAACCGCGTCAGCCAGGCCATACAGAGCGCCCTCCACTCGCCGCTGCTCAACAACTCCGACATCTATCGCTCCAAGCGACTGCTGCTCAATATCACCTTCTGCAAGAACAGTGAGGGCGAGTCGCTCATGATGGACGAGATGAACGAGATCCACGAGTTCATGTCTCGCTTCGACAGTGATGTAGAGACCAAGTTCGGCATTGCCAACGATGAGACCCTCGGCAAGAAGGTCAAGGTCACCATCCTCGCCACCGGCTTCATGCTCAACGACATCCTCAGCGATGTCGAGGGCAGCCGCAAGGAGCTCCCCTCCGAGGAGGACGAGATGCAGCGTCAGGAGCGCGAGGAGCGCCGTGGCAAGTACTACGGCGACAACGACTCCAACCGTGCACGCCACTCCTACCGCATCTATAAGTTCGTGTCCGAGAGCCTCGACAACGACGAGATCATCTCCATGGTAGAGACTACGCCGACCTATAAGCGCACCAATGAGATACTGCGCAGCATCAACGCCCTCACCCAGGACCAGCGCCCCTATGTAGCCCCTGAGAAAGAGCCCACCGTTGATGGCAATGTTATCACCTTCGATTAGCGCAGCCCCAAGCCAATGAGAGACAACGACTGGAAATCGCGCCTCGGTGTAGTCTTCTCTACTAATCCCGACTATGCCTACGCCGAGGAGTCCGCCGCGCAGGTGACCGCCCTTACCGGCCAGCTGAAAAAAGCGCAGGAGGATCTGGGCACCGCCACACTGAAAACCGAAACGCTCGAAAAGACCATCTCTTCCCTGAACGAACAGCTGGAAGCGGCAAAGACCGCCGCGGATAAGGATGCGAAGCAGTCCGTAGCCCAGATCGCCACCCTGAACGAAAAGCTGACCGCCGCCCAGACACAGCTGGAAGCGGCGCGGAAAGATAAAGAAGATCAGGATGAAGTTGTAGGTTTAGAAATTACAAATTGTATTGTTTTTGATGCTGCTCAATGTTTTTTTGAATTATCTGAA
>CADAZW010000007.1 GCA_902792555.1 uncultured Bacteroidales bacterium | reverse complement strand
AGACCAGGTGAAAGGCAACATCAGCGGATGGTTCCGCAATGAATAAGACACCCAGCCTGACAAAACCAATAGGCGGCGAACAACTTGCGTTCGCCGCCTATCTGGTATATAGTATGTAAAGTCAGAATCCCTACAATTGCTGTTCTCGAAATTAGCAGCTATCCGTTTTCGAAAGCGTTCTCAGCATCACGTTCGCGAATCTCTACGCGTCGAATCTTGCCGCTGATAGTCTTAGGCAGTTCGTCTGCAAACTCTATGATACGCGGATATTTGTAGGGAGCGGTGGTGCGCTTGACGTGCTCCTGCAATTCCTTGATGAGGTCGTCACCGGCACGAGCCTTCCAGTCCTCGCGCAGAACGATAGTAGCCTTGACTACCATACCGCGGAACTCGTCGGGCACACCGGTGATGGCACACTCCACCACTGAGGGATGGCACATCAGGGCGCTCTCCACCTCAAATGGGCCAATCCTGTAACCGCTACTCTTAATAACATCGTCGGTGCGGCCCACAAACCAGTAATAGCCGTCCTCGTCACGATAGGCCACGTCGCCGGTGTGGTATATGCCGTCGTGCCATACGCTGCGCGTCAATTCCTCATCGCCGAAGTAGCCGAGGAAGAGGCCTAGTGGCTTACGGTGGCTGGTGATTATGCATATCTCGCCATTCTCATTATCGGCGCAAGGAGTGCCGTCGGTTCGGAGCAGGGCAATATCATACTGTGGATTAGGCAGGCCCATGCTGCCCGGCTTGGGGGTGACCCAGGGCATGGTGCCCAGCGTCATGGTGGTTTCCGTCTGGCCAAAACCCTCATGGAGGCTGATGCCCGTGGCAGCCTTAAAGCGTTCAAACACTGAGGGATTGAGGGCTTCACCGGCGGTGGTGCACCATTCCAACGAGCTGAGGTCAAACTTAGCCATGTCTTCGTGCACCAGATAGCGATAAACGGTTGGCGGTGCGCAGAAGGAGGTAATACGGTATTTCTCGATGGCCTGCAACAGACGCAAGGCGTTGAATCGCTCCTGATCAAGCACAAAAACCGTAGCGCCGGCAAACCACTGGCCGTAGAGCTTGCCCCAAGCGGCCTTAGCCCAGCCGGTGTCGGCCACGGTGAGATGGATGCTGCCCTTGTGCAGATTGTGCCAGAAGGCGCCGGTAGTAAGATGGCCTATGGGATAAGTATAGTCGTGAACCACCATCTTGGGCTCACCGTTGGTGCCGCTGGTGAAATAGGCCAGCATCACGTCGGAGTTGCTATTTACGCTGATAGGGCGCACGAAAGGCTTGGCACTGCCAATCTCTTTGTGCCAGTCGTGAAAACCCTTGGGCACAATAGGCCCCACGCTGATCAATGTCTCCACCGAGGGACTCTCTTCCATGGCCTCGGCTATCTGCTCCACCACATAATCATCGCCAACGCAGACGATGGCCTTGATACTGGCCTTGCGGTTGCGGTATACAATATCGCGACGGGTGAGCATGTGGGTGGCAGGTATGGCTATGGCGCCCAGCTTGTGGAGGGCCAGCACAGTGAGCCAGAATTCATAGCGGCGCTTCAGGATAATCATCACTCTGTCGCCGCGGCCTATGCCCAGCCCTTGCAGGTAGCTCGCAGCACGGTCGCTCTCCTCCTTCATCTGACGGAAGGTGAACGTGCGGTGCTCACCACCCTCGCGGGCCCACAACAAGGCGTGGCTATCGGGAGCCTCCTCTGCCCAGCGATCCATCACGTCGTAGGCAAAGTTGAAGTTATCAGGCACCGTAAACTGCAGGTTGCGCCTGTAGTCTGCGTTGTCTGTAAATGTTGTCTGTTTTAAGAAGTGCTCTATCATTTTTTCTCTTATTATGATGTCAGCACGGCGCTTTCTGCGCCAAAATCATCGCGAAGTTAATATTTTTTTTGCTTTCCCCCGCAAGAAAAATGCTATAAAATATGTGAAATAGAACATTTTAGCACACACTCTCCACCGAGTGTGCAATAAAAATTGTCATTTTCGTGAAAACAAGCACAAATTGATGACGTGTAATTAATAACTAAATGTCACATCATACACTCCCGCCGCTATGCAGCACCTCTCCATAAAAATAAAAAATGGCAACAATATAGCAGTTGGCACAGATTACAGTCTCTGCGAAATAGTCATGCTCTCTCTGCGCCGACATCTGTGTCATTGCCTATAAAAAATAAGCTGTTTTTTGCATACATTCTTGCATTGCTTCGGTTAAAGAGTTGAAAAACAGACGATTTAATATGCAGGGTAATTTGGTCCTGTGGAAATCAAATCTAAAAGCCTTGAAACGAAATCTAAAAGCCTTGAAACGAAATCTAATCCCGTGGAAAAACGCCATCTCCACGGGATTAAAATTTTTCTTCACGGGATTAGTTTATTTTTCCATGGGATTAAAACTTTTTTGAACGGGATTAGATTAAACTTAGGCAATAATCACGCAAAAGACTCGGAATAAAAGTCTTATGTCTATTCTAATGTCTATTCTAATCAACGCTGCTATGCAATAAACATACAACTAACGCAGTCAGAATTGGCTGCATTATGAATAATCTGTGCCAACATCTATATCATTACCAAAAATTTCACCTTTTTTCCCATCATGGGAGAAATGAAAAATCTCCTTTCTTTTTTGCGAAAAAGCATCATCATTTTAATAAATAAGGTAGACAAATATGCATATTAAGAAATAATTGTAATATCTTTGCTACTTGAGTGGACGATACTATCGCACACGCACCATCAGCAACCACGCACCATCGACAACATTAATAAAACAACCAAATACTATGAGAAAAATCCTATTCCCTCTGTTCGCTGCGCTCTGCACCATGGCAGTGAGCAGTCAGGCGACTGTAATCAAGAAGCTGATAGACGGAGTCTATTATAACTTTGACACCAGTTCGCGCACCGTCACCTTCGTCACCGGCCAAGGCAGCGGCACCAACCGTACAGAGTTTAAGGGAAAGACCCTCCACGTGCCTGCCACCATGGTGCTGGACGGCGTAACCTACACCATGGGCAACATCGGCAATGCTTTCCAGGGCTGCCAGAACCTGGAGGAGCTCACCTTCGACTCGCCCGTCAAGTTTACCGAGATATCCCTCTGGGCCTTCGCCGAGTGTCCCAAACTCAAGAGCGTGGTTGTGCCCGAGGGCGTCACCACCCTGGGCGCTGACCGTGCCTTCGGCTCCGATCGCAGCCTGGAGGAAGCCACTCTGCCCAGCACCATCAAGACCATCGGCGGATGGTCTTTCTTCGACGACCCTGCCCTCAAGGTGGTGCATATCAATGCCCCCACCCCACCGTCACTAGGCACCTATGCCTTCGGTGGCAGCACCAGCTGCATCATCACCGTGCCCGACGAGGCCTACAACACCTATAAGAACCACTCCACGTGGAAGACCTTCACCATCATGAAGGCCAGCGAATACTCCGTCAGCTCGGGCAAGATTGCCCTGCTCAACTACCTGGCAGCCAATGCCGAGGCTATGAACGCTGCACGCGGCGGCACCACCCCCGACGTCTATCCGCAGGACGAGTTTGACACCTTCGCTGCCGCCAAGCTGCACGCCGACACCGTCAGCACCGGCGACTTTGACGAGGACACCTATAACCAAGCTCAACAAGACCTGGAGACAGCCTGGCAGGCCCTGCTGCAGAGCTACAACCCCATCACCACCGGCTACTACAACATACAGTCGGCCTACGCCAGTTTCCTCAAGAATCAGAAGGAATACAAGGGTATGATCGACAACGGCAGCGGCACCCTCGCCTGGGGCAGCTACCACGACCTCGACCCCTACCAGGCCTTTTACGTTGAGACCCTTGACAACGGCAACTTCCGCATAAGCAATTTCGCCACCGGTCAATTTATCGTCGGCGCTACCTCTGACGCCAACGGCACCGCCGTGCATACCGGCAGCGAGCCAGAGCGCGAACAGGTCATCACCCCCATCGGACATACCCAGTGGATTATTGCCGACAATGTCTATGACAAAGCCTACCACCCGCAGAATCACTCCAGCGGATCAGGCAAGCAGGGCAGCATCGTCCTCTTCAACGCCAACACCGTGGGCTCCCAATCCACATGGAAGATGATACCCATCCATCCCAACGTGGTTGAGGTGCTGACGCTCGCCATGGAGGCCAAGGAGAAAACCGAGGACCTCAGAGCCCTCCACCAAAAGGCCGACTCGCTGAGCCAGGCCGTGCTCTCTTACCAGATGAGCACCAAGAAGCTTATAACCGCCACCAGCCAGATCACCAGCAACGCCCAGTCGGCCCAGGAGGGCACCATTGCCTCCCTCATCGACGGCCAGACCACCGGTTCGCCCTTCTTCCACTCCACCTACGGCAACCCCGCCGACCCGGGAGTGCCCCACTATCTGCAAGTGAAGCTCAATACGCCCATCAAGGCCTTCAAGGCCGTGTTGGCACGCCGCAGCGGTGGCTACGGCTATGCTGACGCCGCCAAGGACATACTGATCTCGGCCTCCAAGGACGGCCAGACATTCCAGGACATCACCCACTACTATACCTCGTGGAACCCCGACGTAGTAGAGACCAAGACCACGGACCTCATCCTGCTGCGCGACGAATATCAGTACGTGCGCTTCACCATACTCAAGACACAGCAGAACCGCTGCAACAGCGGCCAGACACACCCTTTCTTCACCCTAAGCGAACTGCAGATGTATGAGGCCCAGCTTGACGAGGAGCACTCCACCTACTTCGACTCCGACGAAAAACAGCAGGCCTACGCCGAGCTGCAGGAGCTCATCAAGAGCCAACAGGACATCCTCAACTCAGGCGTAGCCACCGATGACGACATAGCCGCCCTGCAGGCCGCCATGGACAATCTGGAGAATCCCCAGCCCGCACCCCAAGACCCAGTGCCAGCAGTAGGCTCCCAGACCAAGCTCGTCAAAGGCAGCTGGCTTGCTATCGGCAACCTGGCCGGTATGAAAGCCCCTGAAACAGGCCGCGACTACGTTGACTACGTATCCAACCGCCTCTGCTTCAACCAAGTAATGACCTGCCCCATTGGCGAAGGCAAAATCAACTCAGCCTACCTCAGGATTAAGCAGGCCGACTACTACACCGTGGAGCTCGGCTCCACCGACTGCGCCGCCGGCACCCCCGTGGGCACCCTGACCGACTATGTCAACGGCACCAACTCGGGCAGCTTCGCCTTCTGGATGCGCAAGGTCATTGACCTCATCAACAGCGTCAGCACCGAGGCCAAGGTGGTGCTCTGCACTCCGCTCCACAACAACGAGGGTACCGACCTGCTGCCCTATGCCCGCCTGATTCGCGAAATTGGCGAATATGAGGGCTATCCCGTGGCCGACCTTACAGCCAACTGCGGCGGCCAATTCTACAGCGACGAAGTCAGCGCCGACGAGATACAACAGCGCGTTGCCAACGAGGTGACCGACGGCCTCCACAAGGTGCTGAAATACGACACCGCACAGTAATAAAATAAGAATATCTATAGCACCTATAATCACTATAGACTATAGTCCCTATAAAAAAAACAACAAAAAACACTCAATATGAAAACAACAATTTTCGCCTTAGCATTGGCCGCCGCCACCGTCGCCACTGCGCAGACAGCCACAGTCCATGAAAAAAGCGGCAACACTACCACCTACAACACCACCCTCGTTGACAGCATCACCTTCAGCGAGACCAATGTCATGCCCGCCAACGTGCCCTACACCACCCAGATTACCATCGACGCCCACTGGTGCGCCCTGGGCACTTCCATCACCTACCTCAACGACTACGACAAGCAAGGCCGCTTTGAGAAGGGCTACATGGACCGCACCCTCGACCAACTGCACTTCACCAAGATGACCAACCAGGGCATCAGCGGCGGCTGCATCAAGTCGGCATACAATCAGGTCATCAAGGCCGACTACTACACCATTGAGCACGGCATCAACGACTGGGGACAGTTTACCCCCGTCGGCACCTTTGACGACTATCTCAACAAGAACAACAACGACAGCTTCGCCTACTGGTATCGCATGGTCATTGACCGCATCTTCGCCGTCAACCCCAAGGCCAAGATAGTGCTCTGCACCCCGCGCAAGGCATATAACTTCAGCGGCTACCTGCCCGCCAACTGCATGGGCGACCTCAACGGCATCTACCTCAAGGACTATGTTGACATCATCCGCCAGATAGCCGAATACGAGGGCTTCCCCCTGGCCGACTTCTATGCTGAGTGCGGCGGTCAGCGCGACCTCGCCCGCATGTCGATGGACACCGCCCTCCACCCCAACGACGAGGGTTACCAGATGATGGCCAACGTACTCATACCCGCCATGAAGAAAGTTATCACCTTCGACAGCCAGAAATAACACGCACACCAATGAAACGCATTCTACTCATAGCCGCCCTGGCGCTTAGCGGCCTCTTCGCCACCGCCCAGGAGCAGCTCAACATAGTGCTCAACGACAGCACCTACGTCACCTACCTCTTCAGCGAGAAGCCCCAGGTGACCATACAGGGCACCACCCTCGTGGTGCAGACCGACCGCTTCAATGTGCAGTTCCCCATGGGCCAGGTGCGCCGGTTCCAATTCGGCCCCATGCCCGACGACATCACCGCAATCAGTGAAATCAGGAAAGGAGAATCAGAAATGATGGACAACGGTCAGTCGCTGACCGTCAACGGCCAATCACCCATCGACATCTACACCCTCGATGGCCAGCTGCTGCGCAGCGGACGAAGCGTGCACTACTCCGACCTACCTGCCGGCATATATATAATAAGGTACCGCCACACAAGCCACAAACTCATGGTAAAGTAGAATAATTAGAGCGCCCCACCGCGAAAAAACACCTAATTTGCAGACCTATTTTATTTGCCACTAACATAAAAAGCTTATATTTGCATACCAATTAACAGTGTGGCGAACAGAGCACCCTCGCCCGTATGTCCATGAACACTACCCTCCATCCCAACGACGAGGGCTACCAAATGATGGCAAACGTCTTCATCCCTGCGATGAAGAAAGTGATAATACAATAATATGAAGAAATCTCTTTCCGTTTTAGTCTGCCTCATTGTCTGCGGCCAATGGTCAACAGTCTGCGGCCAATGGTCAATGATTAATCAGACTCTGCCTAACCCCGACAACGAGCCGAGGGAAGTATTTCCCGTGCCATCGGAACGGCAGATGAAATGGCAGGAAACAGAATTCTACGCCTTCTTCCACTACGGCATGAACACCTACACGGGGCTGGAGTGGGGCAACGGCGATGAAAACAACAACACTTTCGCACCAACACAGAAGCCCGACCCCGAGCAATGGCTACGCCTATGCAAAAAGGGCGGCATGAAGGGCGGCATCGCCGTGGTCAAGCACCACGACGGCTTCTGCCTGTGGCCCACAGAGACCACCGACCACCACTGTCAGAACTCCAGCAACGCATACGCCAAGCAAACCAACATACCACGCGACTTTGCCAACGCCGCACGAAAGCTCGACATGAAGTACGGCTTCTACATCTCACCCTGGGATCGCAACAGCGCCTATTACGGCACCGACCAATATGTTACCGATGTGTTTCTCCGTCAGTGTTTCGAACTTTCGCAATACGGCACCGACCAGTTTGAGATGTGGTTTGACGGCGCCAACGGAGGCACCGGCTATTACGGCGGGGCTGGCGGCTCACGCTCCATCGATGCCAATTACTATTACGACATACCCAATCTCCGCGACAGCGTACACCGCGTATGCCCCGACATCATCCTCTGGGGAGTAGGCGGTGAGGCACGCTGGTGCGGCACCGAGAGCGGCTACACCAACGAGACCACGTGGTCAATGGGCTACGGATTGTCAGGCAACGAGAACGAGTGGAAGTGGCTACCCAGCGAGAGCGATGCCAAGGCTACCAGCGGCGGATGGTTCTACCACGACGGCGAGACGACCAAGGACAGCGAGACACTCTTTAAGATGTACCTCGAAACCGTAGGGCGCAATGCGACACTCATTCTCAACTTCCCGCCCAACAAGGCTGGCCTTCTCACCAAGGCAGACAGCACGCAACTCTGTGCTCTGGGGCAGAAGCTCAGCCAGAGGCTCGGCAACGACCTCGCCCCGCTGGCCGACGTCACAGCCTCCACCACTCGCAGCGGTGGCAAATACAATGCCACATGCCTCACCGATGGCGACAAGAATACCTACTGGGCTACCGACGACGGCGTTACTGCCGCCACCATCACCCTCACTTGGAACCAGCCGCAGACTGTCCACTACGTGATGTTGCAAGAATTCATCCGCAAGGGACAGAGAGTAAAGGGCTTCACCATAGAGACCACCAATGACGGCCTGACATGGACACGCCGCGCCGACAACATCCAGACCACCACCATAGGCTACAAGCGCATCATACCCCTCAACGGCAGCACCTCGGCCAGCTACGACAGCGGCTACAGTGTGAAGGCAATGCGCATACGTATCACCGACAGCCGCGCCTGCCCGCTGCTGCACACCATTTCAGTTTTCTAAGGCCATGAAGCACACCTTATATATATTTATAGCATTTGTGGCCGCCCAACTTACGGCTATGGCCCAGAAGGATTTGGTGCTCTTCGACACCAAGGACTACGAGGCTGTGGGTGTGTATGACGCATGGGAGAACTCTCCTTTCCGCGACGGCAGGCTGGAGGGCAACGCGGCCATAGTTGACAACCCCTACACCGATATCGACGAATTCCTCGGTTATGCCCCCAACACCAGCCCTAAGGTGCTCGCCGTGCAGCGTTCGCGCTACGGCTCCAACCAGTTTGGGGCGCGCATTGACCTCACCGAGCCTTTCGCCCTCTCGCCCACCATACAGTATGTGCATGTGCTCATCCATCGTCCTGTCGGCGGGCGCGTCATGCTCATCGGCCTCGGCAAGCACCGCGAGAGCGAGTGGAGCAGCCAAAGCAAGGAGACCGAGCAGCTTTGGGTGCTGTCGTCCAGCGCCGTCACCCCGGGCAAGTGGGCCGATGCCGTCTTTGCCGTGCAGGGAGTGAGCGGTGTGGACATCTACAGTCTTGTGGTCGTGCCTGAGTGCGAGTCACCCCACGACCGCACCGACGACTTCGTGGCCTACATCGACCAGATAACACTCTCCTCCAGCAGCACGCCTGTGGTGCAGTACGAGGACTACCCCACCAATTTCAACAAGACCGACACCTACGCTTCGCGCACAGACCGAGGCATACTCAGCGTAGCCCTGCAGGGCGTACAAACGCTCGCCATCACCTCAAGCCCCGCCACCAGCGACCCTCTCTACCGCAACCGCACAGAGACAGCTTTCGCCGTCAAGGCTGGGCAGAGCGTCAAACCCGTGTTCGGCTACAAGGGCAGTTGGATGTGCGGCTATGCATATGTTGATTACGGGCGCGACGGCAAGTTCAGCTTCGACATCAACACCGACGGCACACCCGCCGAAGGCAGCGATCTCGTGTCTTACTCCGCCTACAACCAACGCAACAGTCTCGGCAGGCAGCTCAGCGACAACAACACCCTTGACATGCCCGCCTTCACCGTGCCCGAAGCCACAGCCTACGGCTTCTATCACATGCGTTTCAAGGTTGACTGGAACGAGATTGACCCGGCCGGTGCAGAGACAATCAAAGACAACGGCGGCGGCATAGTCGACATACGGCTTAACGTGCATCCCGACTATGTGAGCGTGGCAGAGGACAACCGCAACGGCGAGATACTCGCTGCCGACGGCTCAAGCCTGCCTGCCACTACGCCCTTCGGTCAATCACTCACCATCAAGCTCAATCCCGAGAACGGCTTCGCCTACAACGGAGTGCGCATACGCCACGGCTACAACCTCACCGGCGACAGCCTCGTCCACAGCACACCCCAATATGTGGATCACTACGCCTATCGCGACAAGTTTGATGACAGCAACTGCCTCACCATCCCCGCAGAGTGGGTTGACGGCGACCTGATGCTCGAGGGACTCTTTGTAGAGAAAGGGACTGAGATGAACTTCGATTACACCATCAATTTCGAGGAAGGCACCACCTTCTCACGCACCGACCGCCATCTCAACAGCGTCACCATGGCTGGCACCACCGCCTCCATCCCCAACGACCGCATCCTCTACCACAAGGACATGGCGCAGACATTCTTCGCCCGCCCCCAACAGAGTCTTACCGCCAACTTCGGCTACACAGGCAACTGGATGAACGGCTACGTATATGTCGATTGCAACCGCGACGGCAAGTTCAGCTTCGACATCAACACCAACGGCACACCCGCCGAGGGCAGCGACATGATGGCCTACTCCCACGCCGGCGGCAAAAACAGCAAAGGCGCCACCGCCAATGGCAACACTCTGCAGCCCCCGGCCTTCACCCTGCCCGACATAGCCGACGGCTTCTACCGTCTGCGCTTCAAGGTCGATTGGGACTGCCTCGACCCGGGCGGCAACACATCAGAAGCCAATATGATAACAGCCAATGGCGGTGGCATTGCCGACTATCGACTGCGCATATATAGCGGCAACGAGGTGCAGGTCAGCGTAGCCGAGTGCCAAAACGGCTACATCCGCGCCATGGGCGGCATCGCGATGCCTGCCACCACAGCCTACCGCCAGCCATTGCCAATGCTTGCCGTCCCTTTTGACGGACACCGCCTCGACACGCTCTACGTCACCCACGGCGACCTCACGGGGCAAGCCGTAGTGCACAGCGTGCCGCAGCGGTTGACAGAGGCATACACAAGCCAAGACCTGACGGGCGACCTCCTTATGCTGCCCGCCAGCATAGTTGATGGCGACCTCCTCCTACGCGCCACCTTCGTCATTGACGACGCCGAGCCCACGGGATTAGATAACAGTGAACAGAGAATAACGAATAAACCTCAAACCTCAAACCTCAAACCTCAAACCACTTACGACCTCCAAGGCCGCAAAATAAATTCCCACTCCTCCAGCCTTAAATCCCAATTCATTATAAAAGACCGAAGAATTATCTATACCCAATAACCATTTACATTATGAACACACAAAAAATCATGGCCGACCTTGAGGCCAAGCATCCTGGCGAATCAGAGTTTCTCCAGGCAGTGAGAGAGGTGCTCCTCTCGGTAGAAGACGTCTACAACCAGCACCCCGAGTTTGAAAAGAACAAGATAATCGAGCGTCTCGTGGAGCCCGACCGCATCCTCACCTTCCGCGTGGTGTGGGAGGACGACAAAGGCGAGCTGCAAGTCAACCGCGGCTACCGCGTGCAGTTCAACAACGCCATAGGCCCCTACAAGGGCGGCATCCGCTTCCACGCCTCCGTCAACCTCAGCATCCTTAAGTTCCTCGGCTTCGAGCAGACCTTCAAGAATGCCCTTACCACCCTGCCCATGGGCGGCGCCAAGGGCGGCAGCGACTTCTCGCCCCGCGGCAGGAGCAACGCCGAGATACGCCGCTTCTGCCAGGCCTTCATGCTTGAGCTCTGGCGCAACATCGGTCCCGACCAGGACGTTCCCGCCGGCGACATCGGCGTAGGCGGCCGCGAGGTAGGCTACCTCTACGGCATGTATAAGAAGCTGCAGCGCGAGCACACCGGCACCATCACCGGCAAGGGCCTCGAGTTCGGCGGTTCCATCCTGCGCCCCGAGGCCACCGGCTTCGGCGCCCTCTACTTCGTCAACCAGATGCTCAAGGACAAGGGCATCGACATCAAGGGCAAGACAGTGGCCATCAGCGGCTTCGGCAACGTGGCATGGGGCGCAGCCACCAAGGCCACCCAGCTCGGCGCCAAGGTAGTCACCATCTCCGGCCCCGACGGCTATGTCTATGACCCCGAGGGCATCAGCGGCGACAAGATAGACTACATGCTCGAGCTCCGCGAGAGCGGCAACGACATCGTAGCCCCCTACGCCGACAAGTTCCCCTCAGCCACCTTCTACCCGGGCCGCAAGCCCTGGGAGCAGAAGGTGGACATCGCGCTGCCCTGCGCCACGCAGAATGAGGTCAGCGCCACCGATGCACGGCAGCTCATCGACAACAGGACGCTCTGCATCGCCGAGGTCAGCAACATGGGTTGCACCGAGGAGGCCACCAACCTCTTCCTGCATCACAAGATGCTCTTCGCTCCCGGCAAGGCAGTCAACGCCGGCGGCGTAGCCACCAGCGGCCTAGAGATGAGCCAGAACGCCATGCACCTCTCCTGGACCGCCGAGGAGGTTGACCAGCGCCTGCACCAGATCATGAGCTCCATCCACGGCCAGTGCCTCAAGTACGGCAAGCAGCCCGACGGCTACATCAACTATGTGAAGGGCGCCAACATCGCCGGATTCATAAAAGTAGCTAAAGCGATGATTGACCAAGGACCGATCTAATGGAGTCTTGGGCAAGCTGAGCTTTAGCTGCTTCGCGAGCGGCTCGCCAGTGGTCGCGCCATCGGTGCGGGCTGGCATTAAAGAGCCGCGAGAGCGCAGCGGCAATGCCGAAGGCATCGCGAAAAGGCTCTTTCGCAGTCGGCGAAGCCGGGGCGAAACTTGCAAGAGCCTTTGAGAGCGTAGCGGCACAGTAGCTAAAGCGATGATTGACCAAGGACCGATCTAATGGAGTCTTGGAATAGCAAATACGACATGTTTCGTTTGTAAATATCGCCCCGAAGGGATGACAGAATAGATGATATCCTGCCTCCCTTCGGGGCTAATCACTAATCATTATTGTTTTCTACTCCTCGTAGTCGGTGTCATCCCAGATGGAGCCACCGAAGAAGTTGCTGCGGGCACCGCTGGTGGATGTACCGCCAATGACGATTTCGTCGTTTCCGGTAAGGTTGGTGCTGGCGCTGGTCACTCTGCTACCAGTCTGCATCAGCATTCGGCTGATGTTCACAGTCTCTGCGGTCGGTATGATATATTTCTTTTTCATAGCTAACCTCTTTAGATATTTAAGACTATTTTACCACTACTTTCTTGCCATTGTTGATATATACACCCTTAGTGTTCGGCTTGCCGTTGAGCTTCACTCCGCTGATGGTGTACCATTGATCATTGAACAGTGACGATTTAACATTGAACTTTTCTGCGACTGCGGTTACATCATCCTCGCCGAAGTTGAAGGCATATCGCTTGACATGGGCATTGGGGTCGCTGAGCTCGAAGTATGCTCGCTCGGGACCTACCACGGCTGTGGCGCCGGGGTAGTAGATGGTGTTGTTGAGGCCCATGAAGTAAATGCTGCTGTTGGCCACGGGGAAGTAGCGGTTGTCGTAGGTGCCACTGAAGGTGAGGTTTCCGTCTGCGCTGACGACATCGTTCATCGTCTTGTCGATGGTAACGCCATTGAAGGTCGGACTGACAATGTCGCTGCATGTTGCAGCATTAGTACCATCGTAAGCCACATAACCATCGGGCTTAGGCCACTTTATGAGGTAGGGCGCACCGGGATACATCGTATAAGAGGGGATGAAGTATATCGATAACTCGCCCGTCTCGGCATTAAAGCCTGTCTGGTAAGGATAATCGGCTGGATCCACACTAGGATCCCATAAGGGGTAGCGCTGCCCCGCTGAGTTGAATCGGTCCTCGGCAGTCAGTGCTTTTATTTCGTAGTCATATCCCAGAGCTTTACCCAAATCCGTAGCTCCCAACCATTGCGCTCCGGGCGAAACGAGCGGCAGGCAGAGCGTGTTCCATTCGCCATCCTTGTAGAGTGTGCGGCCAGTGAGCTTTACGTTTACGGTCATGCCGTTCCAGAGCTCGATGAGGGTGCGGTTGTCCTGGCCGTCGGGCAGTTCGAGCACGAAGTCGGCAGGCATCTCCTTCCAGACGAAGGTAGAAGTTGCCGTCTGCGCAGGCAGCACAGCGTAGGAGAAGTCAGGGTCGTTGGCATCCTGCTCAAAGGTGGAGGTCTGGGTCGGGTCGCCCAGCTTCTGCCAGCCGCTATATACCCAATTATTGTCGTGATGGCCCTTGTTCAGCTGCATCTCCTTGGTGACGCCCACGCCGGTGGGAAGAGTTAGCTTGTACACACCGCAACCTTGGAACATATTGCTGACATTAACTCCGTCTGCAAAAACGAAACCGCTCAGGTCTATCTCGCCCAAATCGCCGCAGCCGTAGAACATATTGCTCATATCGGTAACATTCGATGTATCCCAGCCGTTCATGTTCAGTTTCTTCAGCGCCGCACATTGGCCGAACATGTTGGAAGTGATGGTCATTGTGCTGGTCTCCACATATTGCAAGTCTATCTCCGTGCAGTTGATGAAACCACTGAATAGTCCGCTGACACTCTCGTTTAAACGCACGCCCGGGGCGCCGGCAACTTTTGTCACCTCGCTTTTGTGCTCTGTTATGTCGGTGTCGAAGTTGCCATGCTCGCCATTGTTAAATATGCCATACATCAGCGTCAGCACGCCGGTACTGGAATCGAAGCTGTACTTCTTCACGAACTCAGCGGTGATGGTCACAGGGCTGGCTGGCATGCAGAAGAAACCATAGAAATCGTATTCTATCTCATTGTCGTCAGCATCCTTCACCGTCAGCGATTTCAGCAGGTAGTAGTCATCGGGAGTGACGGTTATAAGCACATTCGACCCCTCCGTGGCCGTGGCCTTGTTCACCGTGACGGTGCCACCCGTGATGCCGTCGGCCACGGTTACAGCCCGCTTCGCTGCCAAGCGCGGCTCTATTATCACATCCTCTGCAGGCATTGTTATCGTATAAACGCCCTCATTAACAGAAAGCTCCGACCCTGAGCTCGCCACGACATCAGTATAATCTGAGACATTGAAAGAGACAACTGCGTCCTTCGGTGCCCAGATAACTCCTCCGTATCTCACACCCGTGGTGCCAACCTGCGTCAGCGTTACACCACTGCTGCCAACCAAGCCATAGGCTCTCTCGCCCGTACCCCATATAAATACGCTGGCGTTAAGGCAGTTGGCGGTTGTCACCGTAGCGCCTTCGGCCTTGGCGCCTACTATCCAATTAGTGGCTATCTCTCCGGACGTGTTATCAACCCATCCGCTGAATATACAATTTTCAATTGTCGTGGTGCCGCCCACGGCCTTGCCCACGATACCCGATGAGCCGTTGCCGCCAACGATGTTACCAGTTAAAGCGAGGTTTTTGATGGTAGCCCCGCTGACGTATGGGAACAGCGCTGCGCCTTCCTTCGATGTTACGATATTAGCCTGTACATAGAAGTACTGGCGCTGCCCGTCGATGGTTCCTGCAAAAGGATTGTCGGCAGTGCCCATCATATCATTAGCGTAACAGCCGCTGGCGAGTTTGAAATACTTGCCTGCCGTCACCCCACCGTTGGCCACGTCCTCGCAAGCCATGGTCCACTGCGACGTGCTGCTTATCTCGTAAGGATGCCCCTCCGTGCCGTCACCAATGGCTGTGCCCGCTATGGTCTGCACCGTTGGCTCACCACTGCCCACATACTGCTCCACACGCGTAGCGGCAAAGAAACCAGGTACCAATGTCAGCGTGCCCGTCTGGCTGATGGCCGACGAGCCACCGTATGCCAACACTCTACCCTTTACACTTACATTGCCCTCAGCACTTATGCCAGTTGACGAGCCACGGAAAACGAAATCGCCATTGAGCGTCAGCGAGCCGCCTTCCACCTTAATTCCTGTTTCGCCTACGGCATCCGTCATCTTATAATATCCCTTCACAGTCAGGTCGATGCCTGTAGAGCGGATGGCAAAGTCTGTCGTGGGATGGTCGAGCGTAAGCGTCTGCGTCTCGGGGTCATAAGAGGCTGTGCCGTCGCCCAGGATATTGCTGCACTTGGTTGCGCTAACCTGCGTGTTTCCCACCCAAACATCGTAGTCGATATCTTTGTACAGTATGCGCGCACCATCAACCTCCTCATCCACCAAACCGTCGGCGATACTGATGGCACCACACGTGCCATTCTCGCCGCTACCTATTGCCTCGGCATTCTCGCCGCCCACGGCAATAAGAGAGGTGATGCGATTGCCGATGGTGATCTTGGCGCAAGTGCCGTTCTTGCCGCTACCGATGGCCGCCGCGTATTTGCCGCCAGTGGCTATGAGGCTGCCCTTAATATCAATATCGATTTTGCCACAGTTCTGTTCGGGTCCACCGCCGATGGCGGCGCAACCATGGTCTCCGACGACAATCAGTGTACCTTCGCCACATATTGTGAGCCTACTTCCCTCCGAAACAGTAATACCGGGGCCACCATGCCTTTCCACGTAGCTTGTTCCAAGCAAGGTGATAAAAACATCACCTTCGCAAATAACACCGTCTGAGAGTGCCAAATTTGAAAACGTTACCGAGTTCCCTCGAAGAACCATAGGCGACTGGACTGTCGGTTCATTCGTACCTGTTTCAGGTTCCAAGTGTTCTCCAACTTCAAGTATAGGTTTGTCATCAGGATTATTACCACCAAGAGTGAATTCTTTAACATTAAGAGAAAAATTCTCCATATCAGGAAAAAGTTTATTTAGCGCCTCACACTTATATCCGGGAAAACTATAACCAGTCAATGTGCATGTATCCTGTAGCGTAAAAGAGGCGTCCAAACCACCCCCTGCAAAAGTACTCTTTATACTTGGCGGTTCAGTACTTAGTGGTTCAGAATCTGAAGACAGTTTACGATCTGCGTTCATTTGGGGTGAATCGTCGTCTGCAAACAAAGATCTGAAATTGAAACCTGGCCTCCCTGTGCTATCGCTTTCGCTATATAAAAGTTTCTTCATGTTACTCCAGACAGTGTTTTTCGCATTCACCATTGTCAAAGTATTTCCCTGCGCCAAGGCCGCGGTGGTAGTAATGACCGCGAGCAGCAGCGTTATGGCCGCCCGCCTCCAGAATGTGTTGTTGGCAAAGTTTTTCATATCGGTAGTGTTTTTGTTGTTTTGCTTAATTGTCATTTCGGTGCAAAAATAAACAAAATATTTGAATTGACAAGAAATCCACCCTATTTAAACAGGGCGGACTCGCTAAACTTTAATTACTTATATCATACCCCCTCCCCTCAAACGGGACTCCCCCTATCTTAGAGGGAGAGCCTGAGAGTAACCGCTAATGGTCTAATATATTATCACCAGTCATCGGTGCGGAAGGGGCCTACGGGCAAGCCGGACTGGGTGCGAAGGTTGCACTCGGGATTGTCGGCCTAGGCGTAGCGCACGGCAATGGGGTACGGCACATCGGGACTCTCCTCGACGATGCGGCTGCGCCAGCCCTCACCCTCGGTGTGAGCCTACAAGCCGCAATCCCAGTGCGACCTCGCGAGATGAAATTTGCAAGGTCGGAGAAAAATCCGGCGAAGTCAGAGAAAAGTTTTATTATTGCGCGAATACATTATTTAATCGCGCGCATAATTTTTTTAATCGCGCAGAAAAGGTCAGTTTCGGCGCGATTAGATTCGGTTTCGGCGCGATTAGATGATAGTTGATAATTGATAATTGATAGTTGATAGTTTTTTAAGCAGATTTCGCAGATGAAGGCAGATTTCGAACATTGACCATTGCCGCTTCGCTCTCGCGGCTCTTTGAAGTCGGCACCGTTGCCTTGCAACGAGATCTTTTCTTAATTCCCCAAAGGGGACCCCGGCACGACAGCCGACGAGCCGCTCGCTCAAAGAGCGCATTGCTCAAAAGCAATTTCTCGCTCAAAGAGCGCATTGCTCAAAAGCAATTTCTCGCGATGCCTTCGGCATTGACCATTGAACAAATTACAACAGGCTCAGCATAGATTTTCCCTCGCGATTTACAAATTTATATACTAAGAAGCTAAGGAAGTTAAGCCAATAGAATGTCCGGCTAACGGTTGTTGGTCATAAAGGCTGCACTTTGTATCAATCGCAGGGTGGTGGTGTCGGTGGCAAAGACGGAATAGAGTCCCTGGGGCTCATGGGCTGGGTCGCCGCAATAGTCATCGCCGGGCATCCATGCGTCGTGTGCCGGCAGGGCGCTGCCGCCCCACGCCCAGAAATTGACTCCCATCAGGGGGCTGTCGCCGCTCTCGGCAGCCTCCACCAGCCGCGAGAGGATGAAGTCGTAATAGATGTCGCGGGCGAGCACGGGAGTGCCTACGCCGTGGCTGCCGCCGTCACGGGGAAAACCGAACTCCTCTATCACCACAGGCTTGCCCAGCTGGCGCCCCAAGGCTACATGGGCATTGATATAGCGGAGTGTCTCACCAACGCTTCGCTCCAGGTCGCCGTCATCGACGGTCTTGGATGCCCAGCCCCAGTTGGAGGGCCAGATATGAAGGTTGAGTATGTCGATGTTGGGGTCGGAGCTGATGCGCCGATAGAGTGCGCTATCGCCCTCGCAGCCTATGATTCCCTCGGTGCCTATGCTGATAAGGTGGTTGGCATCGAGCGAGCGGATGAGGGCGGCGGTCTCGCTGAGCCACCGGGCGAAGGGCTCCTTCACCTCCGGGCTGAAGGCGCGGGGCTCGTTGCCTATCTGCCATGCCATCAGGGCGGGGTCGTCGGCATAGGGCAGTCCGGTGTAGCGATTGGTGCGCGTGACGATGTAACGAACATGGTCGAGAAAGAGCTGCTGCGCCCTGCGGTTGGTGGAGAAGCGGCTCTGGTATTGACAGTATGCCTGCCACGGCACCTCGCTGCTCAGCGGGGCGCTGGCCTCGCCGGCCTGCTCGAGATAGTAGGCATAGCCGCCACTCCACTCCCACGAGTTGTTGAGGTACAGCACCACCTGCATGTCACGGCGTGCCGCCTCAGCCATGAAATAGTCAAGGCCGTCGAGCAAAGTGTCGTTGTACACCCCTGGGGCCTCCTGCAACGTGGGATCCACCTTGGTCCTGACACCGCGCGGGCCGTCGCTGCCCACCAGCACGCGCAGGTTGCTGACGCCGATGGCGCTCAAGGCATCGAGCTCACGGGCCAGACGCTGCCGGTCGCCGCCTTGCCCGGTGGACGCCAGGATGGGGGCGTACCACAGATTGGTGCCCACAAAGCGGTAAGGCTCGCCGTTGCGAAGGAGCAAGCCGCCGGAAACGGAAACAAAGGCTCTCGCGGTGGGTACCGCCATAAGCAGCAACAACACCGCGAGAGCCTTCCTGCAGGTCAGCATAGCAGACTGTTTTTTTCTTGCTTCGACTGGCTCAGCATGAAATTTGCAGAATTATCAACTCCTGACAATCGTAGCGTTGCGGTCGGGACCCACGCTGACGATGGTGACGGGTATGCCGATGTAGTCCTCGATGAACTTGACATAGTCCCTGAGCGCCTGGGGCAGCTGGTCGTAGGAGGTGGCACCGGTGATGTCGGTATGCCAGCCGGGCAGCTCCTCATAGACTGCCTCACATCCGCCGAGGTCGTAGGGTACCTCGGTTAGCGTTGAGCCGTCAGCGGTTAGCGAACGATAGGCGGTGCAGACCTTGATGGTGGGGAACTCGTCAAGCACATCGCTCTTCATCATGATGAGCTGGGTGACGCCGTTGACCTGCACGGCATACTTCAGCGCCACGAGGTCGAGCCATCCGCAGCGGCGGTTGCGGCCGGTGACGGCACCGTACTCATGGCCTATCTCGCGGATGCGGTCGCCGGTGGCGTCGAAGAGCTCCACAGGGAACGGCCCCGAGCCCACACGGGTGCTGTAGGCCTTGAAGATGCCGAACACGTCGGCAATCCTCGACGGGGGTATGCCGAGACCGGTGCAGACGCCGCCAGTGGTGGTGCTGGAGGAGGACACCATGGGATAGGTGCCATGGTCGATGTCGAGCATAGTGCCCTGGGCGCCTTCGGCGAGCACGCTCTTGCCCTCCTGGAGGAGGGCGTTGAGCTCATTCTCGCTATCGGTGAGGGGAAAGGTCTTCATATACTCCACTCCCTTCATCCAGAGCTTCTCCTCGTCGGCGATGTCATACTCATAGCCCATATTGCGGAGTATCTGCCCGTGGCGTGCCTTGACGGCGGCATATTTCTCCTCAAAGTTACAGAGGATATCACCCACACGCAGACCGGTGCGGGCTGCCTTGTCGCTATAGGTAGGGCCTATGCCCTTGCCGGTGGTGCCTATCCTGTTCTTGCCCTTGGCTGCCTCGTAGGCACGGTCGAGGGCGCGATGGGTGGGCAGTATGAGGTGGGCGCGCTTGGAGATATGGAGGCGACTCTTGATGTCGTAGCCGGCAGCCTCCAGCTCATTGGCCTCTGCCATGAAGAGGTCGGGAGCCAGCACGCAACCGTTGCCTATGATATTTATCTTGCCCTCGCAGAAGATGCCGGAGGGAATGGAGCGCAGCACAAACTTCTTGCCGTCGAAGATAATGGTGTGGCCGGCATTGGGACCGCCGGCAAAGCGTGCCACCACATCATACTGCGGAGTGAAATAATCTACTACCTTTCCCTTGCCTTCATCGCCGAAGACTATGCCCAGCAGGGCATCTACTTTTCCTTTTGTCATGGGTTGCTGGTTATGTTAAAATATTTCTCGATGTTCTGATATCTTGCTACCGACGGGCGAAGTTAATCAATTATCTGCAAACGACAAAATATTGCCTGCCTTAATCGGAAGAATTTAAGAATTAAAGAGTTGAAGGATTGAAGAAGAATTGAAGAGTTTAAGAATTGAAGAGTTTAAGAATTCAAGAGTTCAAGGAGTTCAAGAGTTCAAGAGTTTAAGGGTTGAAGTTCAATTTCTTTTTTAATTTTTTAATTTTTTAATTTTTAAGCGGAGTCCTCCAGAGAGCGCAGCACTTTGTCTACCATAGCTTCCTGTTCGGCTCCGACGAGCGAATATTTCAGCAGTGAATCATAGGCTGCCTTCCTCACGGCCAGGCTCTTGGCGCCCAGTGCCGCCGATGCCTGGTCCAGATACTCCACCTCCGACTGGCGCATCAGCGGATTGCCCCGCATAAACAGGCGCGCCAGCAGCAGAAAGCCGCACTGCTGACGGATCTCGTCGGACGACGCCACCCACTCAAAGGCCTTCTGAGAGGCATAGGGCAGATGCTGAAAGAGCGACAGCACAGTGTACTGCGCCTCCTCGGGATAGTGCATAGACTCCACCCATATATCGGCTATCTCGGGGTAGAATGTCTCAACCGGCTGCACCAGTCCGGCAAGCAGACGGCATTCGCGGATGTCCTCCTTCCAGAGGTCCTGCGCCAACTGATGGTCCTTGCCTATCTCCTGCGCCAACTCCATGAGGCGCGGCCACTCCACTCCGAAAATCACGCGGTAAGCCAGCCCCTTCTCACGCATTGACTGCGACAGAGGGCCGTTCATCATGGAGCGGAGAGACTGCTTTATTTGCAGGAGGGTCATGATAGTTGATAGTTGAATGCTGAAAGCATCGCGAAGGCTCTGTCAGTGGTCGGCAAAGCCGGGCTGACAAATAAGAGCCTGAGAGCGAAGCGGCATAGTTGATAATTAGCCAAGTCCGGAGGTGGGCACTGAAAGAAATTACCAGAAATATATCAGAAATTTATGCCCAACGGCTTGCTAAATTGTCTAATCGTGAAATTGTCCAATCGTCAAATTAAAATGGTTCCTAATTTCAATTTTTAAAGGGCAGGAATCCGTAGTCGCGGGAATAGCGGAGCATCTGGTCGGCATAGCCCTCGGTGTAGCTGACCTTGACGTCGGTGATGTTGCCCTTGCCGTCGGTGACGGGTGTATAGACGGGATTGATGAATCCCTTGTAGGGCGCTATGTTGAGTGCCTGGTAGCGGGCGAGCACCTCCTTGTGGAGCTCAGGGTCAACCTTCACTCCGTAGGTCTCCACCAGCTGGCGGGCTGCCTCCACGTCACCCTCGCTCTTGATGCGCTGCACCTCTATCAGCAGCTCCTTGAAGAGCTGGCGCAGTGCGTCGTAGTCGTTGATCTGCAGGTAGGTCTTGCCGTCCTTCTTGATGAGCTCGCACACGTTAGCGGCCTTGCCATGCTCCAGCGCCCAGTGGGCGATGAGGGCGCGGTCTCTCATGTGTGCCTCCTCAAGGTTCTTGCCGGGCTCGATGCGCACAAGCTGCGTCATGAGGCCGTTCATCATCTGATAGTAATACTGGCTCTTGTAGGCGTCCATGTTGGGTGTGAGGCCGAGCTCCACAAGCTTGGGGTCGGCGAGGTAGTAGAGCGCAAAGAGGTCGGCGCGTGCCTCCTCCATGGTGGAGCCGTAGGACTTGAGGGCATCGTCGCTGACTCCCTCCAGCAGCCTGCCGCTGCCGTGGCCGAGGCACTCATGGAGGTCGGTGTGGAGGTCGTCGCAGTTGTCACCATATTTATCTATGATGTCTGTTATCACGGGGTCGCAGATGAACTCTGCGTTGAAGCCGTTGCCGTGGGCTGCTTTGTTGTAGGCGTCGGTGAGGTTGCCGATGGTCACGCTCTTCGAGCCGTGCTGCTTGCGTATCCAGTTGCTGTTGGGCAGATTGATGCCGATGGCGGTGGAGGGATAGAGGTCGCCGCCGAGGATGGCTGCCACAATCACCTTAGCAGAGATGCCCTTGCACTCGTCCTTCTTAAAGCGCGGATCAACGGGCGAGTGGTCCTCAAACCACTGGGCGTTGGTGCTGAGCTTCTCGGCACGCTTGGTGGCTTCGAGATCCTTGAAATTGGTGATGGCTTCCCAGCTGGCCTTAAGGCCGAGGGGGTCGCCGTAGCTCTCGATGAAGCCGTTGGTGAAATCGACGAGGCTCTCGGTGTCCTTGAGCCAGAGGATGCTATAGGAGTCGAAAGTGCGGAGGTCGCCGGTCTTATAGTATTTGATGAGTTCGTTGATGGCCGCCTTCTGCTGCGGAGTGTCGGCCACGGTGGCTGCCTTGTCGAGCCAATAGATTATCTTCTTGATGGCGGAGCCATAGAGTCCGCCGGCTGTCCAGCGCTGCTCCACAAGCTTGCCGCCCTTCTTCACAAGGCGACTGTTGAGGCCGTACATCACGGGCTCCTGGTCGGTGGTGTCCTTCTGCGCATCATAGAAAGCCTCGGCCTCAGCCTGGGTGACTCCGTCGCCGTAGTAGTTGGAGGCGGAGGTCTTGATGAGGTCCTCGCCGTCCTTCTGGTTGACGCGCATCTTCATCAGCGTGGGATCGAAGATTACGGGGAACACTTCGTCGCAGAGCTGGTCAACGGTCTGACCTTTGGCAAGCGGCAGCTTCCTGGCATCTACGCTCTTCAGCGCATTGCGGAAAAACGCTTCGCTGAAGCCGGGCACAAATTTCTCGCAGCCGTAGTGATGGTGGATGCCGTTGGAGAACCATACTCGCTTGAGATAGACCTCCATAGCCTTGAAGTCGTCGCTCTGGCGGCTGCCCTGATAGTCGGTATAGACAGTCTCCAGCATCTTGCGAATGCGCAGATTGTAGGCTCCGTTCTGGTCGAAGAGGATATCGCGACCGCAGAGCGAGGCCTCGCTGAGGTAATAGACAAGCTGCTTGTCGCGCAGGCTGAGCTGTTCAAAACCGTGCACCTTGTAGCGCAGCATCTGC
Organism: uncultured Bacteroidales bacterium; assembly: GCA_902792555.1. Lineage (GTDB taxonomy): Bacteria > Bacteroidota > Bacteroidia > Bacteroidales > Bacteroidaceae > UBA6382. The sequence continues at coordinate 11,218 of CADAZW010000007.1, read as the reverse complement.
AGGTCGGCAAAGCGCTCGTTGGTGTACTCAAAGTCATCTTCGGGTGCAGCAGCCTTGGCGCCGCTACCCATCAACAGTGCTACTGTCATCAGTATTGCTATTCTTTTCATTGTTATTAAGGTTTTTCTGTCTGTATCCCTCAGGTGTCATGCCCTTCTGGCGCCGGAAGGCATTGTAGAGGCTCTGCCGGCTGGAGAATCCGCAGCGCAGGCCTATGTTCTCACAGCTCACGCGCTCATACTCCCTGCTGCTGAGCATGCGGCACACCTTCCTCACGCGGAGCCTCTGAAGCAGCATGGCAAAACTGCCGCCGAAATACTCGGCGCATACGGCCGATATGTCCTGCATGGAGATACCGTTGCGCTCTGCCAGCATACGAGCAGTGAGCCCCTGCTGAAGGAATGCCTCCTGCTGAAAGAGCTCCGCATTGATTATCTGACATATGCGGCTCACCCTTGCCTGGCTCAGGCGCTCGGTGTACTTCCTCTCCATGCCCAGGCAGCCGGCTTACTCTGCAGGCTCAGCATCACGGCGACCGCGTTCGCGGCGCTCATTAACTATAATCTTCAGGGGATTGGCCGAAGCCTCGTCGTCGGAACGGCGGTTGCCTACTATGTCGATGGCGGCATAGATGGCCTGGCGCAGAGGGTTCTCATCGGCCACGCCCTTGCCAGCAATGTCGTAGGCTGTGCCGTGGCCCGGTGATGTGCGCACCACGTCAAGTCCGGCGGTGAAGTTCACTCCGTCGTCGGAGCCCAGAGCCTTAAAAGGTGCCAGCCCCTGGTCATGATACATGGCCAGCACGGCATCGAAATGGCTATACATGCCAGCGCCGAAGAATCCGTCGGCAGCATAGGGTCCGAAGCACTGCACGCCATTGGCGCGCTGGGCGCTGATGGCAGGCTCTATGGCCGTCTGCTCCTCCTGGCCCAGTAGGCCGCCGTCGCCGCAGTGGGGGTTGAGGCTCAGCACGGCAATGCGCGGTGTGCTGATGAGGAAGTCACGCTTCAGCGACTTGTGCAGCTGGGCTATACACTGCTCCACCCTCTGCTGGGTGATGGCGGCAGCCACATCCTTCATTGGCAGGTGGGTGGTGGCCAGTGCCACCCGCATCACGGGGTTCATCAGTATCATCAGGGCATCGCCCTTGGAGCCGAACTCGCTCTCCAGATACTCAGTGTGACCGCTGAAGGGGAAGGCCTCTCCGTGGATGGCTGCTTTGCAGATAGGCGCAGTGACAATGGCGTCTATCAGGCCCTCCTTATAGTCTGCCACGGCCCTCTGCAGCGATATGAGTGCTGCCCGGCCGCTCTCCTCAGTGGGCTGACCAACGTCAATCTTCACCTCATCCTCTATACACACCACCATGTTGAGCATGCCGGCATCAGCATCCTTGGCAGAGCTGACCGATTTGAAGTTGGTCTGCAGGTTGAGATTCTTACGATAGTATATGGCAGCGCGTGGCGAACCGTAGACAATAGGCACGCAACAGTTGCTCAGCTCGGCGTCGGCAAACGCCTTGAGGATTATCTCATAGCCCACTCCGTTGAGGTCGCCGTGGGTAATACCGATTCTTATCTTATCCATAATAGTCTTGTGGTTTTCAATTTCGAAGTGTAAAAGTAGCACTTTTTTTCTTAACGGCAAAAAGATTTACCTTTTTTCGCCCTTGTGCCTGGTGTTGAGCAATCCGCAGGCGGCCTCAATATCCTGCCCTCTCGATGCCCTCACGGTGGCAAAAAGTCCCTTGGAGGTAAGATAGTTGCGGATGTGCATCAGCTTCTCGGCAGATGCTCCCATATAAGGACTGTCAGGTATGGCGTGGAAGGGAATGAGGTTGACCCTGCAGTCCAGGCCACGCAGCAGGCGGACTATCTTGTCCAGGTGGTGCACCTTGTCGTTGAGGCCCTCAAACAATATATATTCAAAAGAAAGCCTGCGCTGATGGGAGCCCTCACGTGGATTCTCCTCGTCAGCATCGCGGCAGAAATCCTCATGGCGTAGCATCTCCACCACGTCCTCAATGGGATAAGGGCGCTGAGCGGGCATGTGGGCTGCCCTGTCAGCACCATGGGCAAAGTGCAGGCTTATGGCCAGATTGCAACGACTCTCTCGTATGAATCGACTGAGGCCTTTCATCACTCCCACGGTAGACACCGTGATGCGCTTGGGACTCCATGCCAGGCCCCAGTCGGCCGTCAGCACCTCCAAGGCCCTCATCACCTCGTCAGTATTGTCAAAAGGCTCACCCTGCCCCATAAACACTATGTTAGTAAGGCGCTCATGCTCAGGCAACGAGTATATCTGGTTGAGTATCTCAGCCGCCGTGAGGTTGGCCTCAAAGCCCTGACGCCCTGTCATGCAGAAGCGGCAGCCCATCTTGCAGCCCACCTGCGAACTGACGCAGAGCGTGGCCCTGTCATGGTCGGGAATGAACACAGCCTCCACCGTGCGACCATCTGCCGCCGGAAACAGGTATTTAACAGTGCCGTCCTTCGACACCGACTTATCCACGGGCCTTCGACGGCCCAGTTCATAGTGCTCAGCCAGCAGTTCACGCATCTTTTTCGAGACATTCGTCATCTCGTCGAAGCTGAATATCTGTTTCTGATAAAGCCACTGTGCCAACTGCTTGGCAACAAAGCGCGGCTGCCCCAGCCCGGCAACCACAGCCTCCAGCTCTTTGGGAGTCATGCCCGAAAGTATCTGTCTCATTATTTTTTAAAATCTTTAAAGTCATTAGTGTCCTTAAGGTCATTAAGGACTTTGAGGAGTTTTCCCTCCACGCGAAATTGTATCTCTTCTCCGGCGAAAGTAAAGCCATACACACGATCAGCGTCAGCCTGATAGCGTGGCCTTGGATCTGCCTCCAGCACTCCGCGGAGTGCCGCAGCCTTCTCCTCGCCCAGCTTGCGAACAAGAGCCTTGGGGATTTCCACTTCCAGTCTCTCGCCCTCGGCATTGGCATTGCCCCGAGTGAAGCCAGCCCTCGCCTCGGGGTGAGCGTCGGTGTAAGGAAGATAGGGCTTGATATCATAGATTGGTGTGCCGTCCATCAGGTCAGCGCCTCCCACCAACAGGACAGGACCATCCTTGGCGTCATAATCGATGCCCAGCAGCCTGACTGCCGAGAGACCAATATTGTTAGGACGGAATGGCGAACGGGTGGCAAACACCCCTACCCTCTCGTTGCCGCCCAGGCGGGGCGGACGGACCGTGGGGCTCCATCCCTCGCGGTGCGCCTCGCTGAAATCCCACAGAAGCCACACATAGTCAAAGCCCTCCAGTCCGCGCACAGCCTCAGCCACGCGGTATTCCTTTTCAAACACCACGCGACCACGCAGTTGCGGCACCATTCCGCTCTGTCGCGGAACACCGAATTTGCTACCAAAGTCCGTCTTTATCCTCGCTATTATCTTCATTCGCTCCGCAAAGTTACGAATTTTTTAAGTAAATTCTTGGTAGATACAATATTATTTGTATCTTTGCACCTATCGCATTTAATACAACAAAATAAATTAAGCTACTATGAAAAAAATCCTCCTTTCCCTCATCGTGCTCTGCTGCGCATTCGTAGCGAAAGCACAGAACGACCAGCTCACCGCCACCCTTCAGCACGGTGACGAAGTAAGCCTCTTCACCGGTGCCGACGCACTAGCAGCAGCCATGGAGGCAGCAGCCGACGGCGATATCATCACCCTTTCTGCCGGCACATTCCGCACCACCCCCATCAACAAGTCTGTCAGCATCTTCGGCGCAGGCTATGAGAAGGTGGATTCTCTTACAATCGATATCAGCGCCATTGACGGCGAGACAACCATCGGCCTTGCCGAGAACACCCTACACGACCTCAACTTCCAGGGACTCCGCTTCAACAACCTTGTCAATGTCGGCGGCACCACCAACAATGCCCCCATCGAAGGACTAACATTCACAAAAGTAAGGTTTGGTAATGACGTACGCTACTATAGCGACATCACCAATGCCAATTTTGACCAGTGCATCTTTATAAACGCACAAAGAGGCTACCCCGATGCAAACGAAGTCAATGCAAACAACTGGCTCTATAACAACTGCCACATACATTCTCTTAATTATTTTAAGAACGGCTCCATTAAGGTTGACCACAGTATTTTTAGTTACGGAACTCCAATCTACAACTCAACAGTTCCTTTCATCTTTACAAACACTATCTTTAACGACTGCTACCGCTTTCCTGGCGGATTATATCCCAAGAATTGCATCTGCATTTCAACTAATCTCCCCGATGGTGTGAATTGCTATAGACCAGGTTATTATGGCCGTGACGTCTTTACCGATGTCGACGGCTTCGGATACAGCGAAACCCGCACCTTCGAAATCCAGAAGCCCGACGTATGGGTTGGCACCGATGGCACCGAGATAGGCATTCATGGTGGCAAGGGCTGGAGCAAAATACCCGCCACTCCCGTAGTGAAGGGACTCAAGCTCTCCGTCAGCGGCAAGACTCTCAATGTAGAATACGAAGCCAAGACCAGGTAAATTGTACATTGTAAATTGTCAAATAGTACATTATTTTATGTATTACATAAAAACAACCCTTCTCGCCCTCTTCGTCTCCGTGGCGACAATGGCGCAGAAGAGCATAACACAGCAAGTCTATTGGATAGACAATGACATCGGCGCGGCGACGGCCATAGCCACAGGCACCACCCTCGATGTGTCGGCCATGGCTCCGGGTATGCATGTCCTTACCATGCGGGTGCAGGACAGCGACGGACTGTGGAGCTCACCCGAGACACGGTTCTTTGTAGTGCCACACGCTACGACAGAGCCGTCGGAGATAGTGAAGCGCGAGTATTGGATTGACAACGAAATCGCTGCACGCACCGATCTCACCGACTCGCCGATGGTCCTATCGCTGCTCGACCTCGCGCCGGGAGTGCACTTCTTCACTGCTCGCATCAAAGACAATGCTGGCTTGTGGAGTGTGCCCGAGACACGCATCTTCGTAGTGCCACACGCCACGGTGGAGGCAACCTCTATAGTAGAGCGTGAATACTGGATAGACAACGAGATTGCTGCACGCACCACCCTCGAAGAGTCGCCCACCCAGATATCACTACTCGACATTGCGCCCGGAGTGCATATCCTCACCGCTCGCGTCAAGGACGATGCAGGCCTGTGGAGTGTGCCCGAGACACGCATCTTCGTAGTGCCACACGCCACGGTGGAAGCAACCTCCATAGTAGAGCGCGAATACTGGATTGACAATAAGGTAGCTACCCGCGCGTCGCTCGCCGATTCGCCCGCAGAGATAGCACTGCTCGGCCTAACGCCCGGCATGCACTCCCTCACCGTCAGAGTGAAGGACGATGCAGGCATCTGGAGTGTGCCCGAGTCACGCTTCTTCATCACTCCCACCCAGGCTGAGCAAGACGGACTCACCATAGCGCAGTATATGTATTGGATTGACGGCGACACACTCAACTTCACCAGTGCTGCCGTAAGCGACCCCACTGCCGCGCTGCCCGTCACCATCAGCCACCTCGACGAGGGCGACCACACCATCTCATGGCGAGTGGCCGACAGCAAGGGCACATGGAGCGAAGCGATGACTCAGTCCTTCACCTTTACCAAGACATCCATCACCGGCGACATGATAACCCTCACCCCCGCCACCTTTGAGTATAGCGCTGAGGATATCACCCCCGAGGTGACAGTGGCAGATGGAGAATCCACACTCCTGGAGGGAGAAGACTACGACCTCGCCATCAGCGACAATCATGATGTGGGCACCGCTACCGTGACCGTCACCGGCAAGGGGGCATACAAGGACACCGACAACGCCACCTTCACCATCACGCAGGCACCCCTCACCGTCACTGCCGATGACAAGGAGCGCCACGAAGACGATGAAGTATCACCCGAGCTCACCATCAGCTATAGCGGATGGAAGGGCAGCGATGACGAGAGCATGCTACTGACAGCGCCCACCATACAGTGCGCCGTCACCGCCGACAGCCCCATGGGCACATACCCCATCACCGTCAGCGGAGGAGAGGCACGCAACTACTACCTCGTATATGTCAACGGCACCTTCACCATCTCCGAGCCCGTGGCAGTCACCAGTGTCCTCGCCGACACCCTCGACCCCGACACCAAGGTCTATGACCTCCACGGACGCCCAGTGATATGGCGCACCGCGCCTAAGGGCATCTATATAGTCAACGGACGCAAAGTCCTGAAGTAACAATCCTTACTAACCTTACCCTACGCAATGCAGGTGCTCCCTCCGCACCTGCATTTTTTTGACATTTTTTGAATTTTCACCACTCCGCGGCTATATTAGTCAATAAAAGCGTGCACAAATCAACTCCATGTCAAAACAAAGTATTACTTTTGCGCGTCAAAAAAAACACACATTTCACATCCCCCCACAATGATAACCTTCATCTCCAGCTTCGTGCTCCTCATTCTTGGCTACCTCATCTACGGTCGCATAGTTGAACGCGTATTCAGCCCCAACCCTAAGGCCAAGACCCCATGCTTCACCCACCAAGACGGCGTGGACTATATCCCCATGCCCACATGGAAGGTATTCCTCATTCAGTTCCTCAACATAGCCGGCACAGGTCCCATCTTCGGAGCCATACAAGGCATCCTGTTCGGCCCCGCCGCCTTCTTCTGGATAGTGCTGGGCTGCATCTTCGGCGGAGCCGTCCACGACTATATGAGCGGCATGCTGTCACTGCGCAGCAACGGCGTGAGCCTGCCTGAGATGATAGGCGACCAGCTCGGCAGCACAGCCCGCCATATTATGCGTGTCTTCACCCTCGTGCTGCTAATCCTCGTGGGAGCCGTCTTCATTACCACCCCCGCCAGCCTCCTCAACAATATCACCGACAACTTCGGAGGCGTCATCTTCTGGGTAGCCCTCATTATGGCCTACTACATGCTCGCCACCCTGCTGCCCATCGACAAGATAATCGGCAACCTCTATCCCGTCTTCGGCTTCGCCCTGCTCATCATGGCAGGCGGACTCTTCGGCGGCATCTTCTTCTGCGACGGCAACATACCTGAGATCACCGACGCCTTCACCAACCATCACCCCATAGGCACCATGCCCCTCTTCCCGGGCCTCTTCATCACCATAGCCTGCGGAGCCGTCAGCGGCTTCCACGCCAGCCAGAGCCCTATGATGGCGCGCTGCATGCAGAATGAGCGCCTCGGACGCCGCATCTTCTACGGCGCCATGATCACCGAGGGCCTCGTAGCACTCATCTGGGCAGCAGCAGCCATCAAGTTCGCCGACTCGCTGCCCGCCGGCGGCGACACCCCCTATGAGAAACTCCTCAACTACATGACCGACCCAGACACCGGCAAGATGAACCCCGCCCTGCTCGTCAACGGCATCTGCCATTCGTGGCTCGGCACCGTGGGCGCCGTGCTCGCCATCCTCGGAGTGGTGGCAGCCCCCATCACCACCGGCGACACAGCCTTCCGCTCCGCCCGACTCATCACCGCCGATATACTCCACCTCAAGCAAGACAAGATCTACAAGCGTCTCATCATCTGCATACCCCTCTTCGCAGGAGCACTGGCACTCATGTTCATCAACTTCGATGTACTGTGGCGCTACTTCGGGTGGTCCAACCAGACCCTGAGCATCTTCACCTTCTGGGCGGTCACCGTATGGCTCGCCCGTCACCGCAGAGCCTATTGGATAACCCTCGTGCCCTGCATCTTCATGATGCTCGTATGCAGCAGCTATATCTGCATCGCCCCAGAGGGATTCTCCCTCAACCATAACCTCAGTTACGCCATAGCCATCGGCGTCACCCTCATCGGCATAGTGTGGTTCTTCAGCAAGAAAAAACACCATACCAAATTGCAAAAGACCGACTTTTCCGACTGAGAGCCCATAAAAATAAACCTTTCTTAACAGAAAAAGCGAAAAAAGCATGCCAAAAATTCGAATTTCCGACACGCTTTTACTAATTTTGCACACCAATTTTTTTATTTTACCAGCAATATGCGCCAACTAAAGATTGTTCAGGGAATTACCAACCGCCAGGAAGCAGGCATCGGCAGCTACCTCAGCGAAGTCAGTCGCATACCCATGATCTCCACCGAGGAGGAAGTGCAGCTCGCCCAGCAAATCCACAAGGGCGACATGGCCGCCATGGAGAAACTCGTATGCGCCAACCTCCGCTTCGTGGTCAGCGTGGCCAAGCAGTATAGCAATCAGGGGCTCTCGCTCAACGACCTCATCGACGAGGGCAACATAGGCCTCATCCGTGCTGCCGAGAAATTCGACGAGACCCGCGGCTTCAAGTTTATCAGCTACGCCGTGTGGTGGATACGCCAGAGCATCCTCCAGGCCATCAGCGAGAACAGCCGTATCGTCCGCATGCCCCTCAACCAGGTAGGATTCCAAAGCAAGCTCAACAAAGCCCGCGTGGAGTTTGAGCAGGTCAATCAGCGCGAGCCGTCACCCGAGGAACTCGCCGAGCTCGTTGACGCCGACGTCGAGAAAGTAGCCATGGCCATGGGCAACACAGGCAAGAAAATCTCCGTCGACACCCCCTACCAGAACGACGAGACCACCACCATGGCCGACAACATGACCTACGAGAACGACAAGCCCACCGATGATCGCATGGAGCATGAATCGCTCGCCCGCGACCTCAATGTCGCCCTCCAGTGCCTTACCCAGAAGGAACAGCGCGTCCTCACCATGCTCTTCGGCATCGGAGAACGCGAGAAAACCGCAGAGGAGGTGGCACAGATCCTCGGCCTCAGCCGTGAGCGTGTCCGTCAGATCAAAGAACAGGCCATCGCCCACATCAACGAGAAAGTCAACGTAAAAGTGCTCAAAAAGTATCTGTAGGACAATAACCTATAGCCGTTAACCGATAAATAATTATTGCCAAGTCCCTCCAGGCTTGGCAATAATTTTCAACCAACAGTTTGCAAAACCTAAACCCTCCCCCTTCTCTTGTCTCCAAAGCACATCCATATTACCGACTATACCTATGAGCTGCCCCTCGAGCGCATAGCACGCTATCCCATGCAGCAGCGCGACCAGTCGAAGCTCCTTGTCTATCGCAAGGGTCTCATCAGCCAGCACACCTTCAGCCAGATAGCCGACCTCCTGCCCGCCGGAGCACTGCTCATTTACAACAACACTAAGGTCATCCAGGCGCGGCTCCGCTTCCGCAAGCCCACCGGCGCCCTCATCGAGATATTCTGCCTTGAGCCCTACCTTCCCCGCGACTATCAGGACAATTTCCAGCAGCGCGCCAGCTGTCAGTGGCTCTGCCTTATCGGCAACAAGAAGAAGTGGCACGACGGTCCGCTTACCCTCACCCTCGGCACAGTCACCCTCCGCGCCGAAATCGTCGGCCGGCAAGGCAGCAGCTTCATCATCCGCTTCACATGGGGCCCTTCCTCCCTCTTGAGGGGGGAGACAGAGGGGAGCTCTGGGGACTCTCTCTCCTTCTCCGAAGTCCTCGAGCTTGCCGGCGAACTGCCCATACCACCCTATCTCAACCGCGCAACCGAGGAGAGCGACAAGCGCACCTATCAAACCGTCTATTCCAAGATTGACGGTTCCGTTGCCGCCCCCACAGCCGGCCTTCATTTCACCGACGCCGTCTTCCGCGCCCTCGATGCCAAGGGCATCGAGCGTGACGAGGTCACACTCCACGTCGGCGCCGGCACCTTCAAGCCCGTCAAGAGCGAGGAGATGCAGGACCACGAGATGCACTCCGAATACATCTTCGTCAACCGCCACACCATTGAGCGACTGCTCGCCCACGGCTGCCGCTGCACAGCCGTAGGCACCACCTCCGTACGCACCATCGAGAGCCTCTACTATATCGGCCGCAAGCTCATGCGCAACCCCCAGCTCACCGAGGAAGAGCTCCATGTCACCCAGTGGGAACCCTATGAGGAAACAGAGCCAATGCACTCCCCCCGCCAGGGAGAGAGTGGCCAAGGGAGCCAAGTCTACTCTCAACTCTCAACTCTCAACTCTAAATGTCTTAACGCCATTCTCACCTGGATGGACCTCAACCGCACCGACGTCCTCCACACCAGCACACAAATCATCATAGCCCCAGGCTACCATTATCATTTTGTAGAGCGCATCATCACCAATTTCCACATGCCGCAGAGCACCCTCCTCCTCTTGGTCAGCGCTTTCATCGGCAACGATTGGCGCAAGGTCTATGACTATGCCCTCTCCCACGACTTCCGTTTCCTAAGCTATGGCGACTCCTCCCTCCTTGAACCCATGATGCAGGACGAGAGTGACAGCTAAATCGATATCTTATCCTACAGAGCCCACCTTGCAATAGGCTGTCCCTACCCAACAGACCGTTTCTCGCGTCTTCATGAAATCTAAACACGAACTCGTGGAATTTATCTGCGTGCCCGTAAATTCTAAATTCGAACTCACGGAATAATTCAACTTAAATTATGGCAACAATATAGCAGTTGGCACAGATTACAGTCTCTGCGAAATAATCATGCTCTCTCTGTGCCAACATCTGTGTCATTGCCTAAGATAATGTCCATATAATTGTCTTTGCGGATAGTTTTTCCTAATAAATAGTTCTGTTAGGAGAAAAAATACGATCTTTGCACTATAATAACACTAAAATAATATGATATGTTTAATTTTATTGGTATAGTTGATGACTTGGGTGGGATTACATCTTCTACTGCTTTTGCTTATGAATGTCTTAATGAAAGATGTAGCATAAATAATGATGTATGGATTAAATATTATAGAAATGCGACTGTGAAAGAATCTGTTTTCACAGTTGGTGATAATGACACACCTCTTGGCGGTGTCCCCACGATAATGTTTTACGTTAGTAATGACGATGGCACGTATAGTGTTTATCAGTATGATGGCAAATTAGAAATAGATAGAAGAATAGTAAAAAAGTTAAGACATGATATTCTTCTAAATATAGATGATATCATTAATGAGTTAGTCTTGTTTTTAGAAAATAATAGCAGCCGTTCCTGACTGCTATTCTAAGCTGACCGGGTCTTTTCCTTGGTCATTGCCAAAAATAAAATGTTTTTTGCATACATTCCTGCATTGTTTCGGTTAAAGAGTTGAAAAAACAGACGATTTAATATGCAGGGTAATTTGGTCCTGTGGAAATCAAAACTAAAAGCCTTGAAACGAAATCTAAAAGCCTTGAAACGAAATCTAATC
>CADAZW010000006.1 GCA_902792555.1 uncultured Bacteroidales bacterium | reverse complement strand
GCGGATGTGCTCCATGTCCTCAAGGTGGACTATCGATTCGTCGCCATAGTTATTTTTCTTCAGATCCTCTGACACAACTTTCTATTTACGGTTTTTACAATTTACAATATACAATTTATGTACGATTCAATCATCGGCCATTAGCAGTTATCGCGGCCTTGCCGCTCAGAAGCCATCGGAGTATGCGGCTCCGCCGAACTATATTTCCTTAGTGTAGCAGCGGCGACGCTTGTGGATGCGATTGTCCAGGTAGTGCCACTGCGACTGAATCTTGTCGTTAACCTCCAGCTCGGGGTTAGTCTCGCCCCACTCGAAGCCGTACTTGATATAGATAGGTATAAGGTCGGCAAACATTATGGCGTTGACGCCCTTGCCCTGATATTCGGGCTTGACAGCTATCAGCAGCAGGTCGAGTATGGGCGGCCTCTTGATGAACAGCGCCTTCAGCAGGTGCCACCAGCCAAAAGGCCACAGCCTGCCCTTGGCCTTCTGCAGGGCCCTCGACAGCGAGGCCATCGATATGCCCACGCCAACGAGCTCATTGTTGGCGTCCTCCACCAGGGTGACCATGTTGAGGTCGAGGATGGGGAGGTATTCGTTGATGTAGCGGTCAATCTGGCCCTTGGTCATCTCAGAGTAGCCGAACAGCGGCTTGTAGGCCTCGTTCACCAGGTCGAAGATCTTATAGCCCACCCCCGTGCGGCGTATCTCCTTCACGCTGCGCAGCTTACGCACATGCAGATTGAGCCTCTGCTGCACGATGCGTGCAATCTTCTCATACTGCTCGGGCAACTTCTCGGGCACCATAAGCTTCATCTCCACCCAGTCGATGGCCTTCCCCAGCCCCAGCTTCTCCATGTGCTCGGGGTAATAGGGGTAGTTGTAGATAGTCGCCATCGTGCTGAGCTCCTCAAAGCCCTCTATCAGCATGCCCTCGGCATCCATGTCGGTAAAGCCCAGAGGGCCCTCCATGGTAGTCATGCCCTTGTCGGCACCCCACTGCTCCACGGCCTTGAGCAAGGCACGGCTCACATCGAGGTCGTCAATGAAGTCTATCCAGCCGAACCTCACGACCTTCTTGCCCCACGTGGCATTAGCCTTGTGGTTGATGATCGCCGCCACACGCCCAACGATCTTGCCGTCCTGATAGGCAAGGAAATACTCAGCCTCACAGAATTCAAAGGCGGGATTCTTCTCCCGGCTGAATGTCTTGAGGATGTCTGAGTAGAGGTCAGGCACCGAGTAGGGATTATCCTTGTAGAGCTTATAGTTGAAACGCGCAAACTTCTTCAGTTCGCGAGAGGTGGTCACTTTATGTACAGTTGTCATCATGGCTTTTAAGGGTCAACGCTTACACCTATTTATATAAATTAATTACAAAGATACACATTTCTGCCGACATAGCCGCCCGATGCACCCCAAAAAAGATTAAAACAGGGGGAAAGAAGCCAAAACAGCTGCACTTTCAGGGATTATTTCTGCATACCCTGCACTCAGCATTTACCGGCGCAAGGCAGCCGCCGCACAATATAAAGAGGCACATCCCTATCCCGCAGAGGCAAATCCTTATCCCGTAGGAGCACATTCCTATCCCGCAGAGGCAAATCCTTACCCCGTAGAGACAAACCATTACCCCGTAGGAGCGGATTCCCGTCCCACGAAAACTGACTTTTATCGCATGCTCACAGATTTTAGTCGCGTGTTCGCTGAATTTTGTCGCGTAGAGCCTGAAATTCGTCGCGTGAAGCCTGAATTTAGTCGCGAGGAAACTGAATTTTAATCGCGATTTAATTTCCGTTTAATCGCGATTTAATTTCCGTTTAGTCGCGATTTAATTTCCGTTTAATCGCGATTAAAATTCAACATGCTCGGACTCAGATGAATTCCTCGCGCATAAAAACCAGACCTTTGCGCATAGAAATCAAGCCTTTACGCATCAAAAGACGCCGCTCTCTGCATTTATAAATATGAGTAGGCTGCAATTTAGCGTTGGCTCGCAACAAGATGCCTTTAGTCCAAAGCAAAACATTCATAGTTCACTGCAAGGAAACACCACCTCACGGATGCAGAGCCTGCGCACCACTTAACTCGCCATTTGTGGGCTTTTTCACGCCCCACCAGCATGGTTTTGCATAAAAATAAGGTCAAAACTTGGTGGATATTAAATAATGTTGTAATTTTGTTAACAATTATGAAATGACGTAACAATACAAAAATCCATAAAACCTTAAACGCAATGAAAAAGTTCAGCTTTATCATCTCCCTGGCGGCCATGCTGATTGCCGCCGCCACAGTGAATGCCCAGGAAAAACCTGCCACTAACACCGACGGCTCACACTGGTTTGTGGGCGTGCAGGGCGGCGTCTCGTCAACCCTCACCAACTACAGCCCCTTCAAGCTCATCACCCCGGTGGGCTCCGTTTATGTGGGCGGATTCTACAACAGTGTAGTCGGCGGCAGACTGCATTTCTCCGGTTTCGAGTCGAAGGGCGTATTCCCCGATGTAGTCACCGACCAGGGCAAGAAGGACCTGAAATACAAGAACCGCTTCTACGATGCCAACCTCGACCTGCTGGTTAACCTGACCAATCTCTTCAGCAAGCAGAAGGAGCATTGCCTCAACCTCATCTTCGTGGGCGGCGTGGGCCTCAACTACTCATGGCACAACAAGGAGGTTAACCGCCTTGTCAACCAATACAGCCTCCGCGACCAAGCCCCTGAGAGCTGGACCAGCGACCGTCTGACCCACAACCTGCGCCTCGGCCTGATGCTGGAGGCCAATATCAGCAAGCACTTCGCCATCAACCTGGAGGCCGATGCCAACAACACCAACGACCGCTTCAACTCGAAGAAGAGCAACAGCGACGACTGGCGCATGACTGCCCAGATTGGCGTGGCCTACAAGTTCGGCTTCAAGAAGAAGGCTGAGCCCGTGGCAGTGCCCCCCGCACCCAAGCCAGTGGTGACCCCGGCTCCCGCACCCAAGCCCGAGCCCGCCCCAGTGGTAGAACCCAAGCCCGAGCCCAAGCCCGAACCCAAGCCCACCCCGGCAATAAAGAGCATAGACGAAAATATCTTCTACAGCATCCGCTCATCGAAGATCAACCCCTCCGAGTACGGCAAGATTGAACGCGTGGCCAACTTCCTGAAGGAGAACCCCAAGGCTAATGTGACCATCACCGGCTATGCCGACGTGCAGACCGGCAATCCCAAGATCAACATGAAGTACTCCAAGGAGCGCGCAGAAGCTCTCAAGAAGTATATCACCAGCAAGTACGGCATCGACCCCTCCCGCATCCAGACCGATGCCAAGGGTGACACCGTGCAGCCCTTCGACGAGGCCGTGAAGAACCGCGTCTCGATCGTCAGCGGAAAATACACCGTAATGGAGTAAGGCCATCAGGCTCTGAGCCCGGACAATAGCGATGCCGCAGCATTCCGCATGGTGGGAATGCTGCGGCATCACCGCTTTTCTCCTAAGAGCCGCCCCCGTGAGCGAGAGGAGTGGCCATCCCTACCCCATCGGCACATGAGTGGCAGCCATCCCTGCGGGAGAAGCGGGCTTGGCAGGTGCTAAATAAACTTTTTAGAGAATGGAATTCGCCCATGTTAGGAGAAATGTGTAACTTCGCACTATAATTTGTGATTTGCGGCCGTGGCACACATTCTGGCAATAAGATTCTCAGCCCTTGGCGACGTGGCAATGACCCTTGCTGCGCTGAAGTCGTTTGCCGACCAGTATCCCAATGACCGTATCACACTGCTCAGCCGCCCCGTGGCCAAGCTGCTGATGGAGGGACTGCCCTCCAACGTAAGCCTGCGCACGGTCAACCTTAACAACTACACGGGGCTGGGCGGCCTGAGCCGACTAAGCCGCGAACTGCTGAAGGAGGACTATGACGTGCTGGTGGATTGGCACGACGTGCTGCGCAGCAAGGTCATACGCTTCTTCTTCCGCAAGGCCCGGCACAAGGTGGCCGTCATCGACAAAGGGCGCAAAGAGCGCAGGGCACTCACCCGGCAGAAGGACAAGGTGCTGAAGCCGCTCACCCCCTCGCCGGAGCGCTACGCACTGGTGCTGGAGGCTGCAGGCTTTCCCATTGAACTGAAGCCCTACCGCATGTTTGGCAATGCCAAGGCCGACATCGCCGACCTGGCCGACATCACCGGCGCCAAAGGCAGCGACCTCTGGGTGGGCATAGCCCCCTTTGCCGCCCACGAGGGCAAGATCTACCCGCTCGAGCTGATGGAGCAGGTGATAGAAGGGCTGCAGGGAGTGCGCATCTTCCTCTTCGGCAGCGGCAACACCGAGCGGGAATGGTGCGAGCAGATGGAGGCAGCCCACGGCAATGTCACCTCACTCATCGGCAAGAGCAACCTGACCAAGGAGCTGCGCCTGATGAACAACATGGACCTGATGATTACCATGGACTCTGCCAACATGCACCTCAGCGCCCTGGCAGGCACCAAGACCCTCTCCATTTGGGGAGCCACCCACCCCCTGGCAGGCTTCAGCGGAATGCAGGTGGAAGGCAGCACTCAGGTGCAGCTGCAGATGGACTGCCGCCCATGCTCCATCTTCGGCAACAAGAAATGCCTGCACGGCGACTATCGCTGCCTCAGCGGCATAATGCCGCAGGACATCATCAACACCGCAAAGGAGATGATAAGGCATGCTGACAAATAGAGAATTAAAGACCTGGAAGCTAACAACTATCAGATACTGACCAATAAGCGACGCTCGATGAAATACAAAATACTATACTCCATATTCTACCTCCTCTCGCTGCTGCCTCTGAGGGTACACTATTTCTTCTCCGACATGTTGTTCCCTCTTATATATTATATAATAAGGTATAGGCGCAAGGTGGTAAGGAAGAACCTCGTCAACAGCTTCCCCGAGAAGAGCCTCAAGGAGATTAAGCACATTGAGCGAAAGTTCTACCGCTTCTTCTGCGACTACTTCGTGGAGAACATCAAGTCCCTGAGCATCAAGAAGGAAAACATGATGAGGCGCATGACATTTGGAGGCATGGAGAACGTAGCCAAGTCGTTTGAAAAGAACCAGTTTGTCATCCTCTACCTCGGCCACTTCTGCAACTGGGAGTTCATCGCCTCGCTGAACTGGTGGTTGCCCGAGGGTGCAGGCTGCTCACAGCTTTACACCAAGCTGCACAGCGATACGATGGACCGCCTGTTCTATACCATACGCTCACGCTACGGCGGCGAGAACATCAATAAGAAGGATGCCCTGCGCCGCATCATGGCCTTCAAGCAGTCGGGGCAGAAGAAGCTCATCGGCTTCGTCTCCGACCAGGCTCCCAAGCGCGGCAACATCCACCTGTGGATGGACTTCCTGCATCAGGATACGCCAGTATTCACCGGCGCCGAGCGCATAGCCAAGAAGGTGGGAGCCTCGGTATACTACTCCAAAGTCCACCGCATTAAGCGTGGCTACTACCACTGCGAAATGATTAAAATCACCGATGACGTGAGCAAGTATGGAGAGCATGAGCTCACCCGCCACTACATGAAGATGCTGGAGGACGATATCAAGCACGAGCCCTACCGATGGCTGTGGAGCCACAACCGATGGAAGCGCCAACGCAACGAATCCGGCGAAATATATGAAGTAGAATGAAAAGAACACTAATCACATACATAGCCGCCATGGCTTGCCTGGCCACCGCCATGGCCCAGAGGCAAAAGCCCATAACGGCACGGATAATGACCTTCAACATCCGCACCGAGACCAGGGTGGACGGACGCAACAACTGGGAGCTGCGCTACCAGCCCGTGGCCGAATTTGTCAACAAGAGCAAGTCTGACATCGTCGGCATGCAGGAGGTGCAGCAAAGGCAGCTCACCGATCTATGCGGCATGATGGGCGACTACAGCTACGTGGGAGTGGCTCGCGACGACGGCAAGCAGAAAGGCGAATACAACCCCATCTTCTACCGCAAGGAACGCTTCAACCTGCTGCGCAGCGGCACCTTCTGGCTCTCCCCCACACCAGCAGAGCCCTCCTATGGATGGGGCGCAGCGTGCCGCCGCATTGCCACATGGGCCATACTGCAAGAAAAGACCACGATGAAGAGCATCATTGTGCTCAACACCCACCTCGACCATATTAGCGAGGAGGCACGCGCCAATGGCGCAGCACTGATCAAGGAGCGCCTAAGCCGCATGAACAATGAGCTACCCGTAGTAGTTACCGGCGACATGAACAGCGACGACAAGAGCACCGCCTACGCCAAGTTCGCCACAGCCATCTTCCCCATGCAGGATGCCTACAAAACGGCCAAGCGAAAGAAAGGACCTGACTATACTTTCCACGGCTTCGGCCAACTGCCACAGGACAACCGCACCAAGATTGACTACATCTTCCTCTCATCGCAGATCAATGTAAAGAAATTCACCAATTACGACGGCTCCCTTGGCGAAGGCCGATACCTGTCAGACCACAACGCCCTGACTGCAGACATTGTTTACTAAATTTGCTTACGAACAGCAGTTTTTAATTTTTCCATACCACTTATCACTTGCTCATTGTAAAAAAGCATTACATTTGCAGTCACAACGATAAACAACAAAACCTTATAAACACACAATAAAATGAAAAAAATCCTCATTATCGGCGCCACCGGCCAGATTGGCTCTGAGCTTACGATGACGCTCCGCAGTATCTATGGCGGCCAGAATGTAGTGGCAGGTTACATCCTTGGTGCAGAGCCCAAGGGCGAACTCTTGGAAAGCGGTCCCGCCGAAGTATGCGATGTTACTGACGCCCCTGCCATCGGCGCAGTGGTTAAGAAGTACGGCATCGACACCATCTACAACCTTGCCGCCCTGCTCTCCGTAGTAGCCGAGGGCAAGCCCAAATTGGCATGGAAGATTGGCATCGACGGACTGTGGAACGTGCTTGAAGTTGCGCGCGAAAACGGATGCGCCGTCTTCACCCCGAGCTCCATAGGCTCCTTCGGCCCCAGCACTCCCCACGTAATGACTCCGCAGGACACCATCCAGCGTCCACGCACCATGTACGGTGTAACCAAGGTCACCACTGAGCTGCTGTCAGACTACTACTTCCTGAAATATGGCGTTGACACAAGGGCCGTACGATTCCCTGGCGTAATATCCAACGTAACTCCTCCGGGCGGCGGCACCACCGACTATGCCGTTGACATCTACTACTACGCAGTACGCGGGGAGAAGTTTACCTGCCCCATCAAGGAGGGAACTCTCATGGACATGATTTATATGCCCGACGCCTTGAAGGCAGCCATTGACATCATGGAGGCTGACCCCAACCGCCTGATCCACCGCAACGCCTTCAACATCGCATCGATGAGCTTTGCACCCGAGACTATCTATGCCTCAATCAAGAAGTACAAGCCCGATTTCGAGATGGTATATGACGTTGACCCGCTGAAGCAGAGCATCGCCGACTCATGGCCCGACTGCATGGACGACTCCTGCGCACGCAACGAGTGGGACTGGAAGCCTGTCTATGACCTCGACGGCATGACACGCGACATGCTGGAGAAACTGCCGGCAAGAATACTCAAATAAGATAAGACACAGTTATATAGGGAGCTCTCGGAGAACCTAGAGTACTCCGGGGACTCCTTATTTTATACCAACGATAATGAAAAAGAACAAACCCGGCACCATCTGCGTGCAAGGCGGCTGGCAACCCAAGAACGGCGAGCCTCGCCAAGTGCCCATCTACCAAAGTACAACCTTCAAATATGACGACAGCGACCAAATGGCCCGCCTGTTTGACCTTAAAGACAGTGGCTATTTCTACACCCGCCTCGCCAACCCGACCAACGACGCCGTGGCAATGAAAATTGCCCAGATGGAAGGCGGTGTCGCTGCCATGCTGACCAGCAGCGGTCAGGCCGCAAACTTCTTTGCTGTATTCAATATCTGCGAGGCAGGAGGCCACATTGTCTCAGCCAACACCATCTACGGTGGCACCTACAATCTCTTCGGAGTAACCCTGCCCAAGCTAGGCATAGAGTGCACTTTCGTCAATCCCGACGCCACCGACGAGGAGATTGAGGCAGCCTTCCGCCCCAACACCAAGTGCGTCTTCGGAGAGACCATCTCCAACCCCGGCGGCAACGTTTTCGACATTGAGCGCTTTGCCAAGATTGCACACAGCCACGGCGTGCCCCTCATTGTGGACAACACGTTTGCCACGCCCGTCAACTGCCGCCCCTTTGAATGGGGAGCCGACATCGTCACCCACAGCACCACCAAATATATGGACGGCCATGGCACAGCAGTGGGAGGATGCCTGGTGGACAGCGGCAACTTCGACTGGATGGCTCATGCCGACAAATTCCCCGGCCTCTGCACCCCCGACGAAAGCTACCACGGACTTACCTATGCCACCGCCTTCGGCAAGATGGCCTACATAACCAAGGCCACTGCCCAGCTGATGCGCGACCTCGGTTCCATACAGAGCCCGCAGAATGCCTTCCTCCTGAACATGGGACTCGAGTCTCTCCACGTAAGAATGCAGCGCCACTGTGAGAATGCCCAGCGCATTGCCGAGTTTCTTCACGATGACCTCCGCGTGGGATGGATCAATTTCGCCGGACTGCCCGACAACAAATACTATCCGCTGGCACAGAAATATCTGCCCCACGGCGGATGCGGCGTAATAGCCTTCGGCCTCAAGGGAAGCCGTGAGGAGGCCATCCGCTTCATGGATTCGCTCAAGCTGATCAGCATCGTTACACATGTAGCCGATGCCAAGACATGTGTGCTCCACCCCGCAAGCCACACCCACCGCCAGCTTAGCGATGAGCAACTGCGCGAAGCCGGCATTGCCCCCGACCTCATCCGCCTAAGCGTAGGATTGGAGGACGTCGACGACATACTAGCCGACATACGTCAGGCACTGCCATGTGCTAAACAAAAAAGACGATAATCCCCGACTCGCATTTCCTGCCAGTCGGGGATTATTGTCAGAAATATCTTCTTCGCCTTTTCTCTCAACAATATCAGAAAGGACAGTCTTCTGTTTCATCGCCTGCCATCAACGAATCTGTTGGAGGAGGCACGGCAACAACAGCCGCAGAAGCAGCAAGAGCCGCACCGGCCACAGGTGCAGATGGTGGCAGAGGCTGGCCGATACCCATCTGCCCACCGGCAGCCACGTCAGTCTGCGGCTGAGGAGGAGTGATACGAACCACACGCCATGCACGAACAGAGTTGTAATAACGGCCGTTGAACTCGCGAGCGTCAAGGTCTACATCCACGGCAAGGTCATCACCTTCCTTGATATTAAACTGCTGCAAACGGTCGGCACCCCACACAGAGAAGAGGCAACGACGGGGGTATGGCTGATCATAGGATTCAAGCAGGAAGTCCTGCGCCATCCATGAGCCACGATCATTCTGACCAGAGCGCGGCTCGAATGTCCTGATTATTTTTCCTTGAATAGTTGGCATATCTGTATTTTGATTAGTAGTTTAGGAATATGGAATTTTACTGCTTCTCCCAAGGAAGGGCATTGTCATCACCAGAGGCCTGAGGCTCAGCGGGAGGCGGCAGCGGCGCACCTATTGGCGGCATTCCCTGCTGAGCGGGACCCGACTGAGCAGGCTGCGCAGCATCAGCCGACACAACATTGATGGCCCGGAAATCGTTGTACCAACGATCCTGATACTCATGGGCATCTATTGAGAGGGTTACGCGCACCCTCTGACCTACCTGAAGATTAAACATGGCAATATTGCCGTCGGCAACGGTGAAGAGGCATCGCCTGGGATACTGCCCAGGAGTCTCTATCACATAGTCCTGGCGCTGCCAGGCGTTGCCCGTGCGCGAGCTAGTGCCCGTGCGCAACTCTAAAACTTTGGTAATAGTACCTTCTATTTCTATTTGCATACCTTAAACAATTGTTATTTAATTTTTATGCTGCGAAGATACTACTTTTTATCTTAACTGCAACGGAAAGAACGTACTTTTTTTGTTGAACATGACACAAAACAAAGTTTTCATGCCCCGATGAAACAGGCTTTATGACCACAAAAAAATATTTTTCCTTATTTATATAAGGAGTTTGAAAAAAAAGGCGTACCTTTGTAGCAGAGAAAAAACAAACTATATTATGAGATACACAGTCAACAGCGCAGAGCTTTACAGCCATCTG
The DNA here is from genome assembly GCA_902792555.1 of uncultured Bacteroidales bacterium. GTDB lineage: Bacteria > Bacteroidota > Bacteroidia > Bacteroidales > Bacteroidaceae > UBA6382. Next base: position 50,766 of record CADAZW010000006.1, on the reverse strand, counting down.
CAGAATTTAGACAAGGTCATCCTTGCAAAGAACACAGTTCCAATCCTTTCATGCGTGCTGTTTGAGATAAAGGACTCCACCCTCAACATGCGCGCCACCGACAAGGAAATCACCCTCACCAGCAGTCTGCAGCTTGTGGAGTCGGGCGGCGACAGCAGCTTCGCCGTCAATGCCAAGCGTATCCTCGACATCCTGAAGGTTATTCCCGAGCAGCCCATCACCCTTGACGTCAACACTTCCACCCTTCAGATCGACCTAAGGTATCTGAACGGACACATGGTATTCCAAGGAGAGAATGCTGACGAGTTCCCGCAGCTCAAGGCTCAGGAGAACGAGACAAGCACCTTCCCCGTAGAGGCTAGCGCTCTGAGCCTTGGCCTGGCCAATGCAGTAGTTGCCACAGCCAGCGATGATGCACGCATAGCCATGCAGGGCATCTTCTTCGACATCACCCCGGGCGAGTTTGCCATCGTAGCGAGCGACGGCCGCAAGCTGGTTCGCTCACTCATCACCTGCGACACCAACAACGTTACAGCCAGCTTCATCCTGCCACAGAAGCCCGTAAACATCATACGTGCCGTTGTCGACAAGGCCCTTACCGACATCAAGATCAGCACCTATGCCGAGGGCAATGCCACCTTTGACATGGGAGATTACGTGATGCACTGCCGCCTTATCACCGAGGCCTACCCCAACTACAAGAAGGTAATACCTCAGAACAACGACCGCATAGCCACCCTCGACCGCGAAGGTATCATCGGTGCCCTGCGCCGCGTTATGGTGGGTGCCGACCATGCCACCTGCCTCGTAAAGATGCAGTTTGAAGCAGACAAGCTCACCCTTACTGCCGAGAACAATAACTATGCACAATCGGCAGAAGAGCACATTATCTGCCAGTATGAGGGCATGCCTATCAAGATTGGATTCCAGGGCAACTTCCTAATGGACCTGCTTGGCCGCCTCAATACCGAAGAGGTAATAATCCAGCTGTCTGACCCCAGCCGCGCAGGCCTGATCCTGCCATCAAAGCAGGAAGAGAAATTTAATATCCTTATGCTGCTCATGCCGCTGCTTATCACCAACTGATGAAACTAAACCTTAGCAAGCCGCTGGTCATTTTTGACCTCGAGACGACAGGAGTGAGTATCACCCACGACCGCATCGTGGAGATTTCCTATATAATCGTTGAACCCAACGGCAACGAACACTCCGAGACACTTCGCATCAATCCCGGCATCCACATTCCCGAGGAGGCCTCCAAAGTTCACGGCATCTATGATGACGATGTGAAGAACTGCCCTACTTTCAAGGACGTAGCTCAGACGCTGGCCAACAAATTCAAGGGTTGTGACTATGCCGGTTTTAACTCCAACCATTTCGACCTGCCCCTACTCGCGGAAGAAATGATCAGGGCTGGAGTATCCTTTGACCTCAGCAATGCCCGCTTCGTTGACGTGCAGACCATTTTCCACAAAATGGAGCAGCGCACCCTGGTTGCTGCCTACAAATTCTACTGTCACAAAGACCTGGAGGGAGCGCATGCAGCTGCCAACGACACAAGAGCCACCTATGAGGTGCTGCAGGCACAGCTAGACCACTACGGCGACGACCTGAAGAACGACATCGCATGGCTGGCAGAATTCTCACGCAACAATCGCAATGCCGATCTTGCCGGCAGACTCGTCTACGATGACCAAAACGAGATAGTCTTTAACTTTGGCAAGTATAAAGGAATGCGCGTTAACGAAGTCTTGCAGAAGGACCTCGGTTATTTTGGATGGATTATGCAGGGAGACTTTGCTGAAAGCACTAAGAAAGTGCTAACCAAGCTTAAGCTCGATGCCAGCAACATTGCAAAGAACAACTCCGCCAAGGGGAAAGACAACACTCTCTTTTCCTAAATAGCCACCCTTGTTACACAAACATTTATGAGTCTTTGTGGCAAACATATAGTTCTGGGCATAACAGGCAGCATCGCAGCCTACAAAGCCTGCACACTGATTCGCCTGCTTATTAAGGCCGGTGCCGAAGTGCAGGTTGTAATCACCCCCGCCGGCAAAGAGTTTATCACACCCGTCACACTCTCGGCCCTCACCTCAAAGCCTGTGATCAGTGAATTCTTTGCCCAACGCGATGGCAGTTGGCATAGCCATGTAGACCTCAGCCTGTGGGCCGACGCCATGATTGTCGCCCCAGCCACGGCCAGCACCATCGGCAAAATGGCCAATGGCATAGCTGACAACATGCTCATCACCACCTACCTCTCCATGAAGGCTCCAGTGTTTGTGGCACCGGCCATGGATCTCGACATGTTTGCCCACCCTTCCACGCAGCATAACCTCAGCACACTCCGCTCCTACGGCAACATCATTATTGAGCCTGCCGAAGGCGAGCTGGCCAGTCACCTCGTGGGCAAGGGGCGCATGGAAGAACCGGAGCAGATTTTCCGAGTGCTTGAGGATTTTTTCAATGCAGGTCATCCCTTGGCAGGAAAAACCGTTTTGATTACCGCAGGCCCCACTTACGAGAAGATTGACCCCGTACGTTTTATAGGTAATTACTCCAGTGGCAAAATGGGCTATGCCATAGCCCGAGAGTGCGCTGAACGCGGTGCCAACGTAGAGCTCATCAGCGGCCCCACCCACCTCTGCATCAGCCACCCCCTCATCAACGTAACCAATGTGGAGAGTGCAGAAGAAATGTATCATCATGCCACGGAAAAATTCCCCTCCTGCGATGCTGCCATCCTCAGTGCTGCAGTAGCTGATTTCACCCCCGACACAAAGGCTGACTCAAAAATCAAACGCGAAAAAGGTGAGCAGACACTCGTGCTTAAGCCTACCCATGATATTGCCGCTGCACTGGGACAAATGAAGGCCGCAACCCAGAAACTGGTGGGCTTCGCCCTTGAGACCGACAACGAGCAGACCAATGCAGAGCACAAACTTGAAAAGAAAAATCTCGATTTTATCGTGCTTAATTCACTGCGCGACAAGGGTGCCGGCTTCAACTACGACACCAATAAAGTCAGCATCATAAGCCGCAGTGGACAGGTAAAGGTATTCCCCCTCAAATCCAAGACTGAAGTGGCTGCTGATATTGTGACAGAGCTGCAAGGACTCTGGAAGAAAGCCTAACGAAACCATCACCGCCATGAGAAACATATCGAAGATATTCATCCTTATAATGACATTGCTCCCCCTCAGCCATACTACTGCACAGGAGCTTAATGCCACCGTGGAAATCAATACATCGCGCATTGACGGTACCAATAAGAATGTCTTCGACAATCTCAAGGAATCAATCACTGCATTCCTCAACGAGCGCCACTGGACCAACCTCCAATTCAACAACAACGAGCGCATCAAGTGCGGTTTCACCATTATTCTCAGCAAATACAACAGCGACACAGGATTAGCCTCCGGCGAAGGATACATCAGCATCCAGCGCCCCGTCTACGGTTCCACCTACAACACTATCACCTTCAGCCGCAAGGACAAAGACTTCAACTTTAACTTCCACGAATTCGACCAGCTGGAGTTCAGTGATGAGAATGTTCAGAACTCCCTCACCGCCCTGTTGGCCTTCTATGCCTACTTTATAATCGGAATAGACCTCGACACCATGGCTCCCCTCGGTGGCACCGAGATTCTGGACAAGGCAATGGCTGTTGTTAACAATTCTCAGAATTTCAATGTCAAGGGTTGGAAATCCTTTGACGACTCCAGCAACCGCTTTGCCCTAATCAATGACTATCTGGAAGAAAAATTTGTTTCTTTCCGACAACTGCAATATAAATACCACCGCGAAGGTCTCGACAATATGACTGAAAATCCCGACCTCGCCCGCACCGCCATAACCGAGTCAATCAATCTACTCAAGGAGGCTCGCGACGGCAAGCCTCTCAGTTTCTGGCCGCAGCTTTTCACTGAGTATAAGCGCGACGAACTGGTAGGCATCTACCGCGGTCAAGGTACGGAAAGTACCAAGCAGCCAATCTATGACCTTCTAGTGAAACTTAATGCATCGCAATCGGCCTACTGGAAGCAACTGCTGAAATAGCATCCCGCTCACCACGCCATAAGCAGCCTATGCTCAGTAAACTATATATACAGAACTACGCCCTGATAGAAAATCTTGACATTGATTTTCAATCGGGGTTTTCTGTTATCACTGGCGAGACCGGTGCCGGCAAGAGCATTATCCTCGGCGCCTTGTCGATTTTGCTTGGCAACAGGGCCGACAGCACATCAATTGCACCCTCTGCCAAGCGATGCATAGTAGAGGCCACCTTCAGTCAATTGGACGAAAAGGCGGCATCTTTCTTTGAAGAGCATGACCTGGACTACTACGACAATGAGTGCACCATTCGCCGTGAGCTGACCGACACTGGCAAGAGCCGCGCCTTCATCAACGACACGCCCGTTTCGCTCAATCAGGTCAGAGAGCTGAGCACCCTGCTCGTAGATGTGCACTCACAGCATCAGACCCTCCTGCTCAACAATGCCGATTTTCAGATGGATGTGCTTGATTCTGTTGCTGGCGACGACGACACCCTTGAAAAATACCAAGCAGACTACAAACAATATCTCTCTGTCTCACGCGAGCTGCAGCAACTGGAGCAGGAAGCCGAGCAAAACCGCGAAGCCCTCGACTTTATTCAATTTCAGCACAAAGAACTGCAAAGTGCCAATCTTGCCGAGGGAGAGCAAGAAGAGCTTGAGGAGGAACTGCTGGTTCTCGAAAACGCAGAGAATATCAAGCAGGCCATCTTTGATGCACAAAATCTCCTGTCTGACATTACTGAAAAAATCCATGCCGCCGGCCGCACCATTGGCAAGATTGCCAATGTGTTCCAACCTGCAGCACAACTGTCAGAGCGCCTGGACAGCTGCTCCATAGAACTGGACGATATCGACAGCACCATCGCGGCCAACGATATAAACTTCGACCCCCAGCGACTGGAGGAAGTCAATCAGCGACTAGACACTATCTATTCCCTGCAGAAGAAATACCATAAGGCAACCACCCGCGAGCTTCTGCAGCTTCAGGCCGAACTCGCCGACAAACTTAACAGCATCGTCAATCACGATGACATCGTGCATGAGAAGCAGCAGCTTTGCAAAGAGCTGTACACCAAAGCCCTCTCCACAGCCGCCCAGCTCACCGCTGCCCGCAAGCAAGCCGCCACCAAGATAGAGCAGGAGCTCATCACCCGTCTCAAGCCGCTGGGACTTCCCAACATCAGTTTCCTCGTACAGCTCACTCCCCTTGACGAGCTCGCGCCCTTTGGTCAGGAGAAAGTATGCTTCCTCTTCAGTTCCAACAAGAGCACCCCGCCGCGCAGCCTGGAGAAGATTGCCTCCGGCGGCGAAATCGCCAGAGTGATGCTATCGCTCAAGGCTATGCTGGCTACCCACAGGCAGCTGCCCACCATCATCTTCGATGAGATTGACACTGGTGTCTCCGGTCGCATTGCCGACGAGATGGGCTCCGCCATGGAAGGGATATGCAATGCTGCAGACCACACCACCTCTCAGGTCATCTGCATTACCCATAATCCGCAGATAGCCGCGCGTGGCCGCCATCACTATCGCGTCTTTAAGCAGGACACCGTACTCGGAGCCCACACCTACATTGAGCAGCTCAATCCCGATCAGCGCATCCACGAGATTGCCAAGATGCTTTCAGGATCAGATGTGAGCGAAGCCGCCATATCAAACGCCAAAACACTATTAAAATATGACACGCAAGATTAGCCTACTCCTTATTATAATTATAATGCTCTCCTGCCAGGCCTTCGGCCAGCTCGACAAGAAGGTCGGCCCCTCGCTGGTGAAGATAACGACAGCCAAGGCAGACGGCAGCAGCATTGGCGAAAGCACAGGCTTTGCCTTGACCATAGGTGAAGACCTTGAGATTGTAAGTCCCTACGGCATCCTCAAGAATGCCAGCAAGGCCACCGTAGCCGACAGCAAGGGCAAGACCACCCTCGCCCACCGCATTACCGGGGCCAACGACCTCTACGACGTAGCACGCTTCACCATAGAAAAGGCTTCCATACCACCGCTGACCATGGCAAAGCAGAAGCTGACCGTAGGCAGCAGGGCAACCATTGTGCAGCCCACCGGCAAGGGCAAAGCCCAGGCTACCGAGGTCACCATCGATGAAGCCACCGAGCATGGCGGCCTCACCTACTACACCATCCTCCGCCCCGCCGACAAAACGCTAATCGGATGCCCGCTTCTCAACCAGAGCGGCCAGGTGGTGGGCGTCATCCAGCGCAGCCCCGACAAGGAGGCTGACAAGACCTTCGCCATCGGCATCGAGTTCACCCAGGCCCTCCAGATTGGCACCATGTCGGCTGCCGACCCCTCGCTGCAATCCATCTACATCCCCAAGCAGCTGCCCGCCGAGCGCGAGCAGGCCGCCAGCTACCTCTACCTGCTCACCAAGAACACCGAGGACACCCTCTCCTATCTCGCTAATTTGGGCGATTTCATCGAGAAATTTCCCGATAATTTCTTCGGCTATACTGAGCGCGCCACCTACTATACGGCCACCAGCCAGTATGCCCTTGCAGAGCGCGACTACGCCAAGGCCCTCGAGGCCTGCGAAGACAAGGCCGACATACACCACGCCATGAGCGTAGCCATCTACAATCTCTGCCAGCGCAAGTCTTACAGCCAGTACAAGGACTGGGACCTCAACCGCGCCCTCAGCGAGACCGAGCAGGCCTACGCCCTCAACGCCACGCCCCTATACCTCATGCAGAAAGGCAAGTGTCTCTACGCCCTCAAGCGCTACCGCGAGGCTTACGACACCTACGCCGAAATCAATGCCACGCGCTTCCGCTCGTCAGAGAACCTCTTCTGCCAGTCGCGCGCCCTTGAGATAGACGGCGGCGACAGCACCCAGGTGCTTGCCTTGCTCGACAGCGCAGTGATGCGCTTCAAGCGCCCATTGCAGCCCGATGCCGCGCCCTACATACTCTTCCGCGCCAACCAGCACAACCGCTACGGCTACTACAAGGAGGCCGCCCTCGGCTATCAGGAGTATGAGTCGCTCGTAGGCAGCAACGTGCTCAGCGATGTCTTTTTCTATAATAAGGAGCAGGTCGAGCTAAAGGCTCGCCTCTACCCCCAGGCGCTCAACGACATCGAGAAAGCCCTGGCCATCAAGCCCAACGAGTATGTCTATCTCATAGAGAAAGCCCTCATCGAGACACGCACCGGCCATTTTGAGGAAGCCATCTACACAGCCACCCAGGCGCAGAAAGTCGATCCCAACGACCCCGACTCCTACAAGCTCATCGGCATCTCCCAGAGTGAACTGGGCCGCAAGGCCGAGGCGCGCCAGAACCTGCAGCGCGCCTATGAGCTCGGCGACCCGCAGGCTCAGGAGTGGCTCAACAGTATGAAATAAAAGGTTAGCGTTCAGCAGCTTTGCGACTATGTGACTTTGCAGCTTTGCGACTATGTGACTTTGCGGCTTTGTGACTATGAAGATAGGTTCCCTTGACCTCGGCCCACGCCCCGTGCTCCTTGCCCCCATGGAGGACGTGACGGATATTGGCTTCCGACTGCTGTGCAGGCAGATGGGAGCCAGCATGGTCTATAGTGAGTTCGTCAGCAGTGACGCCCTGGTGCGCAATGTCAACAGTACGATCCTGAAGCTCACCGTCAGCCCCGAGGAGCGCCCCGTGGCCATACAGATTTACGGCAAGTATCCCGACGCCATGGCGGAGGCCGCCCGCATAGTCGTTGACACCGCCCATCCCGATGTGCTCGACCTCAACTTTGGGTGCCCCGTCAAGCGCGTGGCCGTCAAGGGTGCCGGCGCCGGCCTGCTGCGCGACATCCCGCTGATGCTGGAGATTGCGCGCCGCGTGGTGGAGGCCGTCGATGTGCCCGTCACCGCCAAGACGCGCCTCGGCTGGGACTGCAACAATATCATCATCGGCGACCTGGCCGAGCAACTGCAAGACCAGGGCATCCAGGCCCTCACCATCCACGGCCGCACCCGCAGCCAGATGTACACCGGCAATGCCAACTGGGAGCCCATCGCCCAGGTCAAGCGCAATCCGCGCATCCATATACCCATCATCGGCAACGGTGACATCGACAGTGCCGGGAAGGCTGTGGAAGCCTTCGACAACCTCGGCGTGGACGCCATCATGGTGGGGCGTGCCACCTTCGGCCGTCCCTGGATATTCAAGGAGATACACGATGCCCTCTTCCCCGACGCCCCCATCGACACCACGGGCATCATCAACAGCCCTCACCCTCCGATGTCAACCGACTGGAAGCTCGATGCCCTCAAGCAGCAGGTGCTCACCAGCATCAGCCATGTCCGCGCCCCCAAGGCTGCCGACGAGCGCGACCGCGAGCACCGCGGCATCCTCCACTCGCGCCGTCACATAGCCAATAGCCCCATCTTCAAGGGCATCCCCAATTTCCGCGAGCGCCGCATAGCCATGCTGCGCGCCGAGACAGCCGACGAGCTCTTCGCACTCATGGAGGAAGCCCGTCCACTGATACAGGGATAGACAGTTGCTTTACAATAAATGATTATTGAGGCTATACATCAAAGCCTCGGCAATACTGTTCACTCCCAGTTTGCGGAAAAGAATCCGTTTGCTCGTTTTTATTGAATTGTGCGACTTAAAAAGTTTAGCCGCAATTTCCTCTTCCGTATATCCCTGGGCTGAAAGCGCTACTATTGCTTTTTCCCTTTCCGTCAGCTCAACGATAGTTTTCTTCATCCATTTGTGAGAACTGAAATCGTATTGGTAATATACTTTCTCTCCCTTAATACGCAGTATGGCTTCCCCCGTTTCTTTTCTGTAGGTAGGATGAATAGAGCAAAGAACCATCCACAAAAATCCATTTTCAGTACACATAAAGGTCTGTGACCTGTGTTGGAATATTTTTACTTTTTCTCCTATTCTAAGATGAAAATTAAAAGTCATGCTATAGCGATCGATCACAGAATAAAGCGAAGCAGACATTATTTGCTGAGTTTCTCTCCTTAGCTCTTCTATTTTACGCAAATCTTCTTCGGGAATATATTTAGTGTAGAATTCATATCCCATATTCTCTATACCCTCTGTCTTCTGCCCGAAAAGATATTGGAGATTCTCTGATGCAAAGATAATTTTATTCTCATTAAGATCTATAACATAGTGACATACATCAGCTGCATCACAATAGTCTCTTAATGATTTAAGCCTATATTTACTCACCTCTATATCTCTGCCTGAGATTTCAATACGATCTTTATTAATGACAAAGTTATCCATCTTTTTTTCAAAACCACAACGCAAAATTAGTTCTATTTCACCATATATTCCAACCCAATTGGGTGAAAAAACCATTGCCGTATGGATTTCACCCTTTTGTGTCATGAGAAAATTTCTATTACATCTTACTTTTGCACCGCAAATCTTTTTGTTTAACCTTTAAAACTTATAAACTATGGACGAGTTAAAGAAAATCCAGCTCAATGACGAGCCAAAGCAAACAGGTAACGAATTGCAAACTTAAGGAAGTTCTGCATAAGGGACTTGTCGGGCTAATTTTACAGCCATAAAGAACTCTTATATGGCATTAGAACATGACCCAATTGGGTGAAAAACAGCAGGATTTTACAGAAAGTGACCCTGCTTTTTCATTAATAATAACGAGTTTTGTTTATTTTTGCATGTGTAAACTCATAAGAAACACAGCCATGAAACAGATAGTTTTTCTTTCCCTCGGCATTGCGGCCCTGATTTGCTCCTGCTCGCGGTCATTAACAGATGTTGGCTATTCAAGTTTTTCTGAACTGCAATACAATACTCTTAGTGTCAAATCAAACATTGAAGGTGACTACTTCCTTCCTACTATGGGTGGGACAATAATCAAGTCTTATAAGCCCTCTGCCAGAGAATATAAGGTATATAATTTTGTTACTGACAATGACATAGAATATCTATATAATTCAAGGATTGCCATGCGCCTCCAATTGTTAAGTGAATTCTACTCGCTGTTTAGCAATCAGAAATTCAACTCTGAGAATATGAGAAAGGAGTATCTGACATTAATGTCCCCGCATGTTAAGGAGTGCGCAGAATCGTACAATCTCAAGAATAATAACCCACTTGGTATTTGGCAAATATTTAAGCCATATCCAGGATTAGATATACCAACGGCAAGATACCTGATTTCATATCAAGACAACGACTGGTTTTCAATAAAACAAGAAGGCGACGACAGTGAGGTAAGATTGCGGATTTTACTGGTTGGAAAGCATTTGCGGCCAGTGGTTGCAGAAATCGAGAATCCGTCTTTCGGCATCATGGCAAGCCTTGAAGATGGATTAAACTTAGGTAGTGGATATTCAAGAAAAGGAAATTGGGAAAATTCCACAAACGGATCTTACAAACGCAGTGAAAGCTACAACAACTATCTTGCATCCCTTGTATATAAACAGTGCACAGATAAGACAAAGGTAAACTATGTAACAGAGAAGGATATACTATTATTTGCAGATAAATTGGTTGATGAAAGGAAAGCTTTTCTTCGTGATATGTATGCGTTACTTTCTTCAAATCCTGGGGCAGACAATAATCGTAAGTTTGAAAAAATATGTGACGAAACTGTGTCTGTTCCTATAAGAGATGCCTTGAAAGAAATACACTCTGCCAACAATAAAGACAGGTCTAAAGGAATATGGAAGCCTATAGAGCCGAGGGATAAGAACAACTGCCAGATTGCTTATGACAAGAATAACTGGTTCAAGATAGATGAAGCCGCTACGGACTCCCTATGCCTACAAGTCGTTTTCTATGGTCGCAAACTATATCCTCTCATTACAGGGATTTGCAATAAAGATTATAACCTGCTCATTCAGCAGGATTATGAATCTAACAGGAGCATGTCGCCTGGATTTGGATTGTAATTCAATAAAGCTATGAAACAGGTTGTTTTTCTCTCTATCGGCATTGTAGCCCTCTTGTCTTCCTGCAACGGGAACATCAGGGAAATCAACACGAGCAGTGTCTCGCAACTCTATGACCAGAATCCGCCGCCGATGCGGCTGCATGACTACGGATATTCGGATAGCTATCCGGGTGTGTCAAGCAGCTACCGCCACTACAACTTTGTCATAGGCAGCGACCTGGAGCAGTTCTATAAGGCAAGCGTCGATTTGCGAATGACCATTCTCAATGATTTCTACACGCAACTGAATGCACAGGGATTTAATCTCCAGACCTTTGAGAAAGAGTATCACGCTTTCCTCTCTCCCCACATCAAGGCCACAAGTCGCGGCCTCGACAGATGGATGCTCTTCAAACCACAGGAGGCAAACGCTAAGTGCCAGATAACATACGAGGGTAATGACTGGTTTTCTGTGAAAGCATTGGGGGGCGACGCCACCGTAAGTCTGCGCGTGGTGCTCACTGGTGAGAACCTTCAGCCCGTCATTGCGGAAGTGGAAAACACCAGACTCGGCATCAAGACCGGCTTGGGAGCCGGCAGTGACCTCGGCTCCGGCTATACGCTTACCCACGAATGGGAGTACGGTATTTTTAACAACAAGAAGCGTAACAACGGATTCAGAAACTATGTCGCAGGCATAATATACCACAACTGCTGCAAAGCCAAAGACGGGCGTTCCTTCATTACCGAGAAAGAACTTCTGTCCTTTGTAGAGAGCACCGAGCAGAAGCGCGAGCAACTGCTTAAAGACTTCTATGCAGACCTCACGGCAGCAGATTTCTCCGACAAGTCCTTCTCCGAGAAATACGACAATATTGTCACCGGCGCTGTTGCCAACGCCATGGGCTCGGCAAAAGGTAAGGCAGCAAAGTCGCGCACTTATGGCAAGTGGACTCCCTTTGTGCCACAAGACAAAGCCATCTACACGCTTTCCTATGACGAGCAGGACTGGTTTACCGTCTCGGGCGACAAGGCAGCCAAGCCTGACCTCTACATGCAGGCCGTCTTCTATGGGCAGGAGATGCGCCCGCTGATTGTCGGGCTTTACAACGAGGCTCTAAATGTGAATGTGCAGCAGGAGTTTATGACCGACCGTAACTCCCACACCTTTGGCTGGGAGCTGCGCAAGCATTGGTAAGGAAGCGTAGACATATTAAAATAGGCGGCGGCACCAAGTGTGTCGCCGCCTATATTTTCTCAGTCATTATCATACGCCACCCAGCCTTCTTGAAGTTACTCTCATACGCCCTCCCCCCTTCGGGGTACTCCCTCTATCTTAGAGGGAGAGCCTGCAAGTCGTTCTGCCTTTAAGATTGCAGCAAACTACCGGGGGCGTATGAGAGTAACAGTTATTGTCAAATCTGTGCCAACTTCTATATCATTGCTATTTTTTATCATATTCTCAGTTCAGAGCTTCACCGTCTTTGTCTGTCCGTTTCGGAGGGTGAAGGTCTGGGGCTTTGCGCCCTGGCGGTCGATGGTGACCTTGAGGTTTGAGGCAGCGCGCTCCACCTTTATGCTGAAGTCGGTGCCGAAGGCGCGGACGTGGCGCAGCTCCATCTGAGGCCATGCCTTGGGCAGGTGGGGCGTGATGGTGAAGGAGTGAAAGCCGGTGGGGCGTATGCCGAAGAGGCCCTCGGTGATGATGCGTCCGTAGAGGGCGCTCTCGGCGGAGAGGTGGCGCTGGCTGCCCTCGGGCCACGCCTCGATGGCGTAGGGCACGTGGGTGCCGAGCAGTCGGGTCTCGCTGTAGCGGTGGAGGAAGTCGAGGGCACGCTCGGTGTCGCCGACATAAAAGGCTCCGCGCAGTGCGTAGAGGGTGGAGCGGTCCCAGAAGGTCTTGTCGCCGGCCTGTGTGAGCATGCCGTTCTCGGTCCAGAGGCGCGGTGAGAAGAGGGCGTCGAGGGTGCCGGCGGCCTTTTCATCGATGCCCATCACGAGGGGGATGCAGATCCACGAGCGCAGCACGTCGTTACCCTTATAATAGATATAGGTGTCGAAGCCCTCGATGGGCCCGGCGAAATACTTGTTGATATTGGTGCGCATCTGCTTAGCCTCCTCCGCGTAATCCCTGACTTTACCTAATTCCTCATTCCTAATTCCTAATTCCTTAACCAGGTAGGAGGCTGACAGCAGCGCATCGTAGTAGAGGCTGGAGGTGCAGAGATTGGCGTCGCCGGCAGGGAAGCGGCCCTCCAACTCGTCGGTGTTGCTGGCCACGACGCCGCCATCGTTGAGCTTGTGCTTGCAGTAGTCGAGGCACCACTTGATGAGGGGCCATAGCTCGCGGGCCTCGCCGAGGTCGGCGCGAGCCAGCACATAGCGCGAGGCGCCGTAGGCTATCATGGCGGCATCGCCACGGTCGCCGGCGCCATTCCAGATGTCGGTGCCCTCGGCAATGATGGACGAAGGGATGGGGCGCATCTCGTCGTTCATGAAGCGGGCGAACATAAGGTAGCTGTTGAGGGCTGAGGCGTTGCCGTAGGCATAGCCCGTGAAGGGGAAATAGGGATTGATATACTCAGCCTGGTCGTTGGCCCAGATGGCGGCATAGTAGCTCTCGCCGCCGGGGCCGTGCATGGGACCGCCGGCCGTCTCGTAGATGCTCTCGCAGGCCCTCACCTTTGAGAATGCGAACATGCGGTTGATGACCTCGTCGGGGGTCTGCAGCTGCAGGTTGTCCTGCAGCTCAGCCACCAGGGCCTTACGAGCGGCGAGCTCCTCGGCTAATTGATAATTGATAATTGACAATTTAAATTTACCGGTCTCCTCGCCAACGATGGCGGCATGAAACTCCACGCTCTCTCCCTTGCGTAGGGTGACGGTCTGCGGATTGAGGGCCACGCAGCGCACGGCGTAGCTGCCCTTCACGCCCTTGGCGGGGTCGGTGAACGACACATTATTATAATATGGTACGGTCACCTTCATGTCCTTGTCGCCGAGGTTCTTCACTGTCATAATCTCCATCACCGCGGGCTGCTCGGTGGAGGGGAACCACTCGCGGACGACGACGGCATCGCCCCATCGGCTCTCGGCGCGCAGCGTGCCCTTGAGGCTGATGAGCTCCACGCGGTCGTGGGTGGCGCGGTAGTTATTGATAACCAGCTCGTCCATGAGGTCCCATGCCACGCGGCGCATGAGCGAGGCGTGGGTATTGTTGGGCACGGTGCGCAGCATGGGCCACACCATCCCCTTGTTGACGGTGAGCGAGCCGTCCTTCTGCACGGCATAGCGCAGTACCACGCTCACGCGCTTGCCGCTCATCTCCACATGGTCGGAGTAGCCCGCGAGCTTGTCGCCGCTCAGCACTATCGAGCCGTCGTCGGCCATCTGCCACGTGGCGGCCGTGGCGGCCACACCAATCATAACACTCACGCAAAGTAGGATTCTCTTGAAGGTAAACATAATTTTCAATTTACAATTTCACAAATTACAAATTACAATTTAAGTTTATAATTTAAGCAGTTAAGAAGTTAAGCCTATAGTAATTTTGATTTCACAATTTTACGATTATACAATTTCACGATTTAGCCAAGTCCGGGAGCTCATCCTCAGCCTTTAGGGGGAATAACTGGGGGCTTGGGGGCAAAAGGGGAACTCATCTTCCCCTTTTAAGATGCTGATTGTTCGCAAAGTTAAGCATTAAATTTCTTACTTGCCCCAAACCTAACCCAAAAAGAATGTCTTCTGCCGATTTTTAGCCCTCGTCTGCCGCCGTCTATGCCAAAGCGAGCAGATTTTCATTGCGGCCTCAGCGATTATAATCGCAAACGCACCGCTTTTTATTGCGCAGACGCCGATTATTACTGCGAACGGATGGAATCTAAACGCGTAGAGATTTCAATTTCTTAGCTAAGACGCAACAATTTCTTAGCTAAGAAACTATTGATTCTTAGTTAAGACACCATTGTTTCTTAGTTAAGACACCATTGATTCTTAGCTAAGAAATTGAAATCTCCACGCAATTAAATTTTGCGAGCTCAGCTTCAGATTTCGGGAGGACGGAGATTTTTTGCGGGAAGACGCGATTAGATTAAATTTCGGGAACTGGGAGAAAATTTGCGTGAGGTATGGGGATGATTATACGAGATAGTGGAAACCGGGATTTTTTGCTGCGAAACAGTCTTTGCAATAATACATAATTAATTTGCAATGGGATATAGGTGGATTATTAAGGGCATAGCGAAAAAATCTGCCGAAAAAGTCATCAGAAATGGGGATTTTATATGTTTTTGATGTGCGATTTTTGGTACTGTTATAATATATAGGTATATTTGCAAGCCTTTATGTGTCAAAAATGGGCAATTTATGAAAATTTGATAAATAAAAAATAATTCTGGAATCATGACAAGATTTTACACAAGCATCAGGAAGTTCTGCCTTTTGGCAGCGATGGGGCTGCTCTGCGCCCCGATGAGTGCTCAGGTGGACTACAAGGCCCTGCCTGACTACGACAATGTGCCGCCCGTTGACTGGCGTCTGGGCGTGAAGAACGGCAATGCCCCGCAGCAGGGGGTAAGTGGTAAGGAGAAAGGAGTAAGGAGCGCCAAATCGCATGCCTTCTCCGCCGAGGCTGAGGACGATGAGCTGCCCGACCACTGGAACAATGCTCTGTTCAAGCATTTCCCGCCCTACTTCTACCAGAGCGGCCCTTCGTGCATGTGCTCCAGCTTCACGGGCTACATCTTCACCCATGAGCTGAACAGCTACCGCGACCTCGACGGCTACAACCCCGCCAATCAGATGGCGGTGTTCTTCGGCTGGTTGCAGACCTTCCAGAACAGCTCGAAGGAGGATATCGAGATGCACAACGGCTGCCCCAACTCCATTGACTATAACGGCCGCACGCACTCCGACAACAACGGCTTCCAGGACTGGCGCAGCCGCGAGGCCGGCTGGATGCAGGGCTACGACCGCTGGTACCGCGCCATGTTCAACAGGGCGCAGGGCTTCTACACCATGCCGCGCACCACCGGCACCGAGCAGGGTCGCCAGGACATCAAGCGCTGGGTGTACAACCACAACGGCGACACCTCGTTTAAGAGCGGCGGCCTGGCCTACGTGGTGGTGGCTGCCAACAGCTGCTATCCCAAGATTGCCTCCACGCCCGCCAATGACGAGACGGGTGCCGTGGGCAAGTACTATATCACCAACTGGGACAACGAGATTAACCACGCCCTGACCATCACCGGATGGGACGACCGCATAGAGTTTGACCTCGACGAAAACGGCGTCTACGGTGAGAAGGAGAAGGACGAGGTAGGTGCCTGGATTATCGCCAACTCATGGGGCCAGGGCTGGGAGAACGGCGGCTGGGTGTATGTGCCCTACCGTCTGGGCGGCACCATCGGCAAGGTGACAGCCAACAACTTCTGGCAGCCCTACGTTACCTACATCCGCAAGGACTATATCCCGCAGCGCACCATCAAGCTCAAGATGGACTACAGCCACCGCTCGGAGATCTCGCTGCACGTGGGCATAAGCGCTGACACCAGCGCCACGACAGCCCAGTTCACCCTGCCCATGTACTCATTCCAGCAGGCCGGCGACGGCGCTGAGGACCGCAGCGGCGGTGCCCCCGAGGTGCCCATGCTGGGCAAGTGGCTCGACGGCTTCCACTATGAGCCGATGGAGTTTGGCTACGACCTGACCACACTGAGCTCCGGCTTCGACCAGAGCAAGCCGCTGAAGTATTTCTTCACCGTGAAGTTCCACGGCAACAAGGGCAGCGGCCATATCTACAATGCCTCGGTGCTCGACTATAAGCTGGAGACCAAGGACGGCATAGAGATTCCCTTCGACATCGACACCGTGTCCATCAGCCAGACCGAGAGCCAGAGCAGCGCCATCACCATCAGCGTGATAGTGCCGGGCGAGACGATGACCCCGCCGACCAACGTTTACATTGCCAACGGCAAGCTCATGTGGGATGCCCCGCAGGCCTCCAGCATGAAGGTGAAGAGATACAATATCTACAAGAACAATATGCTGACTGCCACCGCCGTCAATGCCCAGGGCTACGCCATCGACGATGAGAGCGCCAGCTACTGCGTATCGGCCATCTATGCCTACAAGAAGCACGAGATGGAGTCAGCCAAGAGCGAGCTGGCCCGTCTGCCCATCAAGACGCCCGAGGGTGACAACGTGACCCTGACCGTCAGCAACGGCACGCTGGTGATACCCAACGCAGTGCCCTACGCCTTGGAAGAGGGCACCATAGAATTCTGGATCAAGCCCACCAGCGTGGGCCAGACCAACCACTGCCTGAGCGGCTCGAAGAACTCCGACTTCTTCTTCAAGCTCACACCCAGCGGCCAGGCTTCGGCAGGCTGGGACGGCGAGCAGAACGTATCGTCCGCCGCCAAGACCATCAGCGCCGGCAAGTGGAAGCACGTGGCCATAGTGGTTGACCACAACAATATGACACTCTACGTCGACGGCATGAAGAAGGGCAGCACCCGCGCCACCAACTCAGCCGGCATCCCCGCGCTGGGCGACATAGTGTTCGGCACCCCCGACAACCCGCTTGACGCCGAGATCGACGAATTCCGCGTATGGAGCAAGGCCCGCACCCAGATAGAACTCTACGGCAACAAGGACAACTCCATCAAGGACCCCGCCTCGCAGGGCGACCTCATCTGCTATCTGCCCATGAACACCATCCAGGTGGAAGGCGAGCAGAGATTCCAGGACTTTGCCTGCAACAACCACGGCTACATCTCCAACGGCGAATACACCAGTCAGGAGAACAGCGAAGTGGTGAAAGGCTCCAGCTTTAAGTTCCCCCTCTCCATCGTGATGGCCGACTCCCTCTTTGCCGGCCAGCCCGCCCTCTTCCAGGGCAGCGCCTCCGTCAACACGGTAAGCTGGAAGTGGAGCGCCCCCGGAGCCGAAGCCAAGAGCTACACCACCAAGTCGCCCTACATCACCTACGCCAAGGCCGGTGAGTACACCATAAGCCTCACCGCCACCGACAACGAGGGCAACGAGGCCACGGTGGAGAAGACCTTTGAGGTGGTTGACGGCCAGATGCCCGTGCCCGAGTTTGACCTCAGCACCGAGCGCCAGGCCACTGCCAAGCCCGTCACCCTCATCAACCGCACCAAGTCAACCAACTGTTCCTACGTATGGTCCATAGAGGGCCAGGACGACCAGTACAGCACCAATGCCAATGCCGTCTTTGAGGAGCCCGGCACCTACACCGTAACCCTCACCGCCACCAACGGCAGCGGCTCCGCCTCCGTAAGCAAGCAGGTGGAGATATACATCGCCAAGCCGGTGAGCGACTTTGCCGTCAATCCCTACAGCATCCTGCTGGGTGAGACCACCTACCTGGAAGACAAGAGCACCGGCAAGCCCGACAACTGGATCTGGACCCTGAGCAACGGCAAGCGCTACCTGCAGGTGGACGGCCAGTACTCGTCGCTCGTGCCGCCGGCACCGGGATTCTACGATGTATCACTGCAGACCACCAACAGCGTGGGCAGCAACATCGAGACCAAGTCGCGCGCCATCTGCGTAAGCAATGCCGATGCCAAGAACGGCCTCAACTTCAGCGGCGGCAAGGAGCAGCTTGAGTTCGGCCGTCCCTTCCTGCCCATCCAGGCATCCTTCACCATCGAGTGGTGGATGAATCCCCAGGTTTACTTCGGCACCGGCGGCTTCGACTTCGGCAACATGACCGCCGACTGCACCGACAAGGGCGTCTATACCGTCACTTACAAGGGCCGCAACTATCAGGTGAGCGACTACTTCATACTCAACCAGTGGCACCACTACGCCATCAGCTTCAACCGTGGCAAGCTGAGCTTCTACCGCGACGGCGAGCTCATCTCCTCCTACAGCGCCAACAGCAACTACTCATCGCCCAGCTGGCCCACCAAGTTCTACTTCGGCCGCACCGACAATGCCCTCCACGTCCACATCGACGAGATGCGCATATGGAAGACCGAGCTCAACGCCACCCAACTGCAGGTAGTATGCAATGCACCCATCGAGAACCCCACAGAGCTCAGCAACCTCTGCCTCTACTATGACTTCAACCAGAACGGCGGCGACGTGATTGACCGCTCAGGCCACAACCTCGACGCCAAGCGCCTCAACTTCGGCCCCGACGGCGACGCATGGATCATGGAGCCCGGCGTGTTTACCCTCGACTTTGAGAAGAAAATCAACGTGGAGGACGTGACCGGCCAGTTTATGACCAACTACAAGGCTCCGTTCATCTACGACGACATCAAGGTGATGCCCAACATCTATAATGCTGCGCGCCAGCTGCAGACCGGCACCGACCAGTCCACATGGGTATTCAAGTCGCCCAAGAAGATAGAGAACAGCTCCTTCACCAGCGACAACTGGTCGACAGTCTATATCGACACTTCCAGCTCCAACCAGCTGTGTGGCGAGTCAAGGTCCACCTACGACATGGACCTCTTCAACCGCCGCCTGTGGCAGACCGTCAGCCTCACGCCGGGCCACTACCGCTTCTCCATCCAGAGCGGCCGCTACTTCAGCCCCTACCTCAGCCGCATCGTGGTATGCGACGGTGACTCCATCGTTGACAACAGCGAGATAGAGAGTGCCCTGGTAAGCGACTTCCTCTCCAAGAACACCAGCGTGGAGTTTGACGTGGCAGCAGACGGCACCCCCATCAGCCTCGGCATCCTCTACAACCTGCCCCCCAGCTCATCCTACGAGGTTGACATCAAGGCCTTCGTACTGGAGCGCATCAGCGCCGAGGCACAGGAAGCCGACGGAGTGAAGGACGCCTACGACGCCGTAGGCAAAGGCCTGCTTGACAATATCAGCGGCGAGCGCGGCGGCATCCGCGTGGTTAGCGACGACATCATCGAGCTCAAGATCTACACCGCTGCCGGCCAGTGCGTATTCAATGAATATGTAAGCGGCAACCGCCAGATCAAGCTCGCCCCCGGCATCTACATTGCCAACGGCAAGAAGGTGAAGGTGGGATAGGAAAGTTGAGAGATTAAAAAGTTAAAAAGTTAAAAAGTTAAAGAATTAGCAAATCAAAATATTTAAACAACATAGCAGTCTTATGAAAATCAAAAGCTATCTGATTGCCGCCCTGCTGGCGTGCTACGCCACGGCAGGCTATGCCCAGCTCTCCTACGGCTGGGAGGAGGCAGCCAAAAACACTCAGGAGTTTTCTTTTGAGAAAAACAAGAAGCAGCGTCAGCCGGGCGGTGCCAAGTCGAAGGGCTACGACCCGCAGGCCAAGCGCCCCGACCACCTCAACAATGCGCTGCTGAAGTATTTCCCGCCCATCTTCAACCAGGACCACGGCTCATGTGACGCTGCCAGCTACATCGGCTACCAATGGACCTACGAGCGCAACTGCTACTACGGCCTCGATGCCCAGTACCCGGAGAACCGCTTCACCTCCCACTTCAACTTCCTGCTGGCCCACAACTACCAGGGCACAGGCAAGGCAGAGATGCTGCAAAAAGTGGGCAACCCCTCAGAGGCTGACTACGGCGGCCAGACCTGCTCAAAGTACTACGGCAGCCAGGACTGCAAGGACACCAACTACGGCTGGATGCAGGGCTACGACAAATGGTACCGCACCGTCCACAACCGCGACTGGACCGAATCATACATTGAGCAAAACGTGATGACCGAGGAGGGCCGCGAGATTCTGAAGAACTGGCTCTGGAATCACAATGGCGACTACGACTTCAATGCCGGCGGCGTGGCATGGTTTGGCATGGCCGCCACCGACTACGTGACGGGCACCATACCCAACACCCCCACCAATAAGGCCCTCGGCGTGGTAGGCAAGATCTACATGTCGGACTGGGGCCCCTCCTACAACCATGCCCAGACCATCGTGGGCTACGACGACCGCATTGAGTTTGACCTCGATGAAAACGGAGTCTATGGCGAGAAGGAGAAGGACGAGGTAGGCGCATGGATCATCGCCAACTCCTGGGGTGCAGGCTGGCAAAACAACGGCTTCATCTATTGTCCCTACGCCCGCGCCTACACCACCAACACCCGCACCAGCCCCTGGTCGGTTGACCGCCACTATATCCGCAAGGACTATGAGCCCATCCGCATGCTCAAGGCTAAGCTCGCCTTCTCGCGCCGCTCAGCCATCCACCTCAGCGTATCAGCCACCCAGGACACCACCAGCGCCTCAGGCCAGGACTCCATTGAGCTCGACCACTTCAAGTACGCCGGCGACGGCACGCGCAACACCTACCAGCCGCCCCTCGTGCCGATGCTCGGCAAGTGGATTGACGGCTATCACTACGAGCCCATGGAGTTTGGCTACGACCTCAGCGACCTCACCAAGAAGTTTGACCGCCGCAAGCCCATCAAATACTTCTTCAACATCCGCACCCAGCGCAACCTGCCCGAGGAGTGGCAGGGCACCGGCAGACTCTACAATGCCTCCATCATCGACTATGAGCTCGACCAGGCCGGCATTGAATTCCCCTTCAAGTTTGAGAAACTCGACATCGGTGGCACCGACCAGCTCTACCGCATCTCTGTCATCATTCCCGGCGAGCAGATCAACGCCCCCCTCAACCTCGACATCCAGGACGGCGCCCTCACCTGGGAGGAACCCGTCACCACCTCGCTGCCTATCAAGAAGTACTACATATATTATAATGACTTCGTGATTGACTCCGTAGCCAGCAACGTGCTGACCTACACCCCCGCCCAGAGCGGCGACAAGGCCTACGGAGTGGCAGCAGTCTATCAGTACCGCAAGAACACCGTGGTCTCCAACCAGTCCAACCGCGTGACATTCCCCGTTGAGCCCACCGGCACCGACAATGTGGTACTCGAGATGAAGAACACCATGGCCGTAGTGACCGAAGCAGGCTTTGCTGCCTCCCTTGGCGGCACCCTGGAGTATTGGATCAAGCCCTACTCCCTCAGCGACTACGCCCAGCAGTTTGGCAACACAGCCTACTTCTACAGCTCATTTACCGAACGCGGCTATGTCAGGGCAGGTATGGGAGCCTATAGTGCCTACAATAACTATAGCTCCACCGTCAAGGCCAACGAGTGGAACCACATTGCCGTCGTCAGAGACCATGATGAGCTCTATGCCTACATCAATGGTGTGAAGCGCAGCATCTCCACCTACAACAAAGCCTCCGGCGTGCTCGCCTTCGCTGATTTCTCTATTGGCCGTGAGCCCAACAACGGCCTCATCAATGGCCAGGTGGATGAGATACGCCTCTGGAATCGCGCCCTCACCGAGGATGAGCTGGCCAACAATCGCTACTCAGAGATAGCCAACCCCTCCAAGCAGACCGACCTCGTGCTCTACTATAAGGGCGACACCTTCACCAACGGTGACGGCAACCTCTGCATCCGCGACTATGCCCGCGGCCACCACGCCATCATCCGCGATGCCGACAGCGTCAAGACCTTCGTCAATAACGACCTCCTCAAGGGCAACGACAACATGAAGATTGTAATCAACGCCCCCACCGAGAGCATCTATGCCAACACCCCTGTACGCTTCACCGCAGCCATACCGGCCTGCGCCACCAGCATCAAGTGGATAATCGACGGCGACAACAGCAATGTCGTCAGCCAGCAAACTGCACCTTATCTCACCTTCGACAAGGCCGGCACCCACATGGTCAAGATAGCCATCGAGTACGAAGGCGGCAAGACTATGGCATCTGCCAACACCTTCATAAAGGTCAACGAGATGCCCGCCCCGGTAGCAGACTTTGAGATTACCCAGAACAACCTGCCCGCCAGCGAATACTTCAGCTTCGTCAATCGCTCCAGTGCCGTCAATGCCACCTACAAGTGGACCATGCCCGGCGCCGACATGGAGGAGGTGCTCGCCACCAATGCCTCAGCTCGATTCCTGGAGGTAGGCTCCTACCCCGTCACCCTCACCGTGACCAATGCCGCCGGCACGTCCTCCGTCACCAAGGAGGTCACCGCCGTAGCCTCTGCCCCGGCACCCGACTTTGAGGTTAGCCCCTCGGCCATCCTCATCGGCGACAAGGTATTCTTTGAGGACAAGACCATCTACGACCCCGAGGAGTGGCAGTGGGAAATCAACCACGTCAGCGGCAAGCGCAACTACGCCATCCACGCCCAGAACACCGCCTTCACCCCGCAAGCTCCCGGCTACTACAACCTGACCCTCAAGGCACGCAATGCCCAAGGCCAGACAGCCAAGACCCAGCGCAAGGCCTTCGCCGTCAGCAATGCCGACCCGGGCAACGCCCTGGCGTTCTATGGCGAGGAGGAGTACGTCAACATCCCCACCCCGTTCCCTGCCGCCACACGCTCCTTCACCATCGATGCATGGCTGCGCCCCGCCAACTTCAACGGAGTGCTCTCCTTCACCACTGAAGACGAAAAGGTGAAGACCTCCTCCAATGCCGACGGTTCGCTAACCGTAGAGATTGGCGGCAAGTCGGTAACCTCTGATCCCGACTACCTCATCATCGATGAGTGGCACCACTACGCTGTCACCTTCTCAACCGGCAATGTCAAGTTCTACCGCGACGCTGAGCTCATCACCGCACCGTCCCTACGCCTCGGCCTTAACTGCCCCGCATGGACCGGCCACATCAACTTCAGCTCTGCCGAGCATCGCTATAAGGGCCTTATCGACGAGTTCCGCATCTGGAGCAAGGCCCTCAACCAGAAGACCATCCAGTCGTTTGCCAACCAGCCCATAGCCGCTGACGACATAGAGACAGCCAAGTCCAGCAACGGTCTGCTGCTCTACTATGACTTCAATCAGAACGGCAGCGATATCATAGACCGTACAGGCAACGGATTTACCGGCGAGCGCAAGGACTTCAGCGGTGCCGACGGCGACGCATGGACCTCAGCCCTCGGCGTATTCACCCTCGACTTTGAGGGCGACGAACCCAGCGATGTCACCGCCGACTATCTTACCAACTACAAGGCACCCTTCCTTGACAACGGCGAGGCAGTCTCTACCACCAACTCCAACAATCTGCGCGGTCTGCTGACCGACGACGAGAACTCCACATGGAAGATAGAGGGCGCCGTTGTCAGTGAGAAGTCCACCACCGGAGCCCATGTCTATAAGTCGATGAACTCCGACCTCAACTTCCGCACCGGCTACTACGGCTTTGCCGACACGCTGAAGAACCACCGCCTCTACCAGACCGTCACACTGCCCGCCGGCTACTACACCCTCACCGTCAGCCCCTCCGAGGGCGGCGCATGGATAGCCGACAGCAGCCTCATCTGCGTAACCAGAGGCGATGAGTTCGTTGATATGCTCACCTATGAGGAGAAGGCCGAGGCCTATGCTCCCCTGAGCGATGGCAAGATTACCTTCACCGTGGGCGAGGAGGAGCCCATCACCATAGGACTCATCATCAACCTTACCGGATGGAACGCCATCGACATCCATGAGTTCCGACTCATGCGCACCCCCGTAACCGAAGTTGAGCCTGACGACGAGACCAGCGTCTATGACGCCGTGCGCAGTGGCGACATGCCGCGCTACACCCCCATGGCCAACGCCATACGAGTAATCAATGAGGAGAAGCGACCCATGGTTGTCTATACCCTTGACGGCCGCCTTGTCTTCAAAGAAGACGTGGAGGGCGTGCACATCATCCCCTTCGCACCCGGCATCTACGTCATCGACGGACAGAAGATACAAGTCAAGTAAGGTTATTTGGCCATTTCGCCATTTGAATATTGCATTATTGAACATCCCCGCAGCCTTGGCGCTGCGGGGATGTCTTTTAATGTCTTGTAACAATTATACCCATATAGCCCCTAATTAGTATTATAAATCCCTTAATTACAGTTACTTTCAAATGCTCCTTTTGATTGACCGCCATCTACTTCCTGAGGCCTACGATGTAATCAAAAAAGCTTAAAGGAGGGGGCTATTAAAAGATTTAGTGCTATCTTTGCAGCGCAATAATATTTTAACTACCATGAAAACTATTAAAGGCGACCTTTTTGGCGGCATCACTGCCGGCGTAGTAGCCCTGCCGCTTGCACTGGCCTTCGGCATACAGGCCTTCGGAGGCATTGACGACCCCTCGGCAGCCTCCATCGGTGCCCTGGCCGGACTGGTGGGTGCCACCATGCTTGGATTCTTTGCATCGCTCTTTGGCGGCACTCCTAGCCAGATCAGCGGCCCCACGGGCCCCATGACCGTAATCACCGCAGCACTCATCAGCGGCGTATGGGCATCCAGTCAGAGCCTGCCGGCCGTGCTGATAGCCATGTCGCTGGCCGGACTGTTCTGCGGTCTATTCCAAATACTCTTTGGCCTCATCAGAATTGGCAAGTATGTGCGCTACATCCCCTACCCCGTGCTGTCAGGATTCATGAGTGGCATCGGAGTAATCATCATCCTGCAGCAGCTCTACCCGCTGGTAGGCCTCAAGTCACCGGTGCTGGTGGTTGACATGGTCACCCAGCTACCCAGCCGTATAGCCGACGGCGTGTCGCTCACGGCTCTCCTTATCGGCCTGGGCACCATAGCCATTATATATCTCTTCCCCCTAATCACCAAGAAGGTGCCTGCCACTCTGGCTGCTCTAGTCACCATGACGGTGGTGTCGCTGCTCATAGCCTTCCCCGACAATCTGACGATAGGTCCCATCCCCTCAGGACTACCCAAGCCTTTCTTCGCCGCCCTCGACATCAGCGGCCTCGACTGGGGCCAGCTCCTCACGGCAGCCGTAGTACCAGGTCTTACGCTGGCCGGCCTGGGCTCAATCGACACACTGCTCACCTCGGTGGTGGCCGACAATATCACCAAGCAGCACCACGACAGCAACCGTGAGCTCGTGGGCCAAGGCATTGGCAACATGATGGCAGGACTCTTCGGCGGCATTGCCGGAGCCGGAGCCACCATGCGCACCGTGGTCAATGTGAAGAGCGGCGGACGCGGACGCCTCAGCGGCATGGTCCACTCGCTGTTTTTGCTGGCCATCCTCCTGGGATTAGGCAGCCTGGTGAGGTATGTGCCACTGTCTGTGCTAGCCGGCATACTGATCAGCGTGGGCATAGGCATAATTGACTTTAAAGGCTTCCGCGACCTGCTGCGTATACCTAAGGCTGATGCCTTTGTGCTTATCACCGTATTTCTCCTTACCGTTTTTGTCGACCTGCTTACAGCCGTAGGCATTGGTATGGTGATAGCCTGCGTACTCTTCATGAAGAGGGCCAGCGACCTGGTGGAAGGCACCTACAGCAGCCAGGAGATGACACATCGCGATCAGGAGAGCCCGTGGCCCGATGAGAAAGGCATCCCCGACACTCTGGCTCACAAGGTCTTCATCCTGCGGCTCGACGGCCCCATCTTCTTCGGCACAGTCACCCGCTTTCAGCAGGTGATGAACGAGGTGCCCGATGACGTAAAGATTGTTATCATCCGTATGCGCCGAGTGCCATTCATGGACCAGTCAGGACTCTACGCCATGGAGACAGCCATAAAAGACCTGCAAGCCAAGGGCACCGAGGTGCTGATGACTATCATCCAGCCGCAGCCACTATATATGCTGCGCACCATGGACGTAATTCCTGCCCTCATTCCCGAAAACCACACCTTCAAGTCCTTTAAGGCCTGCACAAAATATCTGCGCAAGAAGCTAGGAGAGGATGCATAGGAAGTTGGCAGCTGATTGTTGACAATCCTTTAATAAAGCGGTCGCTGACTAAATGTCAGCGACCGCTTCTCTAGATTATTTTTCCAGTAACTAACGGTTATTGGCTCAACTACATATTGGGGTCATAGACGGGGCGTATGCCATAGCCACGGAGGCGGTCGCGGTCATACTGCTTAAACTCGTCGGTGGGGCTGGAGTATGTGCAGTGCCATCCAAAGGCCAGGGTGGTGGACTTGTTGGAGCTGGTCCAAAGGCGGAATCCATTGTTGGAGCAGGTGTAGGAAGTGCCGTTGATATATCCGTTGCCGGGCAGGAAGATAGAGTTGCCGGTCTTCTTGCTGGTGAAGCGTACGCCCCTCACTCCCTTGACGGTGGCAGCGGCGTAGGTGCAGCAGTCGTAGAGAGCCACCACCTCCTCAGTGGTGGGCATGCGCCACTTGTCGCCCAGTATCACATAGGCGGCATCATCGGCCAGTGACAGCTTCATATTGCTCTTGTTGTAGGTCTTGAATGTCTTGCCGCCGTCACTGGTGTCGAAATAGTTGCTCCAGGCGTAGCCTGCAGTGTATCCCGACTTCCATGTTACGGCACTCATCTGTGGCGACGATGTGGCCTCTGTCACAGTGATGGAGCTGTAGTGCGGCGATGTCTCGCCCCATGCAAAATAGTCGCCAAAGTTCTCCTCAGAGGCAGCGCCCAGGTTGGAAGTGGCCCACATCACTCCGGTGCCCATGTCAACAAAATCCTCGTCTATTGTGCCCTCAGTAACGCTGACACTATAGCTGCGCGCATGGCCGGCCTGCTGTGTAGATCCCACGAAGGTGCCTGAATAGGTGGTGGTGGCGCTGGAAAGACTCACGTTGATAGCCTGACCGGTGAGGTCGGTGGCGCCGATGAGGAACCATAGGGTGATGGTGTTGGCGGTGGGCTTGAAGCCGTTGCCGCTGATGCCCAAGATGAGGCGCTGGCTGGTGGTGGCAGAAACAATCTCCGGCTGAGGCTCCTTCTCAGTAGGATTATAGCTCATCACAGAGGGGAATAGGCTCTTGCCGCCGGCTGCCGTTATTGCAGCAGTCTTGAACACCGTGGATGAAGCCGCAGCAGGCAGGCTCACCACGATGCGCATGATGCTGCCCAGATGGTGGAATTGGAAGTCGGCGCTATTGCCTTCGGCGGGAGTGACGGCAGAGGCATACATAAAGTCATTGGCACCCAGATGCAGCGTCATGTTGTTGAACATCTGATTGAGGCCCGTCTGGTAGGTGCACTCCACGCGGTTGGACATAGCCTCGGTGTTGTAGGGATAGTAGGCATAGTAGGTGCGGTTGTGGAGCAGGCCCCATCCGCTGCCGGTGAAGGTGGCGGAGTTTGTGCCGGCGCCATCCTGGATGGTGAACAGCACCTGCGAGGCCGTAGGCTCCTCGCCCTCCTCCAGTGTAGGCCATACGCCCACTTGGTCACCGCGCGCCCAGAGGAATTTGCCATCGGCATTGATATTGGTGCGCAGCTTGATAGCCGCATTATCATCGCCTCTGAAATCGTCAATGCTCATCGTGGCATAGCTAATATTGGCATCCTCTTGGCGAGGCTCATTGATATAGTCGTCGTCGCTGCTGCATGCCGAGAACAATGCGGCAGAAAGCAACAGGAGCAGCGGAGTAAGCATCCGTACTCTCACAGTATTATACTTCATAACTTTCGTGCTTTTCATATCAGTGGGCTTTATGGAGTTTCTTATTCTGGATGTAAATTCCCTTGGGGGTTGAGATCCTGCGGCCCTGAAGGTCATAGAGGATTTGAGGTTTGAGGTTTGAGGTTTGAGAATTCCTAATTTCTAATTCCTCATTCCTGACTTCATTTATACCTGTCGGCTCACCGTCGCCCACCTCTGCCAGGTAGAAATTGTCGAGGCATGTGTGGATGCCATCCTTGCTGAGATGGGAGAACCACACCTGACAGTGGCTGTAGCCCTGGGTGTTAGTAAACACATACTGCACCTCGGCCCAGTTGGCACCGTAGGTGGGGAATGGAAATACGTAGTCATCATCGTCGGCACCCACGATGAGCTGCCCATACTGGGCACTGGGTGCACCGTCATCGTCCCAGATGAAATCATCACCTGTGCCATTGAATCCTGAGCCGCCCAAGTTGAGCAAGCCCACGCGCAGATGGGGATTGTTGCTAACAGTCTGGCCGTTGGCTGTCTTGACACGGTAGCCTATCACGTAACTCTTGTCCTTCTCTATGGGCCAGAGCGAGCGTATGGAGCGCGACGACTCATCGTCGGCATCGTATAGCGACTGCAGGTAGCGCGTGCCCCACTGACTGCCCTCGCAAATCTTATAGCCGGTCTCCTCGGCATTCGATCCGATGCCCGTGGTCCAATGGGTCAGCGGATGGGCATACTCAAAGGAGCCGTTCTCTATCAGATTGGGGCCGATGATGGTATAGTCCATACCGTCGGCAGTAACAAACTCAGGCATCTCCGACTCTATGTAGGGCACCCTTATCACCACATCCTTGGTAATCACGTTGCTCTTGGCAGTCACCACGGTGAATCCGCCTCTCACTGCACTCACGGTGCCCTTGCTGGTCACGGTGGCCACCATCGGGTCTGACGATACATAGGTAATGCCGAGTTTCGAAGCCCTCTCTGGCGTTACCTCGGGGTCGAGCTTAAGGCTTTCGCCAGCTTCCACGGTGATAGTGTCGCCGCCGAAGTCCATAGTGGAGATAAAGGTGTACTGCAGCATGGCGGACTTGAAGTCCATGATGTCGGCGGCCTTGAGCTTCAGCTCCTGGGTGCAGTAGGTGAAGAACTGCTCCTCCAGGCTGGCGCCGGCAAAGGTCTTGATGTAGGCCATCATATCGTCTATCTGGCCTTTGCCACGCGGGGTGTTGAGGGCGGAGAAGGTCGTCAGCTCATACTCCTTATAGATATCACTCTCGCTCACGCCCAGCAGGCCCTCCAGCAGAAATCCCAGGCTGCCCGTGCGGTCAGCACCGATATGGCAGTGGAAGAATACGGGCTTGTTGTTCTTCACGCACTCGAAGATGTAGTTCATCTGGTCGGCAAATCGGGGATTGGCGGCCTTGAGACCCTCAATGTAGTATGTCACGGTAGGTATGCGCTTATAGTCCACGTCGGGACCCAGTCGCGATACCGTGATGTTGTCGGCCTCGGTGTTACCGCGCAAGTCCAGCTCAGCGCGTATGCCCAGATCGTACATGATGGCCGAGTCGCCAGAATTCAGTTGGTATTCGCCCGACAGCTCGGCACCGCGGTAAATCATGCCGTAGCGGATTTTCTTACCGCTGCGGGTGTTCCATCCGCCGAGGTCGCGTATGTTGTAGCCAGTGTCGGCCTTAATCATGCGCAGGCTGCCCTCGGTGGCAAAGCTGGCCTCGGTGACAATGGTTTCATTGCCCTCACCGTCCACGGCCACCACTTTATAGTAATAAGTCCTGCCTGGAATCAGGTTATATATATCACAACCCACCTCGTAGCTCTTGAGCTCTATCACCATGGGATTGGCATACTTGGCTGTTGTTGACACATACACCCTCAGGCTCTTGGCCCCGCTCACCGCCTTCCAGCTCAGCGACACGGCTGCCGGCTGGTCTCTGCGGGCGGGGGGATTGATGTTGTAGTTGCCCACCTTGCTGCCGTCACCGGGTTTATAGTTGACCTCCTTAAGGAAGGCCTGCACCCTGATGTTCTCCAGGTTAAAGGTAGGAACCGTTACTCCGGCCTGCATCGTCGCGCAGATGCAGGCGATGACTGCAAATCGCAGTGTCTTCAGTTGACGGGGAAATAGATTCATATCGATAATGTTTATAATTAATGGTCGTGAGTTATGAGTCGCGAGTAATAAGAGAACCACTCTTATCCCCCTAAGGGGGGAGGACATATGGTCGCAGGGTTATAAGCAGTTAAACAACGAAATTGCACATAAATTGTAACAGGTACTTTGTTAAATTATAAATTCCTTGCCTTGGCAATAAATTTCAATTTTCGAATTTCAAACCTCAAAGTCCTTTGCCAGCTTGTCGGCCAGCGCCTGCAGTCTGGGCTCGTCGTCGGCATGCATGCGGCCACGGATGGTCACCATCGGCTCCACCAGGCTCACGTCCTTCATCGCACCCAGCATCTCCTTCATCACCCTGCCGGCGCTGGGAGCCCATGAGCCGTTCTCCACCAGTGCCGCCGTGCGGTGCTGGTAGGCCTTTATCTGCAGGTGATGCAGGAAGTCGTACATCGGGGGGAACAGGCCTGCGTCGTAGCTGGCAGCGCAGCAAACCAGATGGCTCATGCGGAAGGCATCCTCAATGGCCTCGGCCTGGTCGTCGGTGGTCAGGTCGCTGACGCTCACCTTGGGCACACCGGCCTCGCGCAGCATATCGGCCAGGCGCAGCGCAGCGGCCTTAGTGCCGCCGTGTATCGAGGCATAGGCCACAAACACTCCGGGCGTCTCCACATCATAGCGCGACCAGATGTCATACAGCCGCAGGGCCTCGCCCATAGCCTCGCCCTTCAGTATCGGACCGTGCAAGGGCAGTATCTGCTCAATGTCCAGGACGGCAGCCTTCTTCAGCAGCTGCTGCACCGAGGGGCCGTACTTGCCGCAGATATTGAAGTAGTAGCGCCTGGCCTCGCATGCCCAGTCGTCGGCGTCAGCCTCCCTCACTCCGAACTTGCCGAAAGCGTCAGCGGAAAAGAGCACTTTGTCCTGCCTGTCGTAGGTCACCATCACCTCGGGCCAATGCACCATCGGCGCAGCGATGAACTGCAGCGTGTGGCTGCCCAGGCAAAGCGTATCGCCCTCCTTGACGGCCAGTGTCCTGCCCTCCAGGCTGAGCCCCTCAAAGTAGAGGCTCATCAGCTGCAAGGCCTTGGCGGAGCCCACAATGGTGAGGTCGGGGCACAGCTCCAGGGCGCGCAGTATGCCGGCACTGTGGTCGGGCTCCATGTGCTGCACCACCAGATAGTCGGCCTGGCGGCCGCCCAGGGCCTCCTGCAGGTTGGCGGTCCACTCGTCCACCTTGCGCTGGTCGGTAGTGTCGATGATGGCCACCTTGTCGTCCATCAGCACATAGGAGTTATAGCACATGCCCTCAGGCAGGTCATACTGGCTCTCAAAGAGCTTCAGCTCGGCATCATCCACGCCGATATATTTTATGTCGTTGGTTATATTCATCGTTTAGAATTGAAAAATTAAAATTTATTTTTCCTATTTTCTGTAGTCACTATAGTTTATATAGTTCCTATAGTAGTTTCTATCGGTTTTCATTTTTTTCCTCCTCTTGAGGGGGCGGGAGGCTTCCTATTCTTTCACCAGTTTCTGCACCTCGTTGAGCATGTTGAGGGCTTCGATGGGAGTTAGGTTGTTGATATCCAGGTTGAGGAATCGGTCGCGTATCTGTCGCAGCACGGGGTCGTCCAGTTGGAAGAAGGTCAGCTGGGCGCCCTCCTTCTTGGCGCTGAGGTCGCCCACGTTGGGGCGGCTCACCTCCCTGTCGGCGCTCGCCTCCAGCTCCTTCAGTACCTGATCGGCGCGCTTCACTATCGTCGGCGGCATGCCTGCCATGCGCGCCACATGGATGCCGAAGCTGTGCTCGCTGCCGCCGGCCACCAGCTTGCGCAGGAAGACCACCTGGTTGCCTACCTCCTTCACCGACACATTGTAGTTGTGAACCCTCGTCAGCGTCTTGGCCATCTCGTTGAGCTCATGGTAGTGTGTGGCAAACAGGGTGCGCGGGTGTCCCTTCTGGTTGTCGTGCAGGTGCTCCACTATCGCCCATGCTATCGATATGCCGTCGTAGGTCGAGGTGCCGCGCCCCAGCTCGTCGAAGAGCACCAGGCTACGCTCGCTGAACGAGTTCATGATGCTGGCGGCCTCCGTCATCTCCACCATGAAGGTCGATTCGCCCATCGATATATTGTCGCTGGCACCCACGCGGGTGAATATCTTGTCCACCACCCCCACCCGGGCCTTGTCGGCGGGCACGTAGCTGCCCACCTGCGCCATCAGCGTGATGAGCGCCGTCTGCCTCAGCAGTGCCGACTTGCCCGCCATGTTGGGGCCGGTGATGATTATTATCTGCTGCTTGTCGGTGTCCAGGTGCACGTCGTTGGGTATGTAGCTCTCGCCCGCCTTCATCTCCGTCTCAATCACGGGGTGGCGGCCCTGCCTGATGTCCAGCACCGTGCTGTCGTCCACCGTGGGGCGCACATAGCGGTGCTCCCTTGCCGAGAGGGCGAAGCTCAGCAGGCAGTCGGCGGTAGCCAGCTGCACAGCGTCGGTCTGCACCTTGGTGATAAACTCCTGCGCGTCGCTCAGCAGTTTGGCATATATCCGCGCCTCTATCACCAGTATCTTCTCCTCCGCGCCGGTTATCTCCTCCTCATATTTCTTCAGCTCCTCGGTGATGTAGCGCTCAGCCTGCGTCAGCGTCTGCTTGCGTATCCACTCGGGGGGCACCAGCTCCTTGTAGGTGTTGCGCACCTCCAGGTAGTATCCGAACACATTGTTGTATCCCACCTTCAGGCTCTGTATGCCAGTGCGCTCCGTCTCGCGGCGCTGGAGGTCCATCAGGTAGCTCTTGCCCGAGCTCGCCATCGTGCGCAGGCGGTCCAGCTCGGCGTCCACGCCGCTGCCGATGTATCCGCCCTTGGCCACCAGTGCCGGCGGGTCGGGGCGCAGCGTGTGGGCAATCATGTCGCGCAGCGAGGCGCACTCGTCCATCCTGTCGGCCAGCTCGCGCAGCGAGGGCAGCGAGGCCTGACTCAGCACCTCCTTGATGGGCACCACGGCCTCCAGGTCGTAGCGCAGCTGCTCCATCTCGCGCGGCGTTATGCGCTGCGAGGCCAGCTTGGCCACCAGCCTCTCCATGTCGCCGATGCGGCGCAGGTTCTCCCCCACCGTATCGCGCGTCTCCGGCTCGCGAAAGAAAAACTCCACGCCGTTCAGGCGCCTCTCTATCTGCCCCACGTCCGTCAGGGGGAAGGCCAGCCATCGGCGCATCATGCGCGAGCCCATAGGGGTCACTGTCTGGTCCATCACCTGCAGCAGGCTCTTGCCCTCGCCCTGCATGGGCTGCAGCACCTCCAGGTTGCGCATCGTAAAGCTATCCAGCCTCACGTAGCGGTCCTCCTCGATGCGGGTGATTGAGGTGATATGCCGTGTGTGCGTATGCTTGGTGTCGTCCAGGTAGAAGAGAATGGCCCCTGCCGCCGTCAGCGCCGCCGTCATGTGGGCCACGCCGTAGCCTTTCATATTCCTCACATGGAAATGCCTATGCAGGCGGTCCAGGCAGTTCTTCTCCGCAAAGTTCCAGTCGTCCAGCTCGTAGCAGAAGTAGCCCGTGCCGAAGTTCCGCTGAAACCTCTCCTTGCTGCCGCGCTCTATCAGCACCTCCTTGGGCGCCATGCTGCCCAGCAGCTTGACGATATAGTCCACCGTGCCCTCGGCGACGGCAAACTCGCCCGTGGTGATGTCCAGCAGTGCCACGCCGCACACCCCCTTGGTCATCTGCAGGGCAGCCACGAAGTTGTTCTCCTTCTGGCTCAGCACATTGTCCGTCAGGGCGACGCCCGGCGTCACCAGCTCCGTCACACCGCGCTTCACCAGTTTCTTCGTCAGCTTGGGGTCTTCCAGCTGGTCGCAGATAGCCACACGGTAGCCCGCCCTGATCAGGCGGGGCAGATAGGTGTCCAGCGCATGGTAGGGAAAGCCCGCCATCTCCACCGAGGCCACCGCCCCCTTGTTGTTGCGGTGCGTCAGCGTGATGCCCAGCACCTGGGCGGCGGTCACCGCATCCTCCTGATAGGTCTCGTAGAAGTCGCCACACCTGAAGAGCATCACCGCATCGGGATGCTTCTTCTTCAGGTCGCGAAACTGCGCCATCATCGGTGTCAACTGCTCTTCGGCCATAGGAGTGAGGAGTGAGGAGTTAGGAGTGAGGAGTGAGGAGTTATTTTGATTTACTATTTGACAAATTACAATTTACAATTCGTTTAATTCGTAGTTTTTTTCTCACACAGACCACACCGATTTTTCGTTTCCGTTAAACCTATTCGTGTTATTCGCAAGATTCGTGTTCGCTTTTTCTGCGTAATCTGCGTGTCGCGAAGCGACACCGACAACAAAGTTACATCATCTTTCCGACATATCCACAATAACAGACGCAAAAAAATGCTCCCCACCCCATTTGTAATCGTTTTGTAAACAATTGGCAGTTGCACGCACCATTTTGATTCCACGCATTGATTTCACGCACAACGCTTGCGCAAGGAATGTTTTTCATTGCGTAAAGAAATTGCTTAATCCCAAGAAGAAAAAATCTAATCGCGCGGAGGTGTACCGTCCCGGCGCGATTAGATTTCGTTTCAGCGCGATTAGATTTCGTTTCAGCGCGATTAGATTTGATTTCGACGCGATTAGATTTCGTCCCGGCGCGATTAGATTTCGTTTCGGCGCGATTAAATTCAGGCTCTGCACAATTAGATTTGACTTCCGCGCAATTAAAAATGGTAATGATTCTGCGCGATAAAAAGGGCAATGATATAGATGTTGGCGCCAATCCAACGGCTGGCATACTGTGCACTAACGAAAAAGGGCAGGCACTCCGCGATGGCGGTGCGCCTGCTCCTTGATGAGAGGGATATGCGTTTCTATGGATTAGAAATCGATGTCGTCGGAATAGTTGGGCTCGGCCAGTGCCTCCTGGTACTCGTCCTTGCTGCCCACGATGATGTCGCGGAACAGTGGCAGACCGGTACCGGCGGGGATGAGGTGACCGCAGATAACGTTCTCCTTCATGCCCTGGAGGTAGTCGACGCGTCCGCGGATGGCTGCTTCGTTGAGCACCTTGGTGGTCTCCTGGAAGGAGGCGGCTGACATGAAGCTGGAGGTCTGGAGTGCCGCACGGGTAATGCCCTGGAGCACCTGGTTGGAGGTGGCGGGCAGTGCATCGCGCACCACTACGGGGCGCAGGTCGCGGCGCTTGAGGTAGGAGTTCTCGTCACGCAGCTTGCGGGCGGTGACAATCATACCCTTCGACATATTCTCGCTGTCGCCGGCGTCGGTGACTACCTTCTTGCCCCAGATGCGGTCGTTCTCCTCGAAGAAGTCTATCTTGTCAACGAGGTCGTCCTCGAGGAAGTTGGTGTCGCCGGCATCGATGATGCGTACCTTGCGCATCATCTGGCGCACGATGACCTCAAAGTGCTTGTCGTTGATCTTAACGCCCTGCAGGCGATAGACATCCTGTATCTCATTGACGATATACTCCTGGACGGCCGTGGGACCCTTGATGGCCAAGATGTCGGCGGGAGTGATGGAGCCGTCGCTGAGGGGAGTGCCGGCACGCACGAAGTCGTTCTCCTGCACGAGGATCTGGCGGTTGAGGGGCACGAGATACTTGATTTGGTCGCCTATCTTGGAGGTGACGATAATCTCGCGGTTGCCGCGCTTGACGGAGCCCATGGTAACCTCGCCGTCAATCTCGCTGACGATGGCGGGGTTAGACGGGTTGCGGGCCTCGAAGAGCTCGGTTACACGGGGCAGACCGCCGGTGATATCACCAGCCTTGCCTACGGCACGCGGAATCTTGACGAGGGTCTCGCCAGTCTTGACCTCGGCGCCGTCGCTGACCACCACGTGGCCTCCGATGGGGAGGTTGTAGGTGCGCAGTATCTCGCCCTTCTTGTCAACGATATGGCAGGTGGGCACGAGGGAGCGCTCCTTCGACTCGATAATGATGATTTCGCGCAGACCGGTGGCCTCATCTTCCTCCACGCGGTAGGTGATGCCCTCCTTGACGTTCTCAAACTGCGTCTTACCGGCAATCTCGGTTACGATGACGGCATTGAAGGGATCCCACTGGGCTATCAGGGTGCCGGGCTCTACGACCTCCTTGTCGTGAACGAAGAGCTGGGAGCCGTAGGGCACATTCTGGGTGGAGAGGACGATGCCGGTGTTTTCATCCACCTGGCGCACCTCGGCCAGACGGCCTACCACTACCTCGCCGGGAGTGCCGTCGGGGTTGACGACCTCAACGGTGCGGAGCTCGTCGAACTCAAGGCGTGCGCGGTGGCGGGCCTTGATGGTGGCGTTGGCAGCAGCGTTGGACGCGATACCACCGGCATGGAAGGTACGCAGGGTGAGCTGAGTACCGGGCTCGCCGATGGACTGGGCGGCAATGACGCCGACAGCCTCGCCGAGCTGCACCATCTTGGAGGTGGCCAGGTTGCGGCCGTAGCACTTCTGGCATACGCCGTGGCGGCTCTCGCAGGTGAGGACGGAACGTATCTCAACGGTCTCGATGGGAGACTCCTCTATCTTGGCCACGACGGCCTCGGTAATCTCCTCGCCGGCAGCCAGGATGAGCTCGCCGGTGGTGGGATGGATGATATCGTGCACTGACACACGTCCGAGGATGCGCTCGCCGAGGGAGGAGATGATCTCATCGCCGTCCTTGAGGGCGGAGCACTCGAGGCCGCGGAGGGTGCCGCAGTCTTCCTCGGTAATGACTACATCGTGAGCCACATCGACGAGACGACGGGTAAGGTAGCCGGCGTCGGCGGTCTTGAGGGCGGTATCGGCCAGACCCTTACGGGCACCGTGGGTGGAGATGAAGTACTCCAGCACCGACATACCCTCCTTAAAGTTGGAGAGGATAGGATTCTCAATGATCTGAGCGCTCTCGGCACCTGCCTTCTGAGGCTTGGCCATAAGGCCGCGCATACCGGCAAGCTGTGCAATCTGGTCGGCACTACCACGGGCGCCGGAGTCGAGCATCATGAAGACGGAGTTGAAGCCCTGGTCGGCCTCGGTCATCTGCTTCATGAGAGTCTTCTTGAGATTGTTGTTGACATGGGTCCAGGTATCGATGACCTGATTGTAGCGCTCGGTATCGGTGATGAAACCCATGGAGTAGTTGGCAGTGATCTGCTCTACCTCATCGTGGCCCTGCTGGACAATCTCTGCCTTCTCCTTGGGGATGATGATATCGTCGAGGTTGAAGGAGAGGCCGCCCTCGTAGGCCATCTTGTAGCCGAGGTTCTTGATGCCGTCGAGGAAGGCGCAGGCGCGGTCCATGCCGACAGACTTGATGACCTTGGCGATGATGTCGCGCAGCGACTTCTTGGAGATGATGGTATTGACGAAACCTATCTCCTTGGGCACTATCTCATTGACGATGATGCGACCTACGGAGGTCTCGACCATGGTGGGCACGAGCTCGCCGGCCTGGTTGAGGTCGTCAACGATGACCTTGACGGGTGCATGGATGTCGAGGCGCTTCTCATTGTAGGCTATGATGGCCTCCTCGGGGCCGTAGAAGGTGAGGCCCTCACCCTTGGCTCCGGGACGGAGCTTGGTGATATAGTAGAGGCCGAGCACCATATCCTGCGAGGGCACGGTGATGGGGGCGCCGTTGGCAGGATTGAGGATGTTGTGACTCTGAAGCATGAGGGTCTGCGCCTCGATGATGGCCTCGTTGCTCAGGGGAAGGTGTACAGCCATCTGGTCACCGTCGAAGTCGGCATTGAAGGCGGTACATGCCAGCGGGTGAAGCTGAATGGCCTTGCCTTCGATCATCTTGGGCTGGAAGGCCTGGATACCGAGGCGGTGGAGAGTCGGGGCACGGTTGAGCAATACGGGGTGGCCGCGCATAACGAACTCGAGGATATCCCAGATGATGGGGTCCTTGCGGTCGATGATGCGCTTGGCACTCTTGACTGTCTTGACGATGCCGCGCTCGATGAGACGACGGATGATGAAGGGCTTATAGAGCTCGGCAGCCATGAGCTTGGGCAGGCCGCACTCGCCCATGTTGAGCTCGGGACCTACCACGATAACGGAACGTGCGGAGTAGTCAACACGCTTACCGAGGAGGTTCTGGCGGAAGCGGCCCTGCTTACCCTTGAGGGAGTCGCTGAGCGACTTGAGGGGACGGTTGGACTCGCTCTTGACAGATGAGCTCTTGCGGGAATTGTCGAAGAGGCTGTCAACGGCCTCCTGGAGCATACGCTTCTCATTGCGCAGGATGACCTCGGGAGCCTTGATCTCGATGAGGCGGCGGAGGCGGTTGTTGCGAATGAGGACACGACGATAGAGATCGTTGAGGTCGGATGTGGCAAAGCGGCCGCCATCCAGGGGCACGAGGGGACGAAGGTCGGGAGGAGTGACAGGCAGCACCTTCATGACCATCCACTCGGGACGGTTGATGGCACGGCTGGAGCGGAAGGCCTCAACGACCTGGAGGCGCTTAAGGGCCTCCGTCTTGCGCTGCTGCGAGCCGTCGGTGTGGGCACGGTCGCGGAGCTCGAAGGATATCTTGTCGAGGTCGAGGCCTGCCAGAAGGTCATAGACGGCCTCGGCGCCCATCTTGGCGACGAAGCGGTCCTCCTCAGGCACCTCTGCCAACTCATCAGCGGAGGGCAGACGATCGACGAAGCTGAGATACTCCTCCTCGGAGAGGAGGTCCATCTGGCGCAGCACGCCGTCATCAATGGTGCGGCGGTCATCATCGTCCTTGGGGGCAAAGGGACCCGGATTGATTACGACATAGCGCTCATAGTAGATGATGGCCTCGAGCTTCTTGGAGGGAATGCCGAGCAGATAGCTCATCTTGCTGGGCAGGGTGCGGAAGTACCAGATATGGGCCACGGGAACCTGGAGGTTGATATGGCCGCTGCGCTCGCGGCGCACCTTCTTCTCGGTCACCTCCACGCCGCAACGGTCGCAGACGGTACCCTTGTAGCGGATGCGCTTGTATTTACCGCAATTACATTCATAGTCCTTGATGGGGCCAAAGATTTTCTCACAGAAGAGGCCGTCGCGCTCGGGTTTGTAGGTGCGATAGTTGATGGTCTCCGGCTTGGTGACTTCGCCTCTGGAATGCTCAAGGATTTCCTCGGGTGAGGCAAGACCTATCGTTATCCTGGAGAACGCGCTCTTTGATTTGGTTTCTTTCTTAAATGCCATAGTGATTGTTATGCTGTAAAAGAGGTAAATGTTGGTTAATCTAACTTCATACTGAGACCTAAGCCGCGCAGCTCATGGAGCAGCACATTGAGGGACTCGGGAATGCCCGGAGTGGGAATGGGATCGCCCTTGACGATGGCCTCGTAGGCCTTGGCACGGCCAACGACATCGTCGGACTTGATGGTAAGCATCTCCTGCAGCACATGGGCGGCACCGAAGGCCTCGAGAGCCCAAACCTCCATCTCACCGAAACGCTGGCCACCAAACTGGGCCTTACCGCCAAGGGGCTGCTGGGTGATGAAGGAGTACGGACCGATGGAGCGGGCATGCATCTTGTCCTCTACCATGTGGCCGAGCTTGAGCATATAGGTTACGCCCACGGTGGCCTTCTGGTCAAACTTCTCGCCTGTGGCGCCGTCGTAGAGCTGGGTGGAGCCCAAGTGGGGCAGGCCAGCCTTGTCGGTCCACTCCTCGAGGTCCTCAAGGGAGGCTCCGTCAAAGATGGGAGTGGCAAACTTGACGCCCATCTTGAGACCGGCATAGCCGAGCACAGCCTCGAAGATCTGGCCAAGGTTCATACGCGAAGGCACACCCAGAGGGTTGAGCACGATGTCAACGGGAGTGCCGTCCTCAAGGAACGGCATATCCTCCTGGCGCACTACCTTGGAGACGATACCCTTGTTACCATGGCGGCCGGCCATCTTGTCGCCGACGCCGATCTTACGCTTCTTGGCCACATAGACCTTGGCAAGCTGGAGGACACCGGAGGGCAGCTCATCGCCGATAGTGACGGCGAAGTTTCTACGCTTGAGCTCGGCATCCTTGATATTGTACTTCTTAAGATAGTTGATGATAAGCTTGGAGATGAGACCGTTGATATGGGCATCGTTGGTCCACTTGCTGAGCTGGATGGAGGAGTAGTCAATCATACTGAGCACTGCCTCGGTGAACTTGGCACCCTTGGAGATGGCCACCTCGCCCAGGTTATTCTTAACGCCTACGGAGGTCTTGTCCTTGGTGAGCACAAGGAGCTTGGAAATGAGAATCTTCTTAAGCTCGGCTACCTCGGTGTCGAAGCGCTCCTGTATGGCCTGCAGCTTCTTCTTGTCCTCAGCACGCGAATTGCGGGTCTTCTGGGCACGGGCAAACATGCGCTTGTCGATGATGACGCCGGAGAGGGAGGGGTTGGCCTTGAGGGAGGCGTCCTTGACATCGCCGGCACGGTCGCCGAAGATGGCGCGGAGCAGCTTCTCCTCGGGCGAGGGATCACTCTCACCCTTGGGGGTGATCTTACCGATGAGGATATCGCCCGGTTCTACGCGTACGCCGATACGTACTACGCCGTTCTCGTCAAGGTCCTTGGTGGCCTCTTCGCTAACGTTGGGAATGTCGGCAGTGAACTCCTCCTGGCCGCGCTTGGTCTCGCGGACAGCCAGCGAATACTCATCAACATGGACAGAGGTGAGCACATCCTCGCGGACGAGGCGCTCATTGAGCACGATAGCATCCTCATAGTTGTAACCCTTCCAGGGCATGTAGGCCACGAGCAGGTTGCGGCCCAGGGCCAGCTCGCCGTTGGAGGTGGCATAGCCCTCGGTCAGGATATCACCAGCCTTGACCTTGTCGCCCTTCTTGCAGATGGGGCGGAGGTCAATGGTCATATTCTGGTTGGTGCGGCGGAACTTGGGCAGCTTGTACTCCTTAACGGCACTGTCGAAGCTGACGAAGTCCTCGTCCTCGGTACGGTCATAGCGGATAACGATCTTGGAGGCATCGACATAGTCAATCACTCCGTCGCCCTCGGCGGTGATCATGGTGCGGGAATCCTCGCACACCTGCTTCTCAATGCCGGTGCCCACGATGGGCTGCTCGGTGGTGATGAGAGGCACAGCCTGACGCATCATGTTAGAGCCCATCAGCGCACGGTGAGCATCATCGTGCTCCAGGAATGGGATGAGAGCTGCAGCTATTGAGGCTATCTGCTGCGGAGCAACATCCATCAACTCTACCTCCGACGGAGCCACCACGGGATAATCGGCATCCTGACGGCATTTAACGGTCTTACGGATGAAAGAGCCGTCCTCGTTGAGCGGAGCATTGCCCTGAGCTATAATCTTCTGATTCTCTTCCTCAGCAGAGAGATAGACAATATCTTCATTATTGAGGTTGACTACGGAGTTCTCCACCTTGCGGTAGGGGGTCTCGATAAAGCCGAGGTCATTGATCTTGGCATAGACGCACAGCGACGAGATAAGACCGATGTTGGGGCCTTCAGGCGACTCAATGGGGCAAAGGCGGCCGTAGTGGGTATAGTGAACGTCGCGCACCTCGAAACCGGCACGGTCACGGGTTAGACCGCCAGGGCCGAGGGCGGAGAGACGACGCTTGTGGGTGACCTCTGCCAGGGGGTTAGTCTGGTCCATAAACTGCGACAGCGGGTTGGCGCCGAAGAAGGAGTTGATGACAGACGAAACGGTCTTGGCATTAATAAGGTCAGTAGGTGAAAATACCTCATAGTCGCGCACATTCATGCGCTCACGGATTGTGCGGCTCATCCTGGCCAAGCCGATGGAGAACTGGTTGGCCAGCTGCTCACCGACGGTGCGCACGCGGCGGTTGCTCAGATGGTCGATATCGTCCAACTGAGCCTTGGCGTTAATGAGCTGGATGAGGTACTTGATGATCTCTATGATATCCTCCTTGGTAAGCACGCGAACACTCATGTCTGTGGTGAGACCGAGCTTATTGTTGATACGGTAGCGGCCTACCTCGCCAAGGTCGTAGCGACGGTCAGAGAAGAAGAGGTTGTTGATTACCTCACGGGCACTGGCATCATCGGCGGGATCTGCATTGCGCAGAGAACGATAGACAGTCACGATGGCCTCGATCTCGGAGTTGCTGGTGTCCTTCTGGAGAGTGTTGAAGATGATGGAGTAGTCGGTGGACGACTCATCCTCCCTGTGGATGAGGATCTTCTTGGTGCCGCTTTCC
Source organism: uncultured Bacteroidales bacterium (assembly GCA_902792555.1). Classification (GTDB taxonomy): domain Bacteria; phylum Bacteroidota; class Bacteroidia; order Bacteroidales; family Bacteroidaceae; genus UBA6382. The sequence goes on along the minus strand of CADAZW010000006.1, from coordinate 8,178 downwards.
AATATCTTTTCAGCCACCTCATCGTCGAGCACTGTCTCGCGCTCCACGAGCACCTCGTTGCGCTCGATGGAGACTACTTCGCCGGTATCCTCATCAACATAGTCCTCCGACCAGCTCCTGAGCACGCGGGAGGCCAGCTTCTTGCCGGCATAACGCTTGAGGGCAGCCTTGCTGACCTTAATCTCCTCGGCCAAGTCGAAGATGTCGAGAATGTCCTTATCGCTCTCAAAGCCGATGGCACGGAGCAGAGTGGTAACGGGCAGCTTCTTCTTACGGTCGATGTAAGCGTACATCACGTTGTTGATGTCGGTAGCAAACTCTATCCACGAGCCCTTGAAGGGGATGATGCGGGCAGAGTAGAGCTGGGTGCCGTTGGAGTGTATGGAGGAGCCGAAGAACACACCGGGCGAACGGTGAAGCTGGGAAACGACAACACGCTCGGCACCATTGATGATAAAGGTGCCATTATCTGTCATGTAGGGGATGGGACCAAGAAATACGTCCTGTACCTTGGTGTCGAAATCCTCATGGTCAGGGTCGGTGCAGTAGAGCTTGAGCTTAGCCTTAAGGGGCACGCTGTAGGTCAACCCGTGGATGAGGCACTCCTCGATGCTGTAGCGAGGGGGGTCGATATAGTAGTCCAGGAATTCCAGCACGAAATTGTTGCGGGTGTCGGTGATGGGGAAATTCTCTGCAAAGACCTTGTAGAGCCCATCATTCTTTCGCAACTCGGGCGGGGTGTCCAATTGAAAGAAATCCCTGAAGGACTTCAACTGCACGTCGAGAAAGTCGGGATAAGGCATCGGCTTCCTGATGGACGCAAAGTTTATTCTGTCATTGATAATCTGTGACATAAAACGCGTGTGTTGTCGTTATACTTTTATTATATAAGAAAAATCTTAGCGGTTAGATAACCCTGTTGTTGTTTCTGCCTGCCAGGGCAGATGCAGGCTTTGTGACACAAAAAGGTTAAGAACCCCCTACCAGAGGATTCTTAACCACTGTGTCTGTGTTAAGTCAGAGTTGGGATTACTTGATCTCCACCTCGCCGCCGGCCTCTTCGATAGCCTTCTTCAGAGCCTCAGCGTCGTCCTTGGAAACGCCTTCCTTCACAGCCTTGGGAGCAGCGTCAACGAGCTCCTTAGCTTCCTTCAGGCCAAGACCGCAAGCCTCCTTAACGGCCTTAACGACCTGGAGCTTAGCAGCACCTGCACTCTTCAATACAACGTCGAAGGAGGTCTTCTCCTCAGCTGCCTCAGCAGCAGCGCCACCAGCGGCGGGACCGGCAACAGCAACAGCAGCTGCAGCGGGCTCAATTCCGTGAACTTCCTTGAGTTCGGTGATCAACTCATTAACTTCCTTTACTGTCAAGCCTACTAAAGTTTCGGCAATAGCTTTAATGTCTGCCATTTTTATTTCAAATTTAATTGTTTATACTGTAATTGATTAAAACTGTGCTCTAAGCAACGATCCCCATTAGGAACGCTCGCTCAAAGTCTTTAGGACACCATGAATGTTGTTGCCTCCAGACTGGAGTGCGGACATGACATTCTTGATAGGAGATTGCAGCAGAGCCACAACATCGGCCACGAGCTCCTCCTTGCTCTTGAGAGAGGCAAGGTCGGCCAGCTGGTCGCCGCCGTAGAAACCACCCTCTGCATAGGCTGCCTTGAGGGCCTTGATGCCTGACTTGGGATTCTTCTGGAGCATCTTGCCGGGTACGTTGGCTACCTCGGTAAACAGTACGGAGGTGGTGCCCTTCAGAGAATCGTACAGCGGAGTGAAATCAACCTCTGCAGCGTCAAGAGCCTTCTGGAACAGGGTGTTCTTCACGGTCACCATCTTGATCTTCTGCTTGAAGCAGAGGCGACGCAGTGCAGTGGTCTGCTCTGCATTAAGACCCTCGGTATCTACCAGGTAGAAATGAGGATACTTCTGCAGCAGCTCACCCAAATTGGCTATAACAACGTTTTTATCTTCTTTTCTCATGATTACTCAGGATTATTCTATGATGGATTTGGGATCAACCTTGATACCGCGGCTCATAGTGGTTGAGATGAAAACGCTCTTCATATATGTGCCCTTGGCCGTGGCCGGCTTCAGCTTGTTGATAGTGGTAATGAACGCGCTGGCATTCTCGGCAATCTTCTGAGGATCAAAAGAGATCTTGCCGATGGAGGCGTGAACGATACCGCTCTTGTCAACCTTGAAGTCTATCTTACCGGCCTTTACCTCAGTAACAGCCTTGGCAACATCCATAGTCACAGTTCCGCTCTTCGGGTTTGGCATCAAACCGCGGGGACCAAGCACGCGGCCCAAGGGACCAAGCTTGCCCATTACAGCAGGCATTGTGATAACTACATCAATATCGGTCCAGCCGCCCTTGATCTTATCGATATACTCGTCAAGACCTACATAGTCGGCACCGGCTTCCTTAGCCTCTGCCTCCTTGTCGGGAGTACACAGAACCAATACTCGAACAGTCTTACCGGTACCATTTGGCAAGGTGCACACACCGCGAACCATCTGGTTTGCTTTGCGTGGGTCAACGCCCAAACGGATATCCATATCTACAGAGGCATCAAACTTGGTAGTGGTGATCTCCTTGAGGAGAGCAGATGCTTCTGCTAGAGTGTAGGCCTTTCCTGCTTCAATCTTCCCGGCGGTCAACTTCTGGTTTTTAGTAAGTTTACTCATTGTTTGAAGATTTAGTCGTTTGCGGGAAATTCCCCGGTTACAGTAATACCCATACTGCGTGCAGTGCCAGCAATGAGGCGCATGGCGCTCTCTACGGTGAAGCAGTTGAGATCGGGCATCTTGTCTTCAGCGATAGCCTTCACCTGATCCCAAGTGACAGAGGCAACCTTCTTGCGGTTGGGCTCGGGAGAGCCGCCCTTTGCCTTGGAAGCTTCAAGGAGCTGTACTGCTGCAGGAGGAGTCTTAATGACAAATGTAAAGCTCTTATCATCATAATAAGAGATGACAACAGGCAACACCTTTCCTGCCTTGGCCTGCGTTAAAGCATTAAACTGCTTGCAGAAGTCCATGATGTTCAGACCCTTTGAACCAAGGGCCGGACCAACGGGAGGTGAAGGATTGGCTGCGCCGCCTTTAATCTGTAATTTGATTATTCCAGCAACTTCTTTAGCCATTGTTTTAATTATTTAAATTGTTTTGAGATTCTCCGGCTTCGTCCGTAACAATACGAGGTCAGATCTTCTCCACTTGCCCAAATCCAAGATTCAAGGCCGTCTCGCGACCGAAAACCTTTACGAGAACCGTCAGCTTCTTGCGCTCGTTGTTGACTTCGCTGACAACACCGTTGAAGGTGCTGAACGGTCCCTCAGTAACCTTAACCTGCTCGCCTGCCAAGAAGGATACCGATGCCTCAACATCTATATCCTGCTGCTTAGCAGCGCCGAGGAGACGGTCAATCTCTGCCTGGCGTACGGGAGCCGGATGGTCCATTCCGCCAAGTATGCCTATTACGTTGGGGATGTTGCGCAGCCGGTAGGCAATGTCGCCGACTATGGTGGTGACAGGCTTAATCACCTTACCCTGAGGAGTGGAAACCTCCTTGTCGGTGGTAACGGTGGCAGCCTGCACATATACATAGCCGGAGAAAAGCACGTGGTCAGTGACTACGCGCTTGCCGTTGCGTACCTGCACAACCTTCTCCATAGGCACCAGGGTTTGTCCTACACGACCAGCAAACACATCGTTGTTTACGGCAGCATCGATGTATTCCTTTACCTTGGTTTCCTTGCCTGTAATTGCACGAAGCACATACCATTTCATTTCAGCCATGGTGCGATTCTGTTTTTACAGGTTACTTAACCCGGGTAAACCGTGGTCATGACAAACTGGAAGATTTTGTCCATGGCAAACACCACAAGAGCAATGATGATGGAAGCTGTTAAAACAATCAGAGCACTGTGGGTCAAGTCCTTGCGAGAGGGCCAAGTTGTCTTATGGGCTAATTCTTCGTAAGAATTCTTGCAATATGTAATCAATTTCTTAAACATACTCTATCTGATTTTGCACGGGAAGAGAGGCTCGAACTCCCGACACCTGGTTTTGGAGACCAGTGCTCTACCAACTGAGCTATTCCCGTAAATTTGGTCCTTGCACAAGGTCAACCCACTGCGCAAGGACCTATTCTCTGAGTTATCTCTAATAACTAATCTTTGTCGGTATTAGTCGAGAATCTCGGTGATCTGGCCAGAGCCAACGGTGCGGCCACCCTCACGGATAGCGAAGCGCAGACCTACGTTGAGAGCAACGGCGTAGATAAGCTCTACGGTGATCTCTACGTTATCGCCAGGCATTACCATATCGGTACCCTCGGGGAGAGAAATCTCACCGGTGCAGTCCATGGTGCGGAGATAGAACTGAGGACGATACTTGTTGCCGAACGGAGTGTGGCGGCCACCCTCTTCCTTCTTCAGGACGTAGATGGAAGCCTTAAACTTCTTGTGCGGCTGGATAACACCCGGGTGAGTGATTACCATACCACGCTTAACCTCATTCTTGTCGATACCGCGGAGCAGCAGACCTACATTGTCGCCAGCCTCACCTTCGTCGAGAATCTTGCGGAACATCTCAACACCGGTAACAACAGACTTCTTATCCTCACCAAGACCGAGAATCTGTACATCGTCACCAACCTTTACGCGGCCAGTTTCAATACGACCAGTTGCTACGGTACCACGACCAGTGATGGAGAAGACGTCTTCAGTGATGGAGAAGACGTCTTCAACAGGCATCAGGAAGGGCTTATCCTTGTCGCGGACGGGCTCCTGAATCCAGTTGTCGCAAGCGTCCATGAGCTCCATAACCTTGTCTTCCCACTCCTTAACGCCATTGAGGGCGCCGAGGGCAGAACCGCGGATAACGGGAGTATCCTCCTCAAAGTCATAAGCCTCGAGCAGCTCCTTAACCTCCATCTCTACGAGCTCAAGCATCTCCTCATCATCAACCATGTCGCACTTGTTGAGGAATACAACGAGGCGAGGCACGTTCACCTGACGGGCGAGAAGGATGTGCTCACGGGTCTGAGGCATAGGACCATCAGTAGCAGCAACAACGATGATAGCACCGTCCATCTGGGCAGCACCGGTAACCATGTTCTTTACATAGTCGGCGTGTCCCGGGCAGTCAACGTGAGCATAGTGACGCTTGGCGGTCTCATACTCTACGTGAGCGGTGTTAATAGTAATACCACGCTCCTTTTCCTCGGGGGCGTTATCGATCTGGTCGAAGGACTTAACCTCTGACAGACCCTGCTTTGCCAGCACGGTAGTGATGGCGGCGGTAAGAGTGGTCTTACCGTGGTCAACATGACCAATGGTACCAATGTTTACATGCGGTTTGGTACGTACGAACGTTTCTTTTGCCATAATTTAATAGGTATTTATAATGTAAAATGTCGTGTCGTGATTATTTCTGATTAAAAAGAGAGGTAACCAAGCCTCTCTGTCTCATCCTCCTCACATGTGTGTTCATCTTTGAGCTGCTTCTGAGAGTTGAACTCAGGACCTCATCCTTACCAAGGATGCGCTCTACCACTGAGCTAAAGCAGCATTCCGTTTCTTTCGTCTGTTGAGCGGAAGACGGGGCTCAAACCCGCGACCCCCAGCTTGGAAGGCTAGTGCTCTATCAACTGAGCTACTTCCGCATTTCTTCTCAAGCGCCACTCGCGTAAGATGGATGCCTGATCGGATGTCGGCCGCCTCCGTAACGCGGTGTGGGTGCTGATGGATTCGAACCACCGAAGTCGAAAGACAGCAGATTTACAGTCTGCCCCATTTGGCCACTCTGGAAAACACCCATTTGCCTCGTCTGCACTCCGCTTCTGCGCCTTGATTTTCATCGCCGCAACAGGGGGAGGGCATAAGAAACGGGTGCAAAGTTAATAACATTTTTCTTTTCCGACCAAGGAATCGACCAACTTTTTTTAGGAAAAACGTGTTTTAGGCCGTTTTTGATACACAATGACGCTGTTTATACGGCAAAAAAGCACACACAATCCATTATTTACATCAGCAGCACGATGATCATCTGCACCATTATCACCCTGGCAAACATACAGAGGGGATAGACGGTGGTATAGGCCACCGAGGCGCGATCGGAGAGCATCGTGTCGTTCACATAGTCCAGGGCCATGGGATTGGCCATGCTGCCGCATATCATGCCGCCCACGGTGGCCAGGTCGAGCTTGGTAAACTTCACCGACAGCCACCCCACTATCACCACGGGCAGCACCGTGATCGAAAAGCCCAGCACCACCCACAGCGCGCCGTCAGCCCTCACCACCGTGTCGAAGAAACTAGGTCCCGCCTGCAGGCCCAGGCAGGCCAGGAACACGGCTATACCCAATGCCCGCAACATGCGATTGACGCTGCTGGTGGTGTAGGTAATCATATGCAGGCGCGGACCGTAGGCTCCCACCAATATTCCTACAATGATAGGGCCGCCGGCCAGGCCGAGCTGCAGGGGCACGCTCACCGAGGGAATGCTGATGGGCACTGCACCCAGCACGATACCCAGTATCAGGCCCACAAAGATAGCCACCAGGTTGGGCTCGTCAAGGTCAGCCACCACGTTGCCCATGCTCTTGGCCACGTGCTCCACGGCCTTCTCCTCGCCGATAGCCGTCAGGCGGTCGCCCATCCTGAGCACCAGGTCGGGGGTAGCCACCAGGTCGATGCCGGCGCGGTTGACGCGACTCACGTTCACTGAGAATCGGTTGCGCAGATGCAGCGAGCCCAGCTTCTTGCCGTTGATCTCATGGCGAGTGATGACTATGCGGCGCGATATGAGGCGCGAGTCGAGTTTGTTCCAGTCGATATCCTCCTTATTCCAGTCGCGCTCGTCGCGCTCGCCGAAGAAGATGGTCAGCCTCTCCAGGTCCTTATGCTTGCTGATGACCAGTATGCGGTCGTTATCCTGCAGGGTCGTGGCAGCATCGGGCAGCAGCACCTCGCCGTTGCGCCACAGGCGCGACACCACGAAATCGTTCTTCGTCAGCTCGGCCACCTGCCTCAGCGTCTTGCCCACCACGGCGGGATTCTTGACGTGGAAGGAGACTATGAAGGGCTCCTCGTTGTCCTCGTCATCGACAGCCTTGTTCTGATTGCGGCGCTTGATATGCCACACCCTGAGTACCATGAAGCCCAGTATCACGCCCACCACTCCCAGGGGGTAGGTAACGGCGCAGCCCAGCGACATCGACGAGGCCTCCCCACCCTGCCCTATCTGCACCAGAGCCTGCTGAGCGGTACCCAGCGCAGGAGTGTTGGTGGTAGCGCCGCACAGTATGCCCATCATGTCGGGCAGGCTCACATCGGTCAACCAGTGGCAGGCCACGGCCATCAGCGTGGCCACCGCCGCCAGCGCCAGGCCCAGCAGGTTGAGCTGCACGCCGCCGCTGCGGAAGGCGCTCACAAAGCCCGGACCCACCTGCAGGCCCAGGGTGTAGATAAACAGCACCAAGCCCATGTTCATAGCATACAGCAAGATGACAGGGTCGATATGCAAGCCACAGTGGCCCGCCAGTATGCCGGTGAAGAATACAAAGGTCACTCCGAGGCCCACACCCTTCACCTTCATCTTGCCCAGGCTTATGCCCACGGCGCAGATCAAGGCGATAAGCAGCAGCGCATATACATCGTCGGCCATGCCGAGCGCATTGTTTAGCCAGTCGTTTTGCATAGGTAAATATATTAATGTTCGCGCGCAAGGCAGCCGCACCTTCACGCTTCACGCCGCGAAGTTAACACTTTTTCCGCTTAATACCATAATTAACAAAAAATTAATGAGTGATTAACGGCTATTTATGTTCCAAGCACAAATTTCCATCAATCACCCACTAATTATCAAAAACAGTTCGTCTGATCCGTAGTCTTTTACCACAAAATACCGTGAATCATCACAAACAATCCGTTTTATTCGTGAGATTGCCGTTTCGCTCTCAAAGGCTTTTGCCTGTTTCGCTCCGGCTTCGCCGACTGCGAAAGAGCCTTTTCGCGATGCCTGCGGCATTAGTGTTCGCTGCTACCCACTTCCGGATCTGGCTAAATCTCAAATTTCAAATAAAACGTCGGTTATTGGTTGGTTTCTTCGCAAGCACCTTTTCTCGCCATGGCAGAATTGATGCAGACATCATTCTGTTCATCT
>CADAZW010000005.1 GCA_902792555.1 uncultured Bacteroidales bacterium | reverse complement strand
ACGGGTGGCAAGCGTTGAGAGCAACGATGCCGCAGAAGAGCAGAGCTGGTACACTCTCAGCGGAGTGAAGCTCCTTGCCCAGCCTACGGCCAAGGGTATTTATATCCGCAACGACAAGAAAGTGATAATTAAATAATGTGTACTCCAAAAACAGATTGCAACAATGAAAAAAGAATATATCAAACCTATAATTGAGGCAGTGGCACTGCCCACTCAGGGTACGCTCTTCACTGTCACTTCGCCGAAACCCGATGAGATAGATATTTATGATGATGAAGAAGACGAAACGGTGGAAGATTTCGGCGACTTGCTATAAGGACGCAAGATAATCAGATACCTTTTCCCCAAGCATAAAGCGGAGGTTTCCATGGAAGCCTCCGCTTTTGTTTTTTCTGCGAGCTGCACAATCGAAAAAGGGAGAAGGCCAAGAAAAAGCGTGCAAAATAATTGCACGCAAGAAGGGGGATGGTTTTCACTTCGATAAAGTTATGCAGAGTTTGCGGAAGTTAACGCAGACTTCGCGGATAATTGAAAAAACCGCGAAGACAATAGAAATAATTGCGCAGACAATTGAAATAACTGCGCGAAGAATTTTTTTAATCGCGCGGAGGTGTTCAGTTTCGGCGCGATTAGTTTTGACTTCGGCGCGATTAGATTTAACTTCGGCGCGATTAGATTTCGGTTCGGCGCGATTAGATTTCGGTTCGGCGCGATTAGATTTTGCTTCGACGGGCTCAGCACAAGCTTCGGCAGGCTCAGCATCAATTCTGTCGCGTCTTTGCTATCTGACTACGACCTTCCTGCCGCGGTGGATATAGATGCCGGGGGGCAGTTGGCCGTTGATGAGCCTATCCCCAGCCCCTCCCGATGGACTGTCTTCATACTGCTGGCGGTTATTATTCTGCAGCAAAGATGCGCCCAATTATCGGATAAGTGAACAAAAAATCCTGATAATATTGCAGTATGTCGCGATAAAAGAGTATTTTTGCAGACAAACAAAAAGAGAAGTGAAAATCAATCGTAAAGAAATTGTAAATAGTAATTTGTAAAATTGTAAATAAAAATTATGAGTATGCAATGCGGAATTGTCGGCTTGCCCAATGTGGGCAAATCGACCCTTTTCAACTGCCTGAGCAACGCTAAGGCGCAGGCTGCCAACTTCCCGTTCTGCACCATCGAGCCTAATGTGGGCGTGATAACCGTGCCCGACGAGCGGCTTAACAGGCTGGCCGAGATTGTCCACCCGGGGCGAGTGGTGCCGGCTACGGTGGAGATTGTCGACATCGCGGGACTGGTGAAGGGCGCCAGCAAGGGAGAGGGACTGGGCAACCAGTTCCTGGCCAACATCCGCGAGACCGACGCCATACTGCACGTGCTGCGCTGTTTTGACGACGACAACGTGGTGCACGTGGACGGCAGCGTTGACCCCGTGCGCGACAAGGAGATTATCGACGCCGAGCTACAGATAAAAGACCTGGAGACGGTGGAGAACCGCATACGCCGCGTCGAGAAGATTGGAAGATAGCACAGGAAGGCAAAGACAAAAATGCCAAGGTGGAATACGAGGTGCTGACAGCCTACAAGGAGGCTCTCGGCCAGGGCAGGTCGGCACGCAGCGTGGCCTTCGATAGCAAGGAGCAGCAGCTGGCTGCCCGCAACCTCTTCCTGCTGACCATGAAGCCCGTCCTTTACGTCTGCAATGTGGATGAGGCTCATGCCGCCACGGGCAATGAGTACGTGGAGCGGGTGAGAGAGGCAGTGAAGGACGAAAACGCAGAGGTGCTGGTCGTCGCCGCCAAGACGGAGGCGGATATTGCCGAACTGGAAACTCCCGAGGAGCGACAGATGTTTCTGGAGGACGCAGGGCTGCAGGAGTCGGGATGCAACCGCCTGATCAAGGCCGCCTATGGACTGCTCAATCTGGAGACGTTCATTACCGCCGGGCCCATGGAGGTGAAGGCGTGGACCTACCGCAAGGGATGGAAGGCTCCGCAGTGCGCCGGCGTGATACATACCGACTTCGAGAAAGGCTTCATACGCGCAGAGGTAATCAAGTATGACGACTATATAAAATATGGTAGCGAGGCAGCAGTGCGCGAGGCTGGCAAGCTGGGCATTGAGGGCAAGGATTACGTGGTGCAGGATGGCGACATAATGCACTTCCGCTTCAATGTGTAGCCTAAGTCCTCACTCCTAACTCCTCATTGCCGCTTCGCTCTCGCAGCTCTTTTATGCCAGCCCGCGCCGTGGCGCGACCACAGGCGAACTGCTCGCGATGCCTGCGGCATTCCTAATTTCTAATTCCTAATTTCTAATTTCTCACTCCTAATTCCTCATAATGTTAGCATATATCTCCTGGAATCCCGACCCCGTGGCATTCTCGCTTTTCGGATTTGATGTCAGATGGTATGGCCTGTGCTGGGCAATGGCCTTCCTCAGCGGCTACATGATAATGGCGTGGCTCTACAAGGATCAGAAGCTGGGTAAGGATAAGTTTGACCCACTGTTCTTCTATATCTTCCTGGGTGTCCTCATCGGAGCACGCCTGGGCCACTGCCTTTTCTACGAGCCGGCCTACTGGCTCTCCCACCCCATCGAGATGGTGCTACCTATCAAGCGCGACGCCATGGGCTCCTGGCACCTGGTGGGCTACGAAGGGCTGGCCAGCCATGGCGGGGTGCTGGGCATGATGGCCGCCATATGGCTCTATAGTCGCAAGTATAAGGTTAATATCATGAGGGTGCTGGACAATATGGGAGTGCTGGCACCCCTCAGTGCCGCCTTTGTAAGACTGGGCAACCTTATGAACTCAGAGATTGTTGGCAACCCCACCGACATGCCGTGGGGATTCATCTTTACCAAGAACGGCGAGAATTTTGCCCGCCACCCGGCACAGCTTTACGAGGCGCTTTTCTATGCGCTGTTATTCGTGGTTACCATTTTGATTTACAAGAAGATGAAGGCTGCGGTCGGCAAAGGATTCTTCTTTGGCCTTTGCCTTACCTCCATCTTCACCTTCCGTTTCCTTATAGAATTTCTAAAAGAAAACCAAGAGTCCTACGAAAGCTCCATGCTGCTCAATATGGGTCAGTTGCTGAGCCTGCCTTTGATTGCCATTGGCGTTTACTGCCTGTGCAAGGGGAAACTCTGCAAGCGCTTGGGCGAGAAGAATTAACTCTCTCTCCTAATTTCTCATTCCTAATTCTTTACTCCTAATCTCCTTACTCCTTACTCCTAAACAATGTTTTTCTCCTTCGACATTCTTGTGATTGGCGCAGGCCATGCAGGCTGCGAGGCTGCACGCGCTGCTGCCTTGAGGGGCGCGCAGGTATGCCTTATCACCATGGATATGGAGAAGATAGCCCAGATGAGTTGCAACCCTGCCATTGGGGGCATTGCCAAAGGACAGATAGTCAGGGAGATAGACGCGCTTGGCGGAATGACGGGACAGATTACTGACCGCACTGCCATCCAGTTTCGTATGCTTAATCTGTCTAAAGGGCCAGCCATGTGGAGCCCCCGTGCCCAGTGCGACAGGCAACGCTTCAGTGCTGAGTGGCGGTGCGTCCTCGAGAATACCGACAACCTCACCCTCTGGCAAGACCAGGCGGTGGAGCTGCTGGTGGAGGACGGCAAGGCTGTAGGAGTTAAGACCCTGTGGGGCAATGAGTTTCGTGCTAAATGCGTTATTGTCACAGCCGGCACATTCCTCAATGGATTGATGCACTTAGGCCGTGTTAAGGTGCCTGGCGGACGCATCTCTGAGCCTGCCAGCTTGCATTTCTCCGAGTCGATAGCCAAGCACGGCATCAGTGTGGCACGCATGAAGACTGGCACCCCGATGCGCCTTGATTCTCGCACCGTCGATTTCTCACGACTCACACGCCAGGACGGCGACAGCGGCTGGCACCGTTTTTCTTTCGTCAGCAAGCCGCGTCAGTTGCCCCAGATTCCTTGTTGGATTTGCAATACCAATGAGGCGGCCCACGCTGTATTGCGTAGCGGTCTCAGCGACTCACCCCTCTATAACGGGCAGATTCAGAGTATAGGTCCGCGCTATTGTCCCAGTATCGAGACCAAGCTCCATACCTTCCCTGACCGCGACCATCATCCGCTCTTCCTTGAACCGGAGGGCGTTGACACCAATATGCTGTATCTCAATGGATTCTCTTCCAGTTTGCCTTTGGAGATACAGCTTGAGAGCGTAAGAAAAATTCCCGGCTTTGAGAATGCTCGGATTTTCCGTCCGGGGTATGCTATAGAATATGATTTCTTCGACCCTACCGAGCTTGAAAACACGCTGGAGTCTAAGAAAATAGAGGGTCTCTTTTTGGCCGGACAGGTCAATGGCACTACCGGTTATGAGGAGGCTGCCGGTCAGGGACTCGTGGCAGGCATCAATGCCTCGCTCAAGCTGGAGGGCAAGGAACCCTTCGTCATGAAGCGTGATGAGAGTTATATCGGAGTGCTGATTGACGACCTCACCACCAAGGGCGTTGACGAGCCCTACCGCATGTTTACCTCACGGGCAGAGTATCGCATCTTGCTGCGGCAGGACAATGCAGATGCCCGTCTTACAGCCTATGGACACAGTCTGGGTCTGATAGACAATCAGCGTTATACGGATTTTTGCCGCAAGCAGGATGACATTGCCTACATCGTTAACTTATGCAGCAATTATGTCGTTAAGCCTGGTGAGCTGGACAACAGTCTTGCCTCCGTGGGCAGCAATCCTGTCTCTGCGGCATGCAAGCTTAGCACTGTCATCAGCCGCCCCGACGTAACTCTTGCGTCTGTTGCTGTCGAGGTTCCCCCTCTTAGTGAAGCAATCAGCAATGTTTCTGTTGCCAAGGACGAGGTTTTGGAGTCTGCCGAGATAGCCATTAAGTATGAAGGCTATATCCGCCGTGAGCAGCAAGAGGCGCAAAAGATGCACCGTCTCGAGGCTATCCGCATCAGGGGTTGCTTTGACTATGCCGGCATAACCCAAATCTCCACCGAAGGAAGGCAAAAGCTTATCAAGTTTAACCCCGAAACTCTGGGTCAGGCATCGCGAATTCCCGGAGTAAGTCCGAGCGACATAAATGTACTTTTGGTGCTGATGCACCGATGAAACAAAACCGATGTTTCACGTGGAACATCTCGCGCGTTTCACGTCCTCAAAAATAGCTGAATGACCAAGGAAGAAAAAGATATCTTGGCGGCAAAGCTGAAGAACATTATCAGCAATATGCCTGAAGGCCCCGGCAGCTATCAATACTATGATGAGCACGGGGAGATAATCTATGTGGGAAAGGCCAAGAATCTTAAGCGCCGCGTTAGCAGCTATTTCACCAAGGAGCAGAATCGTAAGACGGCTATCCTTGTCAGCAAGATAAGGGATATAAAGTATATCAATGTTGCCACTGAGCAAGACGCGCTGCTGCTGGAGAATTCTCTCATCAAGCGATTTCAGCCGCATTACAACATTCTGCTTAAGGATGACAAAAGCTATCCCTATATCTGCCTCACCAAGGAGGATTACCCCCGTATCTTCAGCACACGCAATAAGCAGGCGAAGGGGGCTGAGTATTTTGGGCCTTATAGCCACACGGCGACGATGTACAACATCCTTGAGCTTATCCGGGACATATATAAGATAAGGAGTTGCCGAACCGTGATGACTGAGGACGGGGTAAAGCACAACAAATATAAACTCTGCCTGAGCTACCATATCAAGAAATGTCGCGGATGCTGCGTTGGCAGGCAGACGAAGGAAGACTATCAGCAAAACATAGCCGAATGCCGTTTGCTGCTCAAAGGGCATACCCGCGAGGTAAAGGAGCGCCTAAAGGCCAGGATGATGGACCTTGCTGCCGAGCAGCGGTTTGAGGAGGCGCAGGAACTGAAGGTGCGCTATGATCTCCTCACAAAGTTCCAAGCCAAGAGCGAAGTGGTAAGCAACACTATTGGCAACATCGATGTCTTCAACATCCTTTCTGACGAAAAAAAGGGAATTATTAACTATCTGCATATAGTAGAAGGCGCCACAACTATTGCCTACACTTTTGAGATAGAGAAGAAAATAGAGGAGGCCGACGAAGACTTGCTCCGCTTTGGCATTATGGAGATGGGCCGCAGATTCGGCGTTGAATTCAAGGAAATTGTCGTGCCTTTTGACTTGGAAGTCCCGATTGAGGGCATTGCTGTAACGGTGCCGCAAAAGGGAGACAAACGTATCCTGCTCGACCTTTCGCTTCGTAATGTGCAGCAGTATAAAGTCGATAAGCTCAAGCGTAGCGAATATCTTAACCCCGAACAGCGACAGACTCGTCTCATGAGCGAGCTGAAGGATGCTCTCCACTTGACAAAACTGCCCGTTACTATCGAACTTTTTGATAACTCCAACCTCCAGGGTCAGGACGCGGTGGCTGGCTGTGTTGTCTATAAGAAAATGCGTCCTTCGCGGCAGGATTATCGCAAATATATCATTAAGACCGTTGACGGCCCCGATGATTATGCCTCCATGCAGGAAGTGGTGAGACGCAGATATAGCCGTTTCATCGAGGAGAATACTCCCCTACCCGACCTGATTATCACTGATGGAGGCCGAGGCCAAATGGAGTGTGTGCGAAAGGTGGTGGAAGATGAGCTCCGCTTGCAGATTCCTATCGCCGGACTGGCTAAGGACAATCACCACCGGACTAACGAACTCCTTTTCGGTTTTCCGCCCATCGTTATAGGACTAAAGCAAAGCTCGGAGCTATTCAAGGTGCTCACTGCCATGCAGGACGAGGTTCACCGCTATGCAATCTCGTTCCACAAGGCTAAGCGCACAAAGCGGCAGACCAAGTCGGAGCTCGATGATATACCAGGCGTGGGAAAGACGACTAAGGAATTGCTAATCAAGACCTTCAAGACTCTTAAGCGCATCAAGGACGCCGACCTTTTCGAACTCCAGAGCCTCCTTGGGGCCAAGAAAGGCGAGAAGATATGGCGCGAGTTGCACCAAAAGGAGAATTAAACAACTAAAAATCAGAAATTTAATCTTTTTATCAATGAGAGTTGTCATTCAGAGGGTGAAAGAAGCGAGCGTAACGATTGACGGAGCAGTCAAATCGCGCATAGGTGCCGGACTCTTGGTGCTCCTTGGCATCGAGGAGGCGGATAGCCAGGAGGATGTTGAGTGGCTTGTCAAGAAGATAGCGCTGCTGCGTGTTTTTGATGATGCCGACGGTGTAATGAATCGCTCTGTGCTTGATGTGGGCGGCGACATTATTGTTGTAAGTCAGTTTACTCTCATGGCTTCCTACAAGAAGGGTAATCGTCCGTCGTATATCAGGGCTGCAAAGCACGATATCTCCATTCCGCTCTACGAGAGTTTTTGCGCTGCCATGTCGCGTGAGCTTGGCCACCCCGTTGGAACCGGTGATTTTGGCGCAGATATGCAGGTGGCGCTGGTCAACGACGGTCCCGTCACCATCTGCATGGACACTCATAATAAGGAATAAGGTTGCAGAATTCGCAAAAATAGTTTACCTTTGCATCCTAAACACAATATAGATATGAACACAGATCATAGTAATCATCACCATGAGCACTGTCATCACGGTCACGACCATCTTGACCACGACCACGGTAGCCATGAGCAGCTGAAATCGCGCTATGAGCAGGCTTTCAGCAGGTTTGACCTCCATCTACATGACGAGATTGTGCAAGAGGAGGTGAAGACGCTCCTTGCCCGTCATCAGGCAGAGAACAATACCAGCGAAGTGCTGCGTTTCCTGCTGGGCACTATTGAGTTGACGTCGCTTAAGGTAACTGATAATGAGGATAATATCCTTCAGATGGTGGAGCGCATTAATAGTTTTGTCAACGACAACCCTGCTCTGCCCCACCCTGCCGGCATATGCGTCTATCCGCGCTTTGTCAGCATCGTCAGCAATAGTCTGGAGGTTGAGGACATGGAAATCAGCACCGTTTGCGGAGGTTTTCCCTCCAGCCAGACTTTCCCCGAGCTCAAGACGGTGGAGACGGCGCTTGCCGTAAAAGACGGTGCCACCGAGATAGACGCTGTTCTGCCCGTTGGATTCTTCCTTGCCGAGGATTACGACACCATATATAATGAGATTGACGAGATTAAACTGGCCTGCGGTCAGGATGTGCCGCTCAAGATTATCCTTGAGACAGGTGCGCTGCAGTCGGCGGTAAACATTAAGAAAGCGGCCATCCTTGCCATCTTCAGCGGAGCAGACTATATCAAGACCAGCACCGGCAAGATTGAGCCCGGAGCCACACCTGCCGCGGTTTATATCATGTGCAAGACAATCAAGGAGTACTACGAGCAGACCGGCACCGCCATTGGCATTAAGATAGCCGGTGGCGTGCGCTCCTGCGAGGATGCTGTTAAGTATTACACCATTGTCAAGGAGGTGCTGGGCGACGAGTGGCTCAACACCCGCCTCTTCCGCATTGGCGCCAGCGGCCTCGCTAACAATATTTTGTCCGAAATCATCGGGAAGAAAGTCCAGGTCTTTTAATAATGCCAGGCCCTTAATCCGGCGATAGGGTAGGGGCCCTTGCGCAAACACAACAGCCGCAAAGAATGTTTTGCGGCTGTTGGTGTATGTATAAACAAGGTGTAATCAGTGGGCCTCGAGCCAGTTGTTGCCCCATCCGCAGTCGGCCAGCAGCGGTACCTTGAGCTCGCAGGCGTGCTCCATTTCGTGTTTCACAATCTGCTCAACTTTCGCCTTCTCATCGGGGAAAACGCTGAAGTTGAGTTCGTCGTGCACTTGCAGGATCATTTTCGATCTTATGTTTTCTTCCTCAAATCGGCGGAAGATGTTGACCATGGCAATCTTGATGATGTCGGAGGCGGAGCCCTGTATGGGTGCATTCACGGCGTTGCGCTCTGCATAGCCGCGTACCACGGCGTTGTGGGAGTTGATGTCGGGGATATAGCGTCGGCGATGGAAAATCGTCTCGATGAAACCGCTGTTTTTTGCCTGCTCCTTTGTGTTCTCAATGAAATCGCGGATGCCAGTGTAGGTGCTGAAGTAGCCTTCAATGAGTTCTTTGGCCTCGGTGCGGCTAACGCCCATGCGCTGTGCCAGGCCGAAGGCCGAGATGCCGTACATAATGCCGAAGTTGGCGGTCTTGGCCTTGCGGCGCTCGTCGGAGGTTACCTCCTCCAACTGCTTGTGGAAGATCTTGGCTGCTGTGGCGGCGTGCACATCGTTACCCTGCATGAAGGCGTCAATCATGTGCTCGTCGCCGGAGAGATGGGCCATCACTCGCAGCTCAATCTGCGAATAGTCGGCGGAGAAAAAGAGTTGGCCTTCTTCCGGTATGAAGGCCTTGCGTATCTCCTTGCCGTCGTCGCCGCGCACCGGGATATTCTGCAGATTGGGGTCGCTCGACGAGAGGCGCCCCGTGGCGGTAACGGCTTGGTTGAAGGATGAATGGATATGTCCGGTTTGGGGGTTGATCAGCTTGGGCAGTGCGTCCACATAGGTGCCGAGCAGCTTCTTCATAGCGCGGTACTTGAGGATATTGTCCACCACGGGGCTGTCCTGGCGCAGGGTTTCCAGCACCTCTTCGCTCGTTACATACTGGCCGGTCTTGGTCTTTTTTGCCTTGTCGCTGAGCTGTAGTCGTTCAAAGAGTACCTCGCCCACCTGTTTCGGCGATGAAATGTTGAAATTTACTCCGCTCAGCTCATGCGCCTGTGCCTCATATTCATTCATTCGCGCGGTGAAGAGCTGGGAGGTCTCTTGCAGCGAGTCGATGTTTATCCTTACGCCGGTCAGCTCCATATCGCCCAGCACCAAGGCCAGCGGCACCTCCGTCTGGGTGTAGAAGGGTAGCACATTGTCGTCCTCCAGCTTGCGGTGGAGTAGGGGAGCGAGCTGGTAGACGGCCTCCAGTTGACGGGCGAAATACTCCGATAAAACCGCGCTATTTACCTTGCGGCAGTCTTGGTTGGTCTTCCAGTTTTCGCCAAACACTTGGGCTATGTCCATCAGCGGCATGCCGAGGTAGTGCTCGGCCAGTTGGAAGAGGCCGTGCTGCAGTTCGGGCTGCAGCACATAGTGGGCGAGCATCGTGTCGAAGATTTTGCCCTTTATTCCGATGCCGGCCTTGCGGAGCATCTGTGCCTGCGGCTTGAGGTCGTGGCACAGTTTCTCGGTGCTCTCATTTTCAAACAAGGCCTTGACCCAGGCATACACCTGTCCGTGCTCCTTGAAGTTTTCGCCCAGGTTGAGGTAGATTTGCTCGCCGTTGTCCAGTCGCAGGGCCAGGCCGCACATTTTTGACTCAATAGCGCTGGTGGAGGTGCCTGCGACGCTAAAAGCGAACTTTTCCCTGCAAAAAATTTCGGCCAGTTTTTTTGCCTGTTTGCCCTCATCTTCAATCACTTGGCAGTCGATATTTGACGTTTGCGGCGCAAAATCCTGCGCTTCTACGGGTTCAGCTGACCAGTCGTCCGAATCTGAGGCAAACAAATCGAGTTGAATTGGCTCGCCTCTCTTGGGTTTGGAGGACTGAGCCTTGAGATTTGATGTTTGGGCTTTATTATTTTGTGATGGAGTGGGGGAGTCGTCCACCACCTTCTTGATGAGCGAGTAGAACTCCAGGTCCTTGAAAATCTCGCGCAGTTTCTCCTTGTCGGGTTCCTTGCGGCGCAGCGCTTCGCTGTCGAAGTCGATGGGCACGTCGGTCTTTATCTTGACCAGGAACTTGGAGAAGAGCACCTGCTCCTTGTTGGCCTCAATCTTCTCGCGCAGCTTGCCCTTCACCCTGGAGGGGTCTTCGTAGATTTCCTCTATCGAGTCGTAGGACTGCATCAGGGTGCAGGCTGTCTTCTCGCCCACGCCCGGGCAGCCCGGCACATTGTCGACGGCATCGCCCATCAGCCCGAGTATGTCGATTACCTGGCTGGGGCTCTTGATGCCATACTTGGCGCACACCTCGGCGGGCCCCATCTTCTCGGCGGGCTTGTTGCCGTGGCCGGGTTTATATATCAGCACATTGTCTCTCACCAGCTGGCCGTAGTCCTTGTCAGGCGTCATCATGTATGTCAGTATGCCGCGCTGGCCGGCCTGCAGGGCTATGGTGCCGATTACGTCGTCAGCCTCATAGCCGGGCACCTCCAGTATAGGGATATTGTACGCGCGCAGGATATCCTTTATCACCGGCACGCTGAAGCGTATGTCCTCCGGCGTCTCCTCGCGCTGTGCCTTATACTCGGGATAGACCTCATGGCGGAAGGTGCCGCCCTTGGGGTCGAAGGCCACGGCTATGTGGGTGGGCTGCTCCTTGTGCAGTATCTCCTCCAGCGTGTTGACGAAGCCGAAGATGGCGGAGGTGTTCTGTTTTTTTGAGTTTATGCGCGGATTGCTTATCAGTGCGTAGTAAGCCCTATAAATCAGCGCGTAAGCATCTAAGAGAAAAAGTTTTTCCATATCGCTTGCAAATTTTGTCGGTAAAATTACGCAATTATTGCGACTTCAACCGCCGATTTATTGCTAAATTTGCTCACAAAAGCATTCAGCCGTGGACAAACTTTCAATTATACGCCAACCTATTGAGGCTGAGCTGGAGCGATTCGGCCAGCTTTTCGACCAGACCATGAACGAGGCCGACGGTCTGCTGGGTCGCATCTGCCAGAGCATAGCCGAGCGCAAGGGCAAGCTCATGCGCCCCATCCTCCTCATGCTCGTGGCCAGGGAGTGGGGCGAGGTCAGCATGGCCGCCTACCGCGCTGCCCTCACCCTGGAGCTGCTGCACAATGCATCCCTCGTGCATGACGACATCGTCGATGAGAGTGACATGCGCCGCGGTCGCCCATCCGTGCGCTCCATCTACGGCAACAAGACCGCCGTGCTCGCCGGCGACTATCTGCTCTCCTCGGCTCTCGACAGTGCAGCCCTCAGCGGCGACATCAATATCGTCAACAATGTCTCACTGCTCGGCAAGCAGCTCAGCGAGGGCGAGCTCCTGCAGCTCTTCAACACGCAAAACACCGATTTCAGCGAGGAGAAATACTATCATATCATACGCCTCAAGACGGCCTCGCTCTTCTCCGCTGCCACCCGTATCGGAGCCATCTCCTCCGGCGCCGACGACGATGCCGTGAGCCAGATGGACCGCCTCGGCGACATCATTGGTCTCTGCTTCCAGATACGCGACGACATCTTCGACTATTACGACAATGACACCGGCAAGCCCTCCGGCAATGACATGCTCGAGGGCAAGCTAACCCTGCCGGTACTCTATACCCTCAACAGCACCAACGATGAGGCCCTCCTGGCCATCGCTGCTAAGGTGCGTGCCGGCACTGCTACCGCCGACGAGATAGCCACTCTCGTCCGCGCCACCAAAGAGCAGGGCGGCATCAGCTATGCCAACGATCAGATGGAGCGCCTCTCCCTCGAGGCCAAGACCCTCATCGCCAACTTCCGCAACCCCGAGATAAAGCAGGCACTCAGCCTCTACATCGACTTCGTGAGCGAACGCACAAACTGACGGCAAAACATATAAACAAAATTGCATAAAAAGAACGCCCACGCTAATCAATAAATAGCGTGGGCGTTGTTTCATACTGCGAGGGTAGTAGAAAATAACGCGATCTCCCACAAACAAACTGCGAGCAGGTACGATTTAAACGCGTGCTCATAATTCATGAGCACGCGTTTAGATTTCAAATCAACGCGTTTAGATTCCGGCTCTGCGCTAAAAGTTTTCGGCTCCGCTCAAATAATTACTGGCAATCGGTTTTCCGGTAATTTCTTTGCCGTTACACTCTCAGGCTCTTTTTTGTCAGCCCGACATCGCCGACCACTGATAGAGCCTTCGCGAAGCCTCGGCTTTCAGCGTTAGAGTTTGCGCCAGTTGGAGCCGGGGAGCTGGCGGGCGAGGCCGCGGAACTCCAGTTCGGAGAGGACGGACAGCACGGTGGGAACGGGCAGGCCGCTGATGCTGACGATGTAGCTGAAGTGGCGGGGCTCATCGGTAAGGGTGTTGAAAACTATTCGCTCTTCGGCATTGAGCTCTTCGTCAAACATTGAGGGTAGGGGAGCTGCAGTCTGCTTGGGCACCTGCCACCCCACGGTGCGTACTACGTCGGCAGCGCTGGTGACGAGGGCTGCGCTGTTGGTCTGTATGAGTCGGTTGCAGCCCACCGATGTCTGGTCGGTGGCTCTGCCGGGGCATGCCATGACGGTGAGGCTGTACTCGTTGGCCAGTCGGGCTGTGGTAAGCGATCCTCCGCGCTCGCGGCTCTCTACTACCAGTGTGGCCTCGGCTATGCCGGCGATGATGCGGTTGCGGTGGAGGAAGTTCAGGCCGTCGGGTCGGGTCAGGGTGGGGTATTCGGTGATGAGTCCCCCGCGGTTGACCATGCGGGCTGCGGTGTTGCTGTGTAGGGCCGGATAGATGGTGTCGAGCCCGTGGGCTAGCACTCCCACGGTGGGCAGATTGTTGTCCAGCGCGGCGCGATGGGCGTTGATATCGGTGCCGTAGGCCAGTCCGCTGACTATCAGCAGGTCGGGGAAGAAGGCTGCCAGGTCGTTGCAGATGGCGTTTACCATGTCGAGGCCGTACTGAGTGCTGCGGCGCGTGCCCACCACTGCCAGGGTGTGGACGGCGTTGAGGTCGGCGTTGCCTCGGTAGAAGAGGGCCAGTGGCGCGTCGGGGCATACGTTGAGCAGGCGGGTGGGGTAGGCGGCATCGGTGGGGGTGAGTATGCTGATATCGTGCTTTTGGGCAAACTCGACCTCGCCTTCGGCACGACGAAGGGCTTCAGAAAGCGCGGTTTCATCGATAAGAAAAGCCTGGGGATTGAGGTCGGGGACAATGGCCTGCAGATTGTCGGCATGGCTCACTATGGCTGCGGCTGAGCCTGCGTGGCGATAGAGCTCCAGCAGCTGGCGGCCGCGGGTGCGAAACATGATGGACAGCGCTATGCAACTTATCTGCTCACTGGGAGTCATGCTGATATTTTTCTATTGATTGGGCAAATTTGGGAAAAGAAATGGAAAGAGAGTCGGAATTTACCCCTTTCCCCTACTCAAACATCGCTTCCAGCTCAGGTGAGTCGCCGAGTTTGCCGTCGATGCGGGCCACGGTCTCTATCTTGCCGCGGACGCATAGTTTCTCGTCGGGCAGGCGATAGATGTCCTGAAGGAAGACATATTTGGGCCCCTCCTTATAGACATTGAGGCAGCTGACGAAGTCGGTGTCGGGGGTGAGCGACGCCTTGAGCTGCATGGTAACGCGGGCCACCACGGCATCGATGCCGCGCTTGTGGAGTTCGATGAAGCTGATGCCCTTGCTCAGCAGAAATTGATGGCGTGTGTGCTCCATGTAGTGCAGGTAATTGGCATTGTTGACGATGCCCTCCACATCGCACTCGTAGTCTCTGACGGTCAGTTGCAGTTTAAAAATGTAGTCTTTCATGGGGGAGAGTTATTTATTTGGCGCAAAGGTAGCACGTTTGTTTGTGAAATCCGTTGCTGCGGAGCGGTTTTTTGCTACAAGTTGTATGTTTATCGTCTTTTTTTGTTGGGTGCGTTGTAAAATTTGTCTATCTTCGCACTCATAAAAACATATAATTATGGTAAGAGCGAGATTAACAGTAGCATTGGCGGCTATGGTCTTTTTCTTGACCTATCCGCAAGGCTCTATGGCGCAGCAGCGCAGCATGGGCCAAGTGATGGAGATTGTTGCACAGTCGCCCGTGGGAAATATAGTCGGCAGCGCCAAGAGCAAGATGTTTGCCGGCACCCAAGCGCCGGCAGCCGTGGGCAATGAGCCGTACTATATATTCAGTTCTGGCACGGGCAAGGGTTTTGTTATTGTGTCGGGCGACGAGAGGATGACTCCAGTGCTGGCCTACAGTACGGCCGTCGACTTTGACGCAGACAATATGCCTGACAATTTAAGGGAATGGCTAAGCCTATACGAGAAGGAATATTCCACCCTCGGGGCGAGGAGCAGGACCTATGCCGGTGCAGAAGACAAAGGCGTGGTGGGTGCAACAGAGAGCGTGGCGCCATTCCTTACCACCCAATGGGGCCAGGGCAAGCCATACAACGAGCTGTGCCCCGAGTATAAGCCAGGCGTAAAGGCCGTTACCGGATGCGGAGCCACGGCCATGGCACAGTGTATGTACTATTACCGCAATCCCGCCAAAGGCAAGGGTTCCCACTCCTACACGACTGAGACACATGGGCTCAGCCAGAGCTGGAATTATGATACCCACCCCCTGCAGTGGGACCTCATGAAAGACACCTATTCGCCTATTGACAACGCCGACGAAGAGGTGGCGGCCATTTCTGAACTGTTCTACGGCTGCGGAGTGGCGGTAGATATGGATTATGATGTGGAGAGCGGCTCCTTCCAGAAGGACGTAATGGCAGGCCTGCACAAGTATTATGGCTACGACAAGGACATGGCCATCATCAAGCGCGAGAGTATGACAGCAGACGACTGGCACAAAGCTCTCACCAAAGAGCTTAAGGCCAGGCGCCCGATGATTATGTCAGCCCACACCAAGGGTAATGCCGGTCACATGTTTATAATCCATGGATACACGGTCAATGACGGTGAAGACCCCTATTATTATGTCAACTGGGGATGGGGCGGTGAATTCGACGGCTACTATATGATGCCCGACTTATGCTATGACGGCATAGCAGATAATACGCTGTCGGAGGACATCTGTGCCATAGTGGGCATACAGCCCGACAATGGGACACAGGACCGCCTGCTGACAATACAGGCTAAAGCCATCGAGCCAAGCACCACCAGCGTGAGGGTGCACGAGGGAGAGTCGCTGGCAGCTACTGTTATAGACCTTTGTGTAGGCAATATTGATGATTTTGTGGGATCTCTCAGGCTGGCCTTGGTAGATGAGTCCAACAATGCCTATGTCGTCAGCACCATTCCCGACCTGACGCTCAAGAGCGGTATGGACTATAGCTTCACTGTCGACTGCAATTTCCCCGAAGGCATGACCTCTGGCACATACATACTGAAATGCTATGCCCGTGCCAGCGGCGCCAGTGTAGACGTGGCGATTGTTACCGGCAGTTCACCAAATATATATATCGAAAACGATCCGACGGCCTACAGCCCCTCCCTTGCATCAAGCATAATCGCGGTTACATCGTCTGGCACTCGCTCTGTAAGCCTTGCTGCCACTGACGTGATGAACACGACAGAAAGAGAGTTCTCCGGTACCCTGCAAATGCTGCTTACCGACGACAAGAACAACAGGATTGCAGCCTTTGGCTCTACCAAGGCTGTCTCAGGGCTTGGGCAGTATTCCTACTATTCGCGTACTGACAATTTCTCTGGCAATCTGCCTGACGGCATTGCTGACGGAGTTTATCGCATTTGGCTTGGCGCTCAGCAGAGCGGCTACGAGCAGTGGGGTAAGGTGAAGAAGTACATCCTTGAAGGCGGCTATATCACCGGCTTTGATCCTGACGGCTCCACGCGCATATGGCTGAAGGACAATACCGTTTCTTTAGATCCGGTGTATTCAAAGGCGACCTTCTTTGTCGATGGAGCGGTTGTGAGTCAGAAGGACATAGTGGTAGGCGACCGCATAGAGGAGCCAGAAGCCCCAGAGAAGGAGGGATATACCTTCAGCGGCTGGGATGGTGTGCCGGACGTGATGCCAATCAACAATATTGACATTACAGGCAATTATACCATCAATCAGTATGTGGTCAGGTTTGTTGCCAACGATGAGGTAGTCAGCGAAACGAGGCTGAACTACGGCTCTGCCATCACGGTGCCGGCAGGTCCCGTAAGGGAAGGTTACACCTTCCAAGGCTGGGGCGAGGTAGATGCCACGGTGCCTGCCAGGGATGTGGAATACACTGCGCAATATAAGGCAAACAGCTATCATCTCTCCTTCGTGGTGGACGGTAAGGTTACCCTTGAGATGGATACCGACTATGGCTCCATCATCCTAAACCCTAAATCGCCGAGCAAGGAAGGTTATACCTTTGCGGGATGGGATGGTTATGAAGAGACAATGCCGGCCCATGACCTGGTATGTACGGCGCTGTTCAATATCAATCAGTACACAGTCAGGTTTGTTGCTGACGGTAATGTGGTTAGCGAACAGAAGCAGGACTACGGCTCTGCCATCACTGCGCCGGCAGGTCCTGCCAAAGAGGGCTACACCTTCCAAGGCTGGGGCGAGGTAGATGCCACGGTGCCTGCCAGGGATGTGGAGTACACTGCGCAGTATAAGGTCAATCAATATACGCTGAAATACTTGGTTGACGGGGCAGAATATAAGACAGAGACTCTTGACTACGGCGCTGCCATCACTCCTGCTGAGGCTCCGACAAAGACTGGCTTTGTCTTTAGCGGCTGGAGTACTATTCCTGCCACTATGCCAGCTCACGATGTGACTGTTACCGGCACGTTTGCTGACAATCCGCATACTGTTACCTTCAAGGTTGACGGCAATGTTTTCAGCACCGCCATATTGAGCTATGGTGCAGCCATCGTTGTGCCCGAGGCACCGACCAAGGAAGGCTATACTTTCAGCGGTTGGACCGGTGTGGCTGCCACGATGCCCGATGCCGACGTGGAATATGAGGCTTATTTTACCGTCAATCAGTACACCCTTACCTACATGCTTGACGGCAGTGTTTACAAGATCGTTACCTTAGACTATGGTGCTACAATTACTCCCGAAGAAGACCCTGAGGACGATGACTTCTTCTATGCTTGGGAGGATATTCCTGCTACTATGCCTGCCCACAATGTAGAGGTCAATGCCTATGTAACGGGTGTTGCCGGATTTGTGGTTTGCAATGAAGAAGTGCAGATATACTCCCTCAATGGCCAGCGCCTCAATGCTTTGCAGAAAGGTATAAACATTGTGCGCTACGCTGACGGCAGGATGCGTAAGGTTATGGTCAGATAGTTCTCTTTGCATTGGAGGACAGCAATAATAGAAAATCCCCCAAGCAAAAGCGCCTGGGGGATTATATTGTGACTTTTGAGTGGAGTTCCTTATTTGGCAATAATAAGGTAGTAATTCTTCTTGCCCTTTTGTACGAGAATATATTTGCCGCCGATGAGGTCGGTCTCGCTGAAGGCATACTCCGTGTCGGCAATCTTTTCCTTATTTATGCTTACGCCTCCGCCCTTGACCATCTTGCGGAATTCGCCCTTGGAGGGGAAGCAGTCGGTGGTTTCAGCCAGCAGGTCAGGAGCTTTGGTGCTGAGAATGACGGTCTTCTCCAGTTCATATTTAGGCACTCCTTCAAACACGCTCAGCAGGGTAGCCTCATCCAGATGGAGCAGGCTTTCCTTGGTTGCCTTGCCGAAGAGTAGGTTGCTGGCTTCCACTGCGGTGTCGTAGGCTTCACGGCCATGCACCATGGTGGTAACCTCTTCGCCCAACCGCTTCTGCAGTATGCGGCGGCCTGGGTCGGCGCGATGCTCGGTGATAAGGGCGTCTATCTCCTCCTTGTCGAGCGAGGTGAATATTTTGATGTAGCGCTCGGCATCCTCGTCGGTTACGTTAAGCCAGAACTGATAGAATTTGTAGGGGGTAGTGCGGTTGGCATCGAGCCAGACATTGCCACTTTCTGTCTTGCCAAACTTGCGACCGTCGCTCTTGGTGATGAGCGGGCATGTCAGGGCATAGGCCTCGCCACCGGTGGTGCGACGAATGAGCTCGGTGCCGGTGGTGATGTTGCCCCATTGGTCGGAACCGCCCATTTGCAATTTGCAGTTGCGGTGGGTATTAAGATACAGGAAGTCGTAGCCTTGAAGCAGCTGGTAAGTAAACTCAGTGAAGCTCAATCCGTCGCTGGCTTCTCCGTTGAGCCGACGCTGCACGGAATCCTTGGCCATCATATAGTTGACGGTAATATGCTTACCCACTTCGCGGGCGAAGTCGAGGAAGGTATAATCCTTCATCCAATCATAGTTGTTAACCAGCTCGGCGCGGTTGGGCGCATCGCTCTCAAAGTCGAGGAAGCGGCCCAGTTGCTTCTTGATGCACTCCACATTGTGGCGCAGGGTAGCCTCGTCTAGCAGGTTGCGCTCCTGGCTCTTGCCTGAAGGGTCGCCAATCATACCAGTGGCACCACCGATCAATGCCAGCGGCTTATGGCCGCAGCGCTGGAAGTGGCGTAACATCATAACACCGCAAAGGTGACCGATATGCAGGCTATCGGCAGTTGGGTCTATGCCCACGTATGCGGTGGTTACTTCCTTGGCAAGCTGTTCTTCAGTGCCCGGCATAATCTGGTGGAGCATACCTCTCCATTTAAGTTCTTCTACAAAGTTCATCGAATAATTAGTTTTTTATAAGTGCTATTTTTATTTGACCATCAGAATCTTTGCGACTACTCCGTCCTTGGCATCGGCATCGCTGGCAATGACCAGATAGATGCCTGTGGCCACTCTGTCGCCAGCCTTGTTGCGGCCATCCCAGATGAATGTGCCGCCTAGGGAGGTGCCTTGAGCCACGAGCAAGCCGGAGGTGGTGGTAATCTTGATATCGCTATCGGCAGTAAATCCTGTGATGCGTATCTTGCCGTCAAAGTCAGGCCTTACAGGGTTTGGAAAGACCTTGATATTGCTCTCCTTGAGTTTTTCGGCAGGCTCAGTGGCATCGCCGCGATATGAGTTGAGGCCTTTGTCGGTGCCTATCATCAGAAGTCCGTTGTCAGGACGTAGCGCCAGCGACAGGATGGTGTTGGATAGCAGGGGTGAGTTTTCGGCAGTGAAATGTTCGAGAATTTCCAGTCCGTCTTCCGACACTAGATAAAGTCCGTTGTTGGTTGTGCCCATCCATTTGCGGTTGGCACCATCCACCACGATGCACTTTACCGGCACTCCGTCAAGCAGGTAGTCGGCATAGTTGGTGCCGTCATTGCGCGGAATGAGGGGTCGGCGGAAAGTTTGTTTTGTGTTGAAGATTGTGGTGGGGTCTTCCAGCACAAACACTCCCTGGTCTGTGCCTATCCATAGTTTGCCGTCGTGGTCGAGAGCAAAGTGATAGAGCAGGCTCAGCTGGGTAGTGGTGCCGTTTTGGTCGGTGAAAGTGGTACAGAGGTTAAATTGATCATCTGCCTTGTTGCTTAGGGTGCCATTGTAGTTGAGGCAGGCAATACCAGCCTGATATGTGCCAGCCCAGCGCCGATGGGTCATCCATACCCATCCGCGGTCGTCAAAGAGGTAGTGGTCGAAGGTAGGGCTTCCCTTGAGTTTTTCATAGTAGAAACTTTCCCAGGTGTGGTCGGGTTTCATTACGCGGATGATGGTGTCCACCTGGTTGTTAAATACCCACAGGTTGCCTTTGGGGTCGTAGGTTGCGCCAGTAAGACGATTGTACTCCTTATAGGAGGAACGTGAGGGATAGATGCTGGTGATGGGCGAATTGTCGTTGTTGTAGAGGTTGACGAATTGCCCGTTGCGATATTCATAGAGTCCGCCAACTGAGGAGGAGGCGAAGTGGTGGGTAGAGTCTTTGGGGTCTTCTGCCATCGAGGTGATGTTGCGATAGACAACCCCTGTCTTTATGGCGATGCTGTCTTCGCTGAAGTTGGTCCATTTTCCGTTCTCAAATGTCATGACGGTGCCAGGGAAAGAGGTCTGGCCGCTATAGTTGAGGGCTCCGCCGGCCACCAGCAGGCGGTTGTTGTCGGTGAGGCGTATATTGTCGAAGAGGTTGCGCACCGGGCTGTTGGGCACTATTGAGCCGCTGGCTGCCACCAGTGAATCATTGCCGAGGCTGTCAGCTGCTATGCTCAGGGCCTGCAGGCCGAGCTCGCGGCGTGCTGCCCACAGGTGGGTGCCGTCGAGGGCAAGGTCGGCAAAATCGTTATTCTTCTCGAAAGAGTGGACTTTTTCGTCGCTGCCCATTATGTTGATGGTGGTGGGGTTGCACAGCACGAGGGCGGTGCCGCAAGTGGAGCAGAAGCTCAAGGGGCCGTCAATCAGTTTATTGGTCTGGAAATTGTCTGTGTTAAGAGAAAACAAACCGTTGCGAGTGTTGAGGGCATAAATCTTATTGTTGTAGGAAATAAGCTTATGCATGTAGTTGTTAGTCTTGCGACTCCAATTGCTTTTCTCCAGCAGGTTCTTGGAATAATCACCGGCATAGATGCCATCGGGACCAAGAGCGTAGATATAGTCGCCGTCGCTCAGGGCGCAGCGCACAGTCATGCCTATCTCGTATGTATTGGTAAACTCGGCTTTGCGCAGGTTGATTTCCACTATGCCGAAGTTGGTGGAGAGGAAGGCTTTCTCCCCGGAAACGGTGAGGTCATTGATGGTCTTATCCGTGTAGGATGAGTTTTTGTACTCAGGCAGGTTGATTATGCTGTCGTGGATGTCGAGGATGTCGATGTTGTAGTCGTCATAGACGAGCACCAGTTCCTCCAGATCTTCGCAGTAGGCCATATGGGTGATGGTGGTGCTGCTCAGTCCGGTTGACTTGGAGTAAGTCTGCACTTTGTTATCGCCAAAGACATAAGAGAACAGTCCGTTGCTGCCCAGGGCATAAACCTTGCCGTTGACAGGCAGCGTCTTGGTCACATCGTGATAGGAGATATAGGAATTCCAGTCGCGAGCTATGGTTGCCAGCGGCAGCATTATGGCCAGGGCCAGATATGTTATCTTCTTTCTCATGGCTATGTGTTATTTATTCAGAAATTCTGTCAGTTTAGCTACGGCACGTGCACGGTGGCTGATATGATTCTTGACATCTTCGCCCAGTTGTGCGAAAGTCAGGCCGGTATCTTCTGGAATGAATACAGGGTCATAGCCGAAGCCTTTGTTGCCCAACGGCTCTGTGGTTATGGTGCCGCTCACTTCACCGCTGAAGAGGTGCTCCTCGCCGCCCTGTAACAGGGCGATGGCTGTGCGGAAGCGTGCATTTCGGTTGTCCTTGCCCTTCATCTCCTGCAGCAGTTTACGCATGTTGGCCTGCGAGTCCTGGTTATCGCCTGCATAGCGTGCGGTGTGTACACCGGGAGCTCCGTCGAGGGCTTCCACCTCTAGTCCTGTGTCGTCGGCAAAGCAGTCGTAGCCGTAGTTGTCATAAACGAAGTGAGCCTTTATCAGGGCATTGCCCTCAAGGGTGTCGGCCGTCTCGGGGATATCTGCATGGCAGCCTATGTCGGCAAGGCTTAAAACCTCGGTTCCATCGTGGATAATGGCGCGAATCTCACGTAGTTTATGCTCGTTGTTAGTGGCGAAGACGATTTTGTCCATTTCTTTCCGTACATTATAATAACGCGCGAAGCGCTTATTTATTTTACTTTCCTTTGATGCGGTCGAATCCGTTGCCGAAAACTCCCACTACCTTACTCTGCGAAACGAAGGCGTTGGGGTCGATAGTCTTGATGACGCGGAAGATAAATGGACTTTCCCTGCGGCGAGCCAGCACCACGAGCACCTTATGATGCTGCTTGGTGTACCAACCCTGACCGTCGAGCACCGTAACGCCGCGCCCTGTCTTGGCTATCTCGGCAGCTATTTCATCATATTTCTCGGAGAAGATGAAGAACTGCACCGACTGACGGTCGCGGTTCATCACGTAGTCAATCATCATAACTTCTATGAACAGCGTGCAGTAGCCGTAGATGAGCAGTCTTACTTCATGGAATACCAGGAAGCTGCTGGAGATAATCAGCAGGTCGGCAATCATAATGCCCTGCCCGATGCTAATGTCGCGGTAGTGATTGACCACTGCTCCCACGATGTCAGTGCCGCCGGTGCTGCCGTTGCCCAAAAACACCAGACCGAGGCCGATGCCCTCAATGATGGCGCCGATGATGCATGCCATAAACATGTCTTGTTCGCCCAGCACCTGGGGCAGCATACCGCTCTCATCGCCAAACCATGCGGGGATGGCCCACAATACAAAGGTCATGAAGGCGATACCGTAGATGGTGTTGGTCATAAACTTGAAGCCCAGAATCTTGAGGGCCACAATCAGCAACACGATGTTGATAAGGAAATAGGTGACGGTTACAGGCAGGCCGCAGATGTAGAAGACGATTGCAGCCAAACCCGTCGTTGCACCAGGAGTGATATGGTACGGCAGCTGGAAGAGCGTGAATCCGATGGCGTACATTATTATACCTATTGACATCAGACTGATGTCGTGGGCAATGTGGCGGAATTGAGGTTTCATTAGATCCATGGTGGTGAGGTATTAGGAGTAAGGAGTAAAGGGGATTACTTCAGCACGATATTCACAATGCGGTGGGGCACTACTATCACCTTGACAATCTGCTTGCCCTCGGTATAGCGGGCAGTTGCCTCGGCTTCAAGGGCAGCCTTCTCAATGTCTTCCTTGCTAGCGTCGGGTGCAAAGTCAAGGGTAAAGCGTGTCTTGCCATTGAAGGAAATGCTCAGTGTCTCAGTATCCTCTTTCAGGTGCTGCTCGTCCACTTCTGGCCAAGGTGAGTCGCATACGGTAGTTTGGTGGCCCAGCACTTCCCACAGTTCCTCGCATAGATGCGGAGCAAACGGTGCCAGCAGTTCTACTAACGGCTCTAGCACAGCCTTGGCGCTGCATTTCTGTTGGGCCAGCTCGCCCACGCAAATCATGAAGGCACTGATAGCGGTATTGTAGGAGAAATTCTCTATGTCTTGGCTTACCTTCTGGATAAGTTTGTTGATGCTCTTGAGACTTTCCTTGCTGGGTTCGCTGTTGCTAACCAACAGCTGGCCGTCGCGGCTGTAAAAGAGCCCCCATACCTTACGCAGGAAACGGAAGCAACCGTCAATGCCGTTGCTATCCCAAGGCTTCGACTGATTGATGGGGCCGAGAAACATTTCGTAGAGTCTCAATGTGTCGGCGCCGTATCGCTCTACTATATAGTCGGGGTTCACTACGTTAAACATGCTCTTCGACATCTTTTCTATAGCCCAGCCGCATATGTATTTGCCATCCTCTAGCACAAACTCTGCATCATTGTATTCGGGCCTCCATGCCTTGAAGGCTTCAAGGTCCAGCAGGTCATTGTTCACAATGTTCACATCCACGTGGATGGGAGTGGTTTCGTATTTATCCTTCAGACCATTTGACACAAAGGTATTGCTGTCCTTTATGCGATATACAAAGTTGCTGCGTCCCTGTATCATGCCCTGGTTGATAAGTTTTTGGAAAGGTTCTTCCTTGCAGCTGTAGCCGTAGTCGAAGAGGAATTTGTTCCAGTATCGGCTGTAAATCAGGTGGCCGGTGGCATGCTCTGAACCTCCCACATAGAGGTCAACATTCTGCCAGTATTCATCGGCTTCTTTGCTTACTAGTGCCTTGTCGTTGTGTGGGTCCATATAGCGCAAGTAATAAGCGGAGGAACCGGCAAAGCCAGGCATGGTGTAAAGTTCTAGCGGGAAAACGGTTTTCTCGTCAATGAGGGCTTTATCCACAATTTTGTGTTGTGTTTCATCCCATGCCCATATCTGTGCGTTGCCTAATGGCGGTTCGCCCGTCTCAGTGGGCAGGAAATTCTCCACCTCGGGCAACTCTACGGGCAAACACTCTTCGGGCACCATCTTCGGTATGCCGTTCTTATAGTATACGGGGAACGGTTCGCCCCAGTATCGCTGGCGGCTGAAGATGGCGTCTCTTAGGCGGTAGTTGACTTTCACGCGGCCCAGACTATGCTCCTTCACATACATCTTAGTGGCCTGTATGGCCTCCTTCACGGTCAGGCCGTTGAGCACGAGGTCGCAGTAGGGTTCTTTGCCCGCTGCCGGTGAGTTACATACAATGCCCTCTTTGGCATCGTAGCTCTCTTCGCTCACATCCGCACCCTCAATCAGGGGGACGATGGGTAGACCGAAGTGCTTGGCAAAGGCGTAGTCGCGGCTGTCATGGGCAGGCACTGCCATTATTGCACCGGTGCCATAGCCGGCTAGCACATATTCGCTTATCCAGATGGGGTTCTTTTCGCCGGTAAAGGGGTTGATGGCATAGGAGCCGGAGAATACGCCCGTTACCTTATGGTCTATTTGGCGTTCGCGCTCGGTACGGCCCTTTACGTAGGTAAGATATTTCTCCACTTCGTCTTTCTGCTCGGTTGTAGTCACCTTCTCTACTAGTTCGCTCTCGGGAGCTAGCACCATGAATGTCACACCAAACATTGTGTCGGCGCGAGTGGTGAAGATGGTAAATTCTTCGTTGGAATCTGCTATTTTGAAATTCACCTCTGCACCCTCAGAGCGGCCTATCCAGTTGCGTTGGGTTTCTTTGATGGAGTCGCTCCAGTCTATGGTGTCGAGGCCGTCTAGCAGTCGCTGGGCATAGGCACTTACTCTCAGACACCATTGGCGCATCTTTTTCTGCTCTACAGGGTAGCCGCCTCTTATGCTCACTCCGTCAACCACTTCGTCGTTAGCCAGCACAGTGCCCAGTTTGGGGCACCAGTTGACCATTGTTTCGCCAAGGAAGGCCAAGCGGTAGTTCATCAGTACGTCGCTCTGCTCTTTCTCCGACATTTGCTGCCACTGGGTGGCGGTCAGGTCTAGCTGCTCGGTCTGGGCGACCTCCAATCCTTCGGTGCCGTGGGCGTTTAGATGTTTAATAAGTTCCTCTATAGGATGTGCCTTCTGACTTTTCAGGCAGAAGAAGGAGTTATACATCTTCTGGAAGGCCCACTGTGTCCAGTGGTAGTAGTCGGGGGTGCAGGTGCGCACTTCGCGGTCCCAGTCGAAGCAGAATCCTATTTTGTCTAGCTGTTCGCGGTAGCGGTCTATATTTTGGAAAGTTGTTTTCTCGGGGTGCTGGCCAGTCTGTATGGCATATTGCTCTGCGGGCAGGCCATAGGCATCGTAGCCCATGGGGTTCAGCACATTATATCCTTTTTGGCGCTTGTAGCGGGCATAGATGTCGCTTGCTATGTAGCCTAGCGGATGCCCCACATGCAGACCTGCGCCGCTGGGGTAGGGAAACATGTTTAACACATAGAACTTCTTCTTGTTCTTGTCCTCCACAACGCGGTAAGTTTTGCGTTCTCTCCACCGCTGTTGCCATTTCTTTTCAATCTCCTGAAAATTGTAGTCCATCAGTATTGTCTGTTTTGTTTTTACAAAAAAAGAGCCTTTGTTCGCTATTTAACGGACAAAGGTAATAAATAAATATGATTATGTCGCATTTTGCGGCACAAAATCGTTTAATCTATGATTCTTGGGCAAAAAAGCACACCGTTATTTCTTCCTTATTAATGTCAGACCATCGCGCAGAGGGATGATAACTTTCTCTACCTTTTCGTTATGGGCAATCTCTTCGTTGAAAAGGCGAATTCCTTGTGTTTGCTCATCGTGATCATAAGCGGGGTCGGTGATGTGGCCGTCCCACAGGGTGTTGTCGGCCAGTATGTACCCACGAGGGTAGAGTAGATTGAGTGCCAAGGTGTAGTATTCGCAGTATTGGCGCTTGTTGCCGTCTATAAAAATAAGGTCATAGGTTGGCGCCTGCCCTTTCAGTATTTGCAGCACATCGCCAATGTGCAGCCTCACCTTGTCGGCCCAAGGTGACTCCTCAATATTGCGGCGAGTAAAGCTTTCCAGCTCGTCGTTTATCTCATAGGTATCGATGATGGCTCCTTCTTTCAATCCCGAGGCTATGCTCAGCGCCGAGTATCCTGTAAAGGTGCCTATCTCCAGCACCCGGCGGGGTTGAATCATCTCTACTAGCATTCTTAGCAGTATCCCCTGCAGATGGCCTGAGGCCATGTGCCCCCTTACCTGGTAAAGGTTGGTGGCGCGCCACAGCCGGTGCAGATAGGGATGCTCCCTGTCTATGTGCTGCTCTATGTAGGTGGTCAGATCTTGCATCACGAGTGGAGGAAGGCCTCAATGGCCAGCCGGTAGGAATCCAATCCAAATCCACATATCACTCCCTTGCAGCCGGCGGAGATCATCGAGTGGTGGCGAAAAGCCTCTCTTTGGTGCACATTGGAGATATGCACTTCTATTACCGGTGTGCTTACGGCCTTGATGGCATCCAGCAGAGCCAACGAGGTGTGGGTGTAGGCTCCCGCGTTTAGTACGATTCCATCGAAGGAAAAGCCCACTTCGTGTATCTTGTCTACCAAAGTTCCTTCCACGTTGCTTTGAAAGTATTCTATCTCTGCTTGCGGATACTGCTTGCGCAGGTTGGCTAGATAGGTTTCAAATCCAGTGCTTCCGTACACATCGGGTTCTCTCACCCCTAGTAGGTTAAGGTTGGGGCCGTTGATAATCTGTATTCTCATAAGTTAGTAGCAATAATTTTTAAATATCAAAAGTCAATTTTCAAATATCAAATAATACCTTATTCCTAATTTCTTAGTAATTTCGTGGCGAAATTAGGAAGAAAAAATCATATGGACCTCATTGAGGAGCAAAATATTGATGTTTCACTGTTCCAACGCAGCGCCAGATGGCAGCGATGGCAGCGCGAGTTGGTGCGCCCTTATTACATATACTTGCGGCTGGAGCGCGGCCTCTCGCCCAACACTCTCGATGCCTATATGCGCGACCTTGACAAGCTCCTCTCCTTCCTTGCCGCTGAGGATGTGGAGCCCCTGCAGATGACCATTGAGCAACTCCATGCCTTTGCAGCTGGCCTCTTCGACATAGGCCTCGATGCCCGTTCACAGAGCAGGATCCTCTCTGGGATCAGGGCTTTCTGTAGGTTTCTCATCATGACAGGGCGCATCGACTCTGACCCCAGCGAACTGCTAGTCTCGCCCAAACTAGGTATCCATTTGCCCGAGGTGCTCAGCGTGGAGGAGATAGACGCTCTCATCGCAGCCATACGCCTCGATACCAAGGAAGGCCAGCGCAACAGGGCAATGATAGAGGTGCTCTATAGTTGCGGCCTGCGTGTCAGTGAACTCTGCAACCTTAAGATTTCTGATCTCTATCTGGAGGAGGGCTTCATCAAGGTTAAGGGCAAGGGCTCCAAGGAGCGACTGGTGCCCATCTCACCAAAGGCCATCAAGGAGCTGCATCTCTATTTTCTCAACCGTAACCAGTGGCAGATACCGCCCGAGTATCAGGACTTTGTCTTTATCACTGTCAGGCGCGGCACGCGCAATATAGGGCGTATCATGGTTTTCCACCTTATCAAAGAGTTGGCTGCCAAGGCTGGCATCCAAAAAAATATCTCCCCTCACACTCTGCGCCACTCCTTTGCCACCCATCTGTTGGAGGGCGGGGCTAACCTGCGTGCCATTCAGGCCATGCTCGGCCATGAGAGCATTGCTACCACCGAGATCTATACCCACATCGACCGGTCACGACTGCGTGAGGAGATACTTCTCCACCACCCACGTAATATGCACCATGGCGGCCAGAGCAGCCATTAAAATAATCACCCTAAAAAGAATACATATATGGAAACACATCCGTGGCTTGTTGCTCGCAAGCAAGTGTTAGACAATTATCGTCTCCCCGCCGAGGGGGCGACTGAGGCCGATGCCCTGTTTGCCCAGTTGGAGCAGCTGGCCTCAGGATGTGCCGACCAGGGCACCTTCGAGCAGCAGCTCGCTGCCAGTCCGCTAAGCCAGCAGTACAATGACCTACTGGCCCGTTATGCCAAATATTTCATGACTGACGGCAAGACCACTGACGAGCAGGTAGAGGACCTTCAGGCAGCAGCTGCCCAAAGTGCAGCACAAGACCACATGGAGTCGATGGTCAAGCGCGAACTCCATACCGCAGCCATGCAGGCCCTGCCCGACGAGGTGCGCCAACTCAAATATGGCGGTCTCCGGGTGGTGCCTGTCATTGGTCCTATCATTCAGTGGATTGACAATATAAAGTGGATCTCTCGCCTCTTTGGTAGGAAATAGACGACTCCCTACTGTGCAGTGGAGTCTTTAGGTAGGGCTTTGTGGCGCTTGCTTTCCGAAGCGCCGATTTTCACCAGTTTATTGGCGGCCACTACTATGCTCTGTCCGCTGTTGGATGTGCTGCGCTTTACTTCGTCAATGGCCTTTTGGGTGGAAGCAAGGCAGTCTTCCACCCGCTGAAATCGCTCCGCAAAAACCTGCACTCTTTCTACTATGATGTTGGCGGCATCAAATATTTTCTGATGATTTTCTACTTGCTGCATTTGCTTCCAGCTCGTTTCCAACACTCGTAGCAAGGCGTAGAGATTATTGCTTCCGCAGAGAATCACGTGTTTCTCATATGCTTCCTTGTATAGCTGAGGCTCTGCCGACAGAGCTAACTGCAATGCGCTCTCACTAAAAACGTACATAATCACGAAGTCTAGTTTGTTGCCGCATAGGTATTTAGAGTAATCCTTGCGTGCCAGCTCGTCTATGTGTTTGCGCACCGATCCTACGTGTCGTTTCATGGCTTCCTTGCGTTGCTGCTCGTCGTCAGCGGCGTAGTAGTCTTTGAAGGCTGTCAGCGATACTTTTGAGTCAATGATTATGTCGCGCTTTTCGGGGAAGTGTAGTATCACGTCGGGTTGCAGGCGGTGACCGTCGCTGTCGGTAATTGCATGGTCACGTTCATCGCGTAGCGTTACCTGCTGCTCATATTGCAGCCCTTCCTCAAATCCCATATCGTCTAGTAGCTGTTTCAGGCGCAGCTCGCCGAAATCACCTTGGGTCTTACTTTCACCAGATAGGGCCTGAGCCAGTCGGTCAGCCTTCTCACCAACGTCTTTGACCTGCATAATGTTCGACTTAATAGCCGAGTCAAGGCGTGACATACTGTTGGAATGTTCCAGGGTGGCCTTGTCCACTATCTCCTGCATACGCTTTAGTTCCGTTTGCAGAGGGTCCACAATTTTCAGAAGAGCCTGCCGGCTTGTGGTCTCCAGCTGCTGCTGCCGCTTGTGCAGAATCTCTTCCGATGAGCTGTTGATCTGCTCCTTCATCAAGGCCAGCTGCTGCTCTAGTTGTTCCTTTTGGTCTTTTCTCAGACGTTCTAGTTCGGTGGCATGCAGGGCGTTGAGTTCGTCGGTGCGCTGATAGGCATTGTCAAGTTTTGTTTTAAGCACCCCGTTTTGGTATTTCAGTTGCGAAATTCTGTTGTTGCATGCCATGGCGGCTATCACTGCCCCGATGGCAAGGCCGGCCAGTGTAAGGAGAATCGTTGTAATCATTATGAATTAAATTTGTATGCAAAAATAGTCTATTTTGTAATAGAAATGCAAATAAATCCCCTTTTTTCAGCAGAAATAAATCGAGCCTTTGAATATTCGCTTAAAAACAGGTAAATTTGCGTTCGAGTGCAGACTGTTAAGATAGTAGCCAATGTGCAGCGTGTGTTTTTTTATCGTAGGAAGTGATTTTATTTTCACGTTTCAAACACAAAGAGTCTCATGACCAACGAAGAATATATAGCCGCCCACTTGGACGATGATGTGAGTCGACTGGCGCTGGCCCCGATGCCTGAGGGTGTTGATGCCCGATGGTGTCTGCAGCAGATAGAGGGTCGTCAACTTGCCAAGCGCAAGCTGCCCTTATGGGCACAGATAGAGGGACTGTTCTATCCGCCGCGCCTCTCTATGGAGCAGTGTTCCAGCCAGGCCACAGCTCTCTATAAGCGCCAGCTTGTGGAGCGTCTCTTGCCTGCTGCAGCCGAAAGGGTGTCGATGGCCGACCTCACCGGCGGCTTTGGCGTAGATTTTTCCTACCTGGCGCCTCTCTTTACTCATTCATACTATTTTGAGCAGCAGCCTGATCTCTGTCGCATAGTCTCTCACAATTTTCCTCTTCTGGGTATCCCTCATGCCGAGGTGATCAATGCTGATTCCGCCTCCGACGGTGCTTGGCTCTTTCGTCGCTATTCGTTGCTCTTCCTTGACCCCGCTCGTCGCGATGGTGTGGGGCGCAAGACTGTGGCCATCGAGCACTGTGTGCCCGATGTTTCCGCCATGCAGTCTGATCTCCTTGCTTATTCGTCTCTCGTGTTGCTCAAGCTGTCACCTATGCTTGATATCCACATGGCTTTGCGCCGGCTGAATCATGTCAACGAGGTTCATGTCGTAAGTGTCAGGGGCGAGTGCCGCGAACTACTACTTGTGCTCTCTGCTGTCGATAGTCCGTTGCATATCTTTTGCGTCAATCTTGACACTGACGATATCCCTGTCTCCTGCCTGGCTCATAAGGCATGGACCACCCAACCCAAATATCTCGATGAAATGGGCGCTTTTCTTTATGAGCCAAATGCTTCGCTACTCAAAGCCGGCGTGCAAGATGCTGTAGCTGCTCGCTGCGGACTTCTCAAACTTCATCCCTCCAGCAATCTCTTCACCTCCACTCAGCTTTGCCCTACTTTCCCCGGTCGCATCTTTAGGATAATAGAATGGGGCGGCTTCGGCAAGTCTGATATTCACCGACTGCTTTCAGGCGTGCAACAGGCTAATATCACCGTGCGCAATTTCCCTGCCTCTGTTGCAGAACTCCGCAAGCGGCTCAAACTGCGTGAGGGTGGCGACCTCTACCTCTTTGCCACTACTGCAGTCGACGGCTCCCATCTGTTGATAAAATGCCGCAAGGTGGCCAAAAATTCCGACAACACTACTTTAATTGTTAATTAATTCGTACTTTTGCATTTTGTATACATCGGAAGCAGTCATGCCGCAGTCATCGAGAGATTGCCGGAATGGCAATAAAATCAAAAATAGAACATAAAGGATGGTACTCAATTACATTTGGATTGCATTCTTTGCAATAGCTTTTCTGATAGGTCTGGTCAAACTGCTCTTCATGGGCGACATGGAGGTCTTCCCCGCCATCATGGACTCTACCTTTGATACCGCCAAGACGGCCTTCGAGCTCAGTCTTGGTCTTACCGGTGTGCTGTCGCTCTGGCTCGGCATCATGAAGATTGGCGAGCGTGGCGGCCTCATCAATGCCTTGGCCCGTGTTCTCAGTCCTGTCATGGTCAAGCTCTTCCCCGACATTCCCAAGAATCATCCCGTTTTCGGAAACATGTTCATGAATATCTCGGCTAATATGCTCGGTCTTGACAATGCCGCCACCCCATTGGGTCTCAAGACAATGGAGGGCCTACAAAGCCTTAATCCCAAGAAGGACACCGCCACCAATCCCATGATCATGTTTCTTGTGCTCAACACCAGCGGTCTCACCATCGTGCCTATCTCCATTCTCGTCTATCGTGCCCAGATGGGGGCTGCTCAGCCTACTGATGTCTTCCTACCCATTCTCATAGCCACTTTCGCAGCCACTCTTGGTGGTGTTATTATTACCTCCATCTATCAGAAGATTAACCTCTTCAACCGCACTCTGCTGCTAACCCTCGGCGGAGCTTGCGTGGCTGTGGCGGCCATCGTGTGGGCTTTCACCCAGATGGATAAGGATTCTCTTAACTCTGTCACCACTATGGGCGCCAACCTCCTGCTCATGCTCATCATTATGATTTTCCTTTTCTCTGGCGTAAGAAAGAAAATTAATGTATATGATGCCTTCGTAGAGGGAGCCAAGGAGGGATTTCAGACCGCTGTGCGAATAATTCCCTACCTTGTAGCGATGCTCGTGGCAATCGGCGTATTCCGTGCCTCTGGCGCTATGGACTGGCTTATTCTCGGTCTGCAGAAAGCCTTTGAGTTTATAGGTATGGCTACCGACTGGGTAGGCGCCCTGCCCACCGCGCTCATGAAGCCTCTCTCCGGCAGCGGAGCCCGGGGCATGATGGTCGATGCCATGAACGCCTTCGGCGCCGATTCCTTCATCGGTCGCCTCAGTTGTATCTTCCAGGGCAGCACCGACACTACTTTCTACATCCTGGCCGTCTATTTCGGCGCCGTCGGTATCAGCAAGACGCGCCACGCCGTCGTCTGTGGCCTTCTTGCCGACCTCATCGGAATAGTAGCTGCCATCTTTGTCTGCTATCTTTTCTTCGGCTAATCCATGGAAGTCTTTTGTCTTTATCTGTAATAATATTGTAATGCCTTGGTCCTTGCACCAATTCTTCAGACAGAGTATCTTTGCACCTCCAATTTCCAACAGTATCCACAATTGGATCCGGCAATAAAGTTTAAATAATACAAGATGTTACTCAACATCCTATTCGTTCTCCTAGGTTTTGTGCTGCTCATTAAGGGTGGCGACTGGCTCGTTGACGGAGCTGTGGCCATTGCCAAGAAGGCCAAGCTTAGTCCTATGGTAATCGGCCTTACCGTTATTGGGTTCGGCACTAGTGCCCCCGAGCTATTCGTCAGCCTGCAGGCTGCCCTTGCTGACAGTCCCGGCATCAGCGTGGGCAATGTCGTGGGTTCCAACATAGCCAATATCGGCATGATTCTCGGCGTCACAGCCCTCATTATACCGTGCGTTTCCAAGACTTTTACTCTCAAGGTTGACCTTCCCATGATGATTGCAGCCTGCTGGCTGT
Organism: uncultured Bacteroidales bacterium; assembly: GCA_902792555.1. Taxonomy (GTDB): domain Bacteria; phylum Bacteroidota; class Bacteroidia; order Bacteroidales; family Bacteroidaceae; genus UBA6382. Next base: position 1,692 of record CADAZW010000005.1, on the reverse strand, counting down.
TGGTTGGCGTGGGTATGACCGGTACCATTGGTCGCTTGGCAGGTATCATCGGCGTGACCATCCTCATTCTGTTCGTTTCGTGGGAGGTGCGTCGTTCGCGTCGACTTACCAAAAAAGCCGAATCCAACGAAGAGAAATCAGAGCCCGTTATGGCTCTGTGGAAAGCCATTCTCATTGCACTCTTCGCACTTGGTCTGTTGGTAGGCGGCTCCAATCTGCTCGTTCATGGCGCTTCCGGCATAGCTCGCGAGATAGGCGAGGCCGTTGGAGCTGACCCCAAGGATATGGAGAGAATAATAGGACTTACCATCGTAGCCGTCGGCACCAGTTTCCCTGAGCTTTTTGCCTCCGTCATAGCAGCCCGCAAGGGTCAGCAGGACATGGCTATTGGCAATATCGTAGGTTCCGTCACCTTCAATGTTCTGTTTGGCATCGGCCTGCCCGCAGTTATCTGTCCTATCCATAATGCCGATGTAGGCTTCTTCTATGACTATCTTCTCATGGGCGGACTGGCTGCCCTGCTATGGTTCTTTATGTTCACTCGCCGCACCCTTGAGCGCTGGGAGGGCGCCGTCCTCCTGTCCATATATATATCCTATATCGCCTATACCGTTGTGGCATAGAATTGTGTGGTAAGGGCGGAACACTAATAAGTAGGCAATTTTTAATGGCCAAAGTCATTTGTGCCTTTTTCTTGCCGTTTACTTTAAGATGTTTAACGTGGACATAAAGCCAGGGAATGTGGGCTTAAGAAAAATTTTCGCGAGGATAGAAGAATTTTCCGCGAAGAGAATTTTTTTAATTGCGAGAAGGAAAAAAATAATCGCGAGGAAGTGGTCAGTTTCGGCGCGATTAGATTTGATTTCGGCGCGATTAGATTTCGGCTCGACGCGATTAAATTTCTTTTCTTCGCGATAAAAGAATATTCTTACGCAATAATAAATAATCCATACGCGATTAGATTTTGACTTTACGAAACGGGTTTTCTGCCTGGCGATTTTCCCGATGAAAAGGGAGGAAATCCTTTCCCTCCTCTAGAATAGAAGAAGTGTTGTTGGCGGCACAAATAGGGAAAAGGGAACAGAGAAAGGAGAATATATAACAGAGAATAGATAACAGAGAACAGAGAAAAGATAATTATAGCAAACAATCGGGAGGCGCAAACAATTGCGCCTCCCGAAATCGTATTGGAGTGTCCCTTCCTCCCCCTTTAGGGGGATAAGAGGGGATCTCTTAGAACTTCACAGCCTTGCCGCTTCGCTCTCACTTTTGCTTTTCGCGCACCGCTGCTGCGCAGCGACAAGCGCTGCAAAAGTTCGCGAAGTTGTTAGAATTTAACAACTTTGCCGTCAACAACGTAGATCTGACCCTTTGCAGGAGCAGCTACCTTCTTGCCGTCAACGGTGTAGACAGCCTTGCCGGCTGCAACGGCCTCAGCGGTGAGGGCTGCAACGGCGGTCACCTTACCGTCCTTGATGCTGAACTTGGCGTCCATGTCGGCTGCCTTGTAGGACTTGGCGTCGGTACCTACGGCCAGTGAAGAGGTCATCTTCACTACGTAGTCGCCGTCAGCCAGCTCGCTGCCGTCGAAGAAAACGGTAACGACGGCACCCTCCTTCTCCTTGAAGGCCTTGTTGTCGGGGTTGGTGATGGAGATGAAGAATACGTTGGCGCCGTGGGCTGCGGTACCGG